>JALGUG010000044.1 GCA_029820995.1 Candidatus Zipacnadia bacterium
ATGCCCAGCAGCGCGCCCGCCGCCACGAGCCCCCACGGTCGCCCGCAGAGGCCATTCCCCCAGTGGAACAGCCCGACGAACCCCAGCGACACCAGCAGCGCCGTCCCGGCCCGCACCGCCGCATATCCTCTCGGCAGCCCCACGGCCTCGCTAACCCCCAACAGCGCGCCACCCACTAGCCTCAGTAGCGCCGGGTGTTCCGGCGTGAAGTGCCAGAACATCTCCGCCGTGTCTTTGCGCAGCGCCGTCCCCGGGCTGGTCAGCAGCACACCCAGCCAGGCTCTCGCCTGCGAGCAATCGCGCATGTACACCGGCTCATCCACGGTCAGCCCATACGCGTTCGCAGTGCTCACCAGCACCACGAACACCGCCAGACCCACGCCGAGTCCGATCAGCGCATCCTGTCGGCGCCTGCGCCGTGCGAAATCGTCCGCAGAAGCCTGCTCGGCTTCGTCCGAGAGCGCCTCAGCCTCCGGCCTCTTCATCCCGCATCTGCCTCGGTCGGCAAAACGACAGGATCAACATCAGCGCGCCAAGACCTACCGCGGTGACAAACTGCCCGATCAGAAAGCTGGCCGGCAGATACGCCACCTGGACCTGCTTCACGTCCGCGCGAACCGCGACCGCCCGCACCGCCCAGTTAGCCGCTTTCATCTCCTCGCGCTTCCCGCCCGCTTGGGCCCACCAGCCGGGATAGTACGCATCATTCAGCACCACCCACTCTCCCGCTCTCACCGGGCCCCGGATGGTCAACCGATTCGGCCCGTGGTCCTGCACACTCAGCGCCCGCCACGTCCTCGAGTGCGTCGGCAGGCCCGCCCCAATCACCACCGTCTCCTGCCGCGGGTCCCATTCCGGGCCGAGCACCGCACTCCTCGCCTGCTCTGCTGATGCGACGCCTCTCACTGCGGCCGCCACGTACGCCCGCGGCAGCGCACGCTTGTTCCGGTACAAGTTCCCCGCCGAGGTTGAGATCAGCTCAAAGCCGTCCGCTGGCGCCAAGTATCGCGGAGTGTAGATGAACCGGGTCCCGATGAGGTCCAGCAGCCGCGAGTTCGGAGCCGGCTCCGCCAGCGACGAGCGGGTATCGCGCATCGCCGCCTCCAGGTCCGCCCAACGCTTCGTGCGCAGCGAGTCGGAGCCCTGGATGTCGCGCAGCCCCAGCGTCATGGGCAGATTGGGCGGCAGGCGGTTGAGGAATCCGCGCGCGTCCAGGCTCCCCAGCGACACCATATGCCCACCGGACGCCTCCCGCTGCATGATCCGGATCGGCTCGAAATCCAGGTGCAGAATCGACTGCTCGCCCACCGGGTTGAACTTCTGTCCAAACACGAACATGTCTGCGGCCGCCAAGATGGCCAGCAGCACGAGCGCACGCCGCGAGCCCAGCGTGCCGCCGACCGCCACAATCACCAGAGCGCCGGCCGCGAAAGCACCAAACAGGCCCACTTTCTTCCATTCATACGCGTAGAAGCCGCGGATCGCTCCCTCCAGCGCCGGCCCCACTACGAACAGGTACAATCCCATCGCAAGGACTACGGCTCCAGTTAGGATTGCACCTGTCAGCGCCGCTTTCCGGACCGCCCGGCTCTCGTCCGCCTCCCACTTGGCCGCCACCGTCTCTGCGCCCAACCCGGCCAGCACGGGCGCCGCGAAGGTGAAGATGACGATAGCGCGGTTCAGCCCGGTCAGCCCTTTGAACGCCGGCACCAGGTGATACGGCAGTCGGTTCAGCGGCGTCCCGAAGGCCAGCAACAGCCCCGCCAGGGCGAGCCCGGCGAAGAGCCATACCGTCGCGCCTCGGCGCCAGGCCAGCGCCAGCCCCGCCAGCACCAGTGTCACGGTTCCTGCGTATCCGCAGGCCTCGGTGTACGGGAACGCAGAGCCCTTCAGCGCCTCCGCCCAGTAATTGTGATCCACCGGATTGCCGAAGAAATCCGGCACGAGCAGTGCGAATACGTGGCGCAACGGGAAGCACTTCGCAATCGCCGCCTGATACGTCGCCGCCGGCCGCGCGCACATGGGCGCCAGTTCCAGTACCGGGAGTAGCTGGATCGCTGCTAGAGCCCCTCCCAGCGCCAACGCTCCCGCTACGAAGCCTGCTGCGCGCCAGGCAGCCGGGCTCCCTTCCTCGCGCCAAGACAGCACGACGCGGAACACTGCATAGACCACCAGGCACAGCATCAGGTACGTCGAGATGTGCAGATTCCCGGCCAGGAACTGGCATCCCACGGCCACGCCTGCCCCGGCGGCCCATCGTACGCTCCGGCGTCGCACCGCCAGCTCCAGGCAGAGCAGGATCAGCGGCAGCCAGGCCATGACGCTCCGAAAGGGCGGGAACTCCAGCCAGCCGATGAAGAAGCCGTTGAACTCAAAGGCAATCCCGCCGGTCAACGCCGCCCATGAGCGCGCGCCCAGCACCCGCAGCAGCCCGTACATCGAGGCGCCGGCCAAAAAGAAAAACGCCACCGTGTTGACGGCGAAAGCTCTCTCGACGGGGAGTAGCCAGAACAGGATGTTCTTCGGATAGAACAGCGCCGACTGGTCATTGCCGACGAAGGGCGTGCCACCGCAGGCGCGCGCATTCCACAGAGGAATCTCGCCCTGCCGTAGCCACTCGGCCCCGTACGCCCGCCAGGGGTAGAATTGCTGGATCGCGTCCAGCAGGGGATTGTACGCCTGCCGAAACTCGGGGTACCGGCTTGCGGCGTGTTTCCACGGCTGCATCAGCAACAGCAGGTCCGTCGGCAGCAGCACCTTGCCCGGCATCAACGCCGGCGCCACGAACAGCACGGCCAACGCGGCCAGGACCGCCAGGCAGATCGGGTCGGCCCGCCACCTTCTTCCTGGCGCGGGACGGTCTCGGCCGGACGCCGTCTCAGGGGTATTCAGCATCTTCATCGGCGTGATAGGACCCCGCTAGCGCCCTCCAGCCCAGCTTCGCCAGATTCCATGCCGCGGCCGCAACGTCTCTCGCCCTTCGCGGCCTGAGCGAGGCATTCCAGCGCCAAGACACCGGGATCTCGTGCAAGCGCAGCTCCATAATCCGCGCCAGATAGATGAGCTCCACATCCACTAGCCAGTTCGTGAACTGCATCAAGGGCACCAGTTCCTCGGCCGCCGTATCATTGAAGGCTTTCAGGGAGCATAGCGGGTCGCTCACATTGCGGCCCGCAAAGGGCCGGGACATCAGCCTCACCAACCGACTCCACAGACGCCAGTTTGACGGCGGTGGCTCCAGTGCGTCCGCGCCGGGCACAAAGCGGGCCCCGACCACCATATCAGCGCCCTCCCGGAGACCTCGCAGCAACATCACCAAATGCGCCGGCCGAACCGAGAGCCCGCCGTCCAGCACCAGTCGCAGCGGCCCCCGCCCCGCACGCAGCGCCGTGCGAATCGCCACCTCGGAGGACTGCCCCCGCACCACAACCGCACCGTGTCCCGCCGCCCACTCCTGGGCCGCAGCCAACACCGCTTCAGCTCCTACCGGCGCCAGCAGAACCATCTCGTAGCTACACCGCAGGTCGTCGGCGTGCTCTGCAATCTCCGCCAAGCGCCCTGCGAGGCCCTCGACCGGCGGAGCCAGCACCACAACCACTGAGACTTCGGGAGCGCCGTTTGTCGCACTACTGTTCACGGCCCGCTCCCTCCTCCAATGCGGATACCAGAACCTCGTAGATCACTACCTTCCCGTTCCGAAATGTCATCTCCAGGAACGGCAGGGCTTCCAGCTCCTCCGCGGTCGGCTCGCTTTGCGCGCGACCTGTGTAGTCCGTCGCAAATGATTGCCCGTACCATCGCTCATACGGCCCGAAATAGACGTACGTCGCCTGGAACTGGCGCAGAATATCGCGTCTCACCTGCGGCCGCTGCTGCGGCCAATAGAAATGGCCCACCGCCGCCAGCGCCCGCCCGAAGTTGACGGTCTCGGCCCAGTGCCCCGCCACCACATGCGCTGCGGTGTGGGCCGGAATGAAGTTCCCCACCAAGGACGTGCTGAACACCACGTCGCTCTCGCTCACCTGTTGCGCCAACCACCGCAGTGCCTGAGCCTGGGTATCGTCAACATACAGCGGCGGCATCAGCGGATGCACGTTCGTGTTGTTCGCCAAGGCGTTCTCCTGGAGTTGGGCCAACAGGAAGACGTTGGATGGCACCGTCGCCGCCACGCACACTGCGACCAGCAGCCAAAACCTCCGCCGGGCTTGGGTCACTGCCCTCGCGCCGTGACCCGCGTCCGCGGTGACAGCCGTCAGCGGCCCCAGGACCAGCACAACCCCCACCGCAGCCAGCGCGCAGAGCGGCAAATGCAGCCCCTCCGCCAGCTTTCGCTGGAAGGCGACCGGCGCGTACAGCAGCAGCCCACCCGTTGCGGCCCACAACACCAGTGCCCACGCGCCGGGCGTCATGGCGCTCCTCCTGCGCAGCAAATGCACCGCACCCAAGATTGCCAGGAGCAATACCAGCCCATAGCCCCAAACGTACCCCAGCACGCCGGGCGATAGCGTCTTGGTCGCCACCTTCGCCGCGTAGTCCGGGTCCGAATGGATCACGTAGAGCGCCCACAGGGGCGCCGCAAGTGACAGCGCGACGATCACGGCGTACGCGCCCAGGCCCCACCACCGGCGCGCTCCGCCCCACACCAGCGCACCCAGCGTCAACAGCCCCAACACCGCGTGCACCGCGAATATGTCGTACGAGTGGATATTGCCCAGCACCAGCAAGGCCAGGCCGGCCCCCAGGGCATACCTCATCCGCTGTCGTTGCCAGGCCAGCAGAGCCAGCAGCAGCGTGAGGCACATTAGTCCCTCGCCGGCCGCAAACAGCGGGTTGAACAGCAGCGAGGGGAAGGTCGTCGCTTCCGGGACCTCTTGGCCCGCTCGAGTGAAGTCAATCGGCGCGGCGGCCACGTGGCCGCCGCCGGTCGCGAGGTGGACCGCCCATCCCAACCCGGAAGAGGTGCACGCCAACGTCAACGCCACCACGCGCACATGACTCTGCCGAAACGCCAGCGCCACCAGGCCGTAGAACGCCGTCAGACAGAACACGCCCGCCACCAGCCGCGAGAGGTGGAACACTGTGATCGGCTGCAGACCGGTGAGCCCGGCGATCCACCCCTGCCAGAGCAAGAAGACGTTGAAGAAGAGCCCGGCATGCCCCGCCACCGGCGGGCCGTACTGGTTGTCAAAGGTCAGCCGTCCCTCCGCCGCTTGCCGGATCCAGGACAGATAGACGTTCCCATCATCCACTCCCCAGAGAAACCAGGTGTACCGGCTTCCCGGCGGCGTCAGGGCATTCGCCCACAGGTATGGCGCCAGCGTCAGCAGCATGAAGCCGGTCGCCACCAGAACCACGACGACCAGCTCCCGCCAACTCACCACTCCCAGCGGCTCGCCTCGGCCCTGCGCCTCCACCCTGCACCTGACCTCCATCGTCCCACGCTGCCGCGCCGGCAGCGTATGCTGCGGCCGGCACTCCCGTTCCGGCTCGGCTGCGCTAAAACCTCTGTAGCTTCAGCAACGCCTTCTTCAGCCCCGAGAGACCCATCACGGAGCGCGCGGTCCGCCAGAAACGTCTGCGTCCGACGTAGAACTTTAGATACGCGCCCTTTTTGAGCCGGTCCAGCTTCTTCGCCGGCAGCACGCTGTCGCCGCCGTATACCGGCGCGCGGTAGTAGTCGAACTGCGACAAATCCTGCACGATCAGGTGCTTGGTGTTCTCGTAGAGGTCCGTATGCGGCAAGGGTGTGGTGATGCTGAAGGAAACGTCGTCCAAGGGTAGCTCGTTCGCCAGCCGGATAGTAGCCCGCACCTCCGTCTCGGTCTCGGTCGGCGCTCCCAGCATGAAGTATCCCCGCACCATCAGCCCCAGACCCTTGGCCGTCGCCACTGCTTCCCGCACTTGCTCCAACGTGATGCCCTTGTGGTAGATCTCGTCCAAGACCCGCTGGCTGCCCGACTCGATCCCCAGATGCACGATCCGCAGACCGGCCTCTTGCATCACTGCCAGCGTGTCACGGTCGCAGCGGTCCGCCCGCACGTTACAGCCCCAAATCAGTCCCAGTTCAGCGTCCACCAGCGCAGCACACGTCTTTCGGACCCACTCCCGGTTCAGCAAGAAGGTGTCATCCAGCCACATCACTCCGTCAATGCGATACCGGCCTTTGAGCTCCCTCAGTTCGGCCACGATGCTCTCCGGGCACCGATGCCGAATCCGCCGCCCGAAGAGGCGCTCCAGTGTCGGCTGGCAATAGGAGCAGTGGTACGGACAGCCCCGCGAGGCCATGGCCGACGTGCCGCGCAGACCGTACCGCACGGCATCTAACTGGAACCACAGCTCGATGTACCGATCCATGTCCAGCAGGTCCCAGGCGGGGAAGGGCAAGCTGTCCAGATTGGCCGCCGGCGGGCGAGCCTCATTGCGGACGACCTGCCCCTCGCGCCGATACCAGAGCCCGGCAACACCCTCCGGTTGCCCGTCCTGCTCCGCCAACTCCAGCAGCGTCTGCTCGCCCTCGCCCACACAGACCAGGTCCACTCGCTCGTCGGTCAAGGTCTCCTCCGGCATCACAGTCGCATGGGGGCCGCCCACCACCACCAGCGGCGGCCTCCGCATTTCCTTGGCCAGCCGCGCCACACTTCGTACGTTCGCGACCATCGAAGTCATGGCCGAAATACCGATGAGCTCCGGCTCCCATTGCTCCATCAGGAACCGCAGGTGCCTCATCGGCCGCCGTACGAAGGTCGTGTCCGCGATCAGCACCTCGTGGCCGGCACGCCTCAGAATCGCGGCCAGGTACGCCACGCCCAGAGGCGGGTCCCCCGAGGGATACCGGAACCGTGGAAATACCAGCAGGACCCTCATCCACTCAGACCTGTTCGCTCAAGCGCTTCCGTCTAACGCTCGCGGCCGCCGCCGAGAGCCCCGCCACACCGACCAGCAACCCAAATAACCCCACCACTATCGTTCCCGGCCAGAACACCATCTGCACCCGATGGCTCCCCCGCCCGACCGGCACAGCCCGGAACAGGTAGTCGCCGATTGCCGGCACAACCTCCCTACCGTCCACCGCCGCCCGCCAGCCGGGATAGTACGCATCGGTTACCAGCACCGCTCCCGCCTCACGCCGCTCCACAAGCACCCGCACCTCGTTCGTCAGCCGCCGTTGTAGGATCGCACGACCGGCCGCGGTCGGAGAACCGCCCGCGTGCGCCGCGGCCCCTCGCCGCCACGCCTCCCTGCGCTCCCGGTTGATCTCGACGCAGAGCTCGCGCCGGGCGTCGAAGTCGTCACGCCCGATGAAGGCGAAAGCCTCCCGCGGCGACCTCACCTCCGTCCAGCGTTCCGGCACCAGTGCCGAGGGAGCTGCCCGCGTATTCTCGTACACCCACACCGCACCGGACTGCTCCACAGGCCTCAATCGCGCATCAAACAGCCGATCCAGACTGGCGATCGCTCGCACGCCGGCGAGGTCAAGCAGCGGCGAGTCCACTCGCCCTACCAGGATCATGTTTCCATTCTCCGGCGGGGCGGGCTGGTCGTGCTCGATCAGCCCTGCATAGTTCTTGAAACGCGCGGTGTATAGCGAGTCATACCCCTGGAAGCCGTAGAGACCGTACGCCAGAGCTGCGTTCGGCGGCAGGAGCGGACGCAGATGGTCCTGTGAGAACGACCACGCGGACTTCGGCGTCCGGGCGAGAACACGCCCGTCGCCCGCCGTGCGGCGTAGAACATCCACGACCTCGTGCACCGCGTAAACTTCACTGGACTTCCCCCACGGATTCACGTTCCAGGCGAACAGCAGCCCGTCCAACGCCACCAGTCCGCACAGCAGCGGCGCCACAGCTCCCACGAGACGGCCGCGATCTCTCAACCAGACTACCGCAGTGGTCACGCCGATGATCGCAAAGGCCACTGCTCCCGCCCGCAGCACTGGCTGCTCCCAGGATATCGCCGGCAGCCGCTTCATCAGCCGGTAGGTCTCATCAGCTTTCCACAGCAACACTGCCAAGACCGCCAGCATAACGCCGGCCACCAACGTCGGCCCCAGAGCCCCCGGCCGGGCCCGGCGGCACCCCGCACCTAGTATTTCATTTAGGCCGATAGCCGCCAGCGGAGCGACCCCGAGTGCATAAACGCTCAGTGCCCGCGCCAATCCTCCCGCCTGAGCCACCCCCGGCACATGGAAGTAGAACAGACGCGCGACGGGACCGCCGCTGCTGACCAGGACCGCGCCCGCGGCCAGCACCGCCAGGAAGTAGCGGTGACGGCCGCGGCCCCAGACCAGACCCACAATTGCGAGGAACGCCGCGGCCGCGCCTGCGTAGCCACAATGCTCACTGTAGCTGCCCGGCACGGCACCGGCATCGTCCGGCAGCCAGGCAAGGTAGTCGCCGTCGGCGGGCCGACCCAGAGCGTTCGGCGCCAGGAGCAGCACCAACTCATAGCCCCTCAGCGCCCGAGACCGTTGCCACTGGAATCCGCCCTCATCCGGTCGCCCCAGCGGCCGGTGGCTCATCCGCGCCAGCTCCACGCTTGGTAGCACCTGCGCGCACGCCAGCGACAACGCCAGAACTGCCGCCCCCACACACCCGAAAGCATATCGCCACCAACCCGCGTCCCTCCGCCACAGCTTCCAGCCCAGATAGGCCGCTCCGTAGAGCCCGGTGACGAGGAGCAGATACGCCGCGATCTGAAAATGCCCCCCCAAGACGCCTATGCCGCAGATCGCACCCAGCGTCGCTGCCCGCCAGGCCGTCGCCCGCGCGGCCAGCCGGTGCACACCCCACAGCCCCCAGGGGAACCAGCACGCCACGGCAAACGGGCTGGCCAACTCCATCCAGCTTACCAGGAAGCCTGAAAACATGTATGACACCGCGCCGGCCCACGCCGCGGCGCGACCAATTCCAAGCCGTCTCAGGAATAGCCACGCGCCGAGCCCAGCCCAGACGACGTGCAAGAGCGCGTTCAGCGCCAAGGCCGGCGCTGGCGACAGGAACCAGAACAGCACGTTCGGAGGGTAGAAGACGGCCGATTGGCCGTTCGCCACGAACGGCGTACCGCAGAACTGGTGCGGATTCCACAGCGGCAGTTCCCCTCGCTCGACGCAACGGTGAAGGTGCAGCCGCCACGGATAGTATTGCGCCACGCCGTCCCATACTAGGGCAGCCCACTGCCGCCGAATCTGCCAAGGCCGCCGGTCCCCCAGCCATGGCTGCATCTGCCGTTGGTACTCCACCGCCAGGGGTGTTTTGGCCGGGAATCCACTGGCGACAAAGAACACCAACGCCAGCAGTGCGAGCCCGAATATGGACCCGAGGTTCCGGCGTTTGTCCAGTGCGCTGCGCGGCTCCTCGCTTGTCGCCATCTTTGCGGGCCACCACAAACGATCAAAGCTGGCCGAAGCCAGCTTCGCTTGATCGTGTCAACAAGCAACGCCCTAGCGTTCCGGGACCTCCGGGCCCCGCACCGCCTCCGTCTGCGAGGCCTGCACGGAGGGCGCCGGTCGCGCTTGCTCCGGTCCGCGCGTATATGCCAGCATACCCACTCCGATGCAGATTACCAGTAATGCCAACCAGCGCAGTGCCGGAACCTGCTCCTTGAGGATCACCAGCGAGCCCACCGTTACCACCACATAGCTCAGGGCGATCATCGGGTAGGCAAAGCTGAGCGGCAGCCTCGAGATCACAATGATCCAGAACATGCTGCTGATCCCGTACGAAACGAACCCACCGACAATAAAGGGGCTGCTCACGGCCATCCTCAGAGAGGCCACGTTGAAGCCCAGCCCTGCCGGCACCTGGTTTACTCCGTGCTTCATCAGAAGCTGTCCCACGGCGCCCAGCAGGATTGCGATCAGGAGCAAGATGATTGAGTACATACCCGTTTTGCCCGGCTGCATGGTTGCTGCTCGGTGAGGTCAACAGGTGACACATCCCCACTGCCGTCGCAAGAATGCCAGCGCCTTCGCCGGCTTGGACCCCGTGGGGGATGTTCTGTCTGCCTAGAGATTGAGTAGCTCCTTGACCTTGTCCACCGCGGACGCGGCATCCGGCGCATACCCGTCGGCCCCGATCTCGTCCGCGTAGTTCTGCGTCAGCGGCGCACCGCCGATGACGACCTTGACGCTATCGCGTACGCCGGCTTCCTTCAGCGCCTCGAGTGTGTCCTTCATCGAAGGCATGGTGGTGGTCAGGAGCGCCGAGAGGCCGATGACGTCCGCCTGCTGATCATTGATCGCCTCAACGAAGCCCTCGGGCGGCACGTCCACGCCGAGGTCAATGACCTCGAACCCCGCACCTTCCATCATCATCGCGACTAGGTTCTTGCCGATGTCGTGCAGATCGCCCTTGACGGTCCCGATGGCGAACCGACCGGCGGGCTCGACGCCGCTCTCGGTCAACAGGGGGCGGACAACCTCCATCGCCGCTTTCATTGCGCGCGCTGCGATCAGAACCTCGGGCACATAGAACTCATTGTTCTTGAAGCGCTCACCCACCACGTTCATGCCGGCCACGAGGCCCTCATTGAGTATCGTGTCCGGCCCCACACCCTCATCCAAGGCAGCCTGAGTGATCTGAACAGCGTCCTCGCGTTTACCGTTGATGATCGCCTCGGCCAGTGCCTGCAAGTCAGCCATACCAAAACCTCCCGTTTGCGCGGGCAATCCGCCCGGCATTCCCGATTGACTTCTGTCTCGGTGGATTGTCGCCGAACACCGTCCCCCCTGTGGAGCGCACAGCTTACGGAAACATCATGGCCTCCATGAACAACTCTTGAAAGTCCGCCCGGGTGGAAAGCTCCAGGTGGGCCGTCCGCCGGGCGATCTCCTGCGCGTATTGCCGCTCCTCCACCGACAGCAGCGCCAACACCGCCCCCGCACCTGCCGCATTGCCGATGCCCCGAACCGCCTCCACCGGCACCTCCGGCACCAGCCCCACCCGCAGCGCGCTGGCTGGATTGATGTACGAGCCAAACGCTCCCGCCAGCAGTATGGCGCTCAACTGCCCCGCCGTCAACCCCGCCTCCGCCAGAAGCACCTCCGCGCCGGCCCGGATCGCACCCTTGGCAAGCTGCACCTGCCTGATGTCCGCCTGCGTCAGAACCACGCCGCTGTCCACAGCGGATTCCTCGGGCCAGGCCAACACGAATTCCCGCCGCGGCCCCTCGCCCCGTAACCGTTTCGCCACCTGTGGCGGCAGCTTCTGCGCCTTAGCCTCATCGTCCAGTCGCCCCGACTGCTCCAACACCCCCAGCTCCAGCAGTTGAGCCACTGCATCCAACAGGCCTGAGCCGCAGATCCCAACCGCCTTCGCTCCCGCAATCGTGTGGCAGACCACGTCCCCGCCTTCGACCTCCACGTGCTCGATCGCCCCCTCCGCCGCCCGCATCCCCTGCTTGATCTGCGCCCCTTCAAAAGCCGGCCCCGCTGCCGCGGAGCACGCCAGCAGGCGCTCGCCGGTCCAGAGCACGATCTCGCCGTTGGTGCCTAAATCAATGGCCATCGTGGGCTGTTCCGCATCGCACAGGCGGCTCGCCATCATGACACCAACCGTATCCGCGCCGACCCAGCCGGCGACCAACGGCAGCACATAAACCGACCCCCGGGGGTTGATCCGAATGCCGAGCTCCCGCGACGAGAAACAGGCTGCCTGGCGCATCACCGCCACGTACGGCGTCGCTGCGATGTGTCGTGTATCCAGGCCGAGCAGCATGTGGTGCATACAGGCATTCCCAACGACCGTGACCTCGTAGATGTCGTTCAGTGCGACCCCGGCCAGCCGCGCGGCCTCGACCACGATCTCATTGACCACCTCCAACACCGCTCGTCGCAACCGGTTCTTGCCGTGTGGTTCCTCGTTTGAGAATTCGACCCGGGATACTAGGTCAGCCCCGAACTGATGTTGCCGGTTCAGCGCCGAGGCAGTTGCCACGCGCTTCCCCGTGGCCAGGTCAACCAGATAGCCGACCACTGTCGTCGTGCCCACGTCAAGGGCCAAGCCGTACACCCCGCGTTCGGTGCGCCCGGCCTGCACCTCCACGATCTTGTCGCCGAGCAAGGTCACCGTCAGGGCGCCGTCTGCAGCCCGCACGGCCTCCGGCAAAGCTCGCGCCGCCCGCAACACCACCTCCGGCGCTCCCTCATACCACCCGAGCGCCTGCGCCACGCGATGCAAGTCGTCGTTTTGGGTTTCAAGGTTCGGCGGGTCAACTACCAGCGTGACGCGCCGCACGTTCGGCGCCAGCTCCACCGGCCGCGCCGAGATCTCCTCCAGAATCCGCTTGCCCCGCAGCCGACTGCTCAGGGGAATCTGGATCACGGCGTCTTCGCTTATCTTGGTCTGACAAGCGAGCCGGAAACCTGCCTGCAACTCCTGCGCCGACAGGGCCTCGAGCTCCGCCCCCGTCGGGTCACTACACTTACCGTTGCGGCAAACCACCTTGCACTTGCCGCACCGGCCCTCGCCACCACACGGCATGTACAGCTCAAGGCCCGCCGCAATCGCCGCGTCCGAAACGCTGGTGCCGGGCGGAACAGTCACGCGCACGCCTTGGGGCTGAAACTCGACCTGGACGTGTCCCATGGGTACGGCGCTCTCGGGGCTCCCATGTTAGCGCTATTTGAAGTACGAAAGCTGTTTCTTCGCCTTTTCCGCGATCACACCGGTCTCGTCCAGTTCGATCGCCCGCTCCAAGCTCGGCTTCGCCGCGTCATACTCGCCCAGCATCATCTGCGTCATCGCCAGGTCATACACGTGCTGCGCCTCCTGGTGCTCACCCGCACACGCCGCTTTCAATTGTTCCAGAGACGCCTCGAACTCACCCAGGAAGCCCAGCACCAAACCATAGCCCCAATGCGCCTCCGCCAGGTCGGGCTCAGCCTGGAGCACTTCCTCATACAGCGGACGCGCCCGCTCGTGATCGCAATCAATGCGCGCCTGGTGCGCCTCCGCCAACTTGTTACGTAGCGCCTCGTCCACGGCTCCACCCGATCCCGACAGCTTGTCGAGCTTCGCCCCCGGAGCACTCCAACATTCGCTACAGGCCCAGCCGTTGCCCTAAGACTTGCCGCGCCCCGCAACAGAACTCCTGCCCCGTCATGGACCGTCGTCCCTCGCCCTGGACCCGCGTGAGCCTCAACACCCCGGCCCCGGTTGCCACCAGCAAACCACGTCTCGGGTCGGCTTCCACAATCTGACCCGGTTCTCCTCCCCCACCCACAAAATCGTGCGTGACCTCGCTGCGCCAGACGTTCAGACGCTTGCCCTGGAGCGTACTAAAGGCCCCCGGCCAGGGATTGCACCCTCGAATGAGGTCGTGGATCTCCCGCGCCGGCCGAGACCAGTCAATCCGGCCGTCCTCGCGCGTCAAAGCCGGGGCATACGAGACTCCCTCGGCCGGCTGCGGCCTCCGCGGCAGTTGGCCCTTGACCACTTGCGCCAGCACCACGTCCATCAGCCCCAGACCCAGCTTGGTCAGGCGTTCGCACAGCTCGCCCTGTGTCTCGTCTTCGCCGATGGCGGTCTCCGCCTGGGCCACAATGTCGCCCGCGTCCAGTTGGTCCGCCATGTGCTGTACCGTAACGCCCGACCGCTTCAGCCCCCGAATGATGGCCCAGTGCATGGGCGCCGCACCTCGCAGCGCCGGGAGCAGCGAATAGTGAACATTGAGCGCTGCCCGCCGCGGCGCTTGCAGGGCCCAGCGGGGCAGAATGAGTCCGCAGGCGACGACCCATAGCAGGTCCGGAGCCAAGGCCTCGAGCCACTCCCGCACCTCGGTCGTGTCCAGCCTTTCAAACTGCTTCACGGGAAGCCCTAGCTTCTCGGCAGCCACCTTCACCGGCGGCGGCGCTAGGCGCCGCCCTCGCCCTGCGGGGCGGTCCGGCTGCGTTATCACTGCTACGACCTCGAACTCCGAGGTCGCCAGCTTCTCCAAATACGGGACCGCCGTCTCTGGCGTGCCCATGAACACCGCTGTCAACGCTGCGCCCCCCGGATGGCCCTAGCCTTCTGCCGCCGAGCTCTGGCGAACTCCCGACGGAAGTACTCGTATGCTTCCGCCACGGTCGTCTGCTCCAGCCGGATACCGTCCTCTTCCTCTTCGTCGCGTACTACCCAGTAGACCTGCTCGTCGGCGACCCGGTCAGGAAACAGAATGCCGTCCAGGTGATCAACCTCGTGGCAGATGATTCGCGCCAGCCATCCCTCAGCCTCCACGGTAGTGCTCTTGCCGTGCTTGCCCAGGCCCCGGACCACCACCGCCTCCGGGCGCACCACGATCCCCTGCAGGCCCGGTAGGCTCAGGCATCCCTCCATGCCCTCAACCTCCCCGTGGCGTTCCAGGATCCTGGGATTGACGAGTTGTACCTCATCTTCCTCATGGCGCGCCACAATCACGCGCACCAGCTCCCCCACCTGCGGCGCCGCCAGCCCGGCACCCGGTGCCTCCACAATCGTCTCCAGCATGTCGTCCGCCAGGCGCCGGGTTCCCGGCGTTACTCGGCGGACCGCCTTCGCCTTCTTCCTGAGCGTTGGATGTCCACAGTGCAGAATCTCCAGGATAGCCATGACCTACTCCGTATTCTTCGATGACGAGGCCGCTGGCGAGCTCTCCCACGGAACCGGCGGCGGCCGCTTCGGGAGAAGAGGCGACCCCTCGGTATCCATCGTCTCGCGGACAATGGCGATGCGTGCTGTCACCTGCCGCCGCAGTTCATCCGGCAACTCCTGGCCGGACTTGACCGCGCTCAGATAGTCCTCCGACGTAACAGAGCCTCCCGCCGCCGCCTGCTCAAAACGTTCGAGCGCTCGCTGCCTATGCCCCAAAGCCCACTCACAGATGCCAATTTGCTCGACGCATGCCGTCCGCTCGCGAGTCGGACGCGAGGTGGGCTCATCCGGTCCCAGCGCCTTCTTGGCGGCCTCCAGCGCCTCCTTATCGTGACCCAACTCCAGGTTCAGCAAGGAGATCTCGCTATACAGCGGCCGTAGGGACTGCGGAGCGGCCTCCGAACTCCGCTTTACACACTCCTCGTAACAGCGCAGTGCTTGCTGGAAATCGCCCTGGCGCGCGTAGGCTCGACCCAGTTGAACCCAGCCCCCCGGGTCCTGCTCGTCGAGCTGCATGGCGCGCTCCCAATACCGGATCGCTCCCTCGTTGTCCCGGGTGAATTCCGCCAACTGCGCCAAGCGAAGCCAGGCCCGACGATTCGTCGGGTTCTTCTCCGCCTCCCGTTCCCAGCGCCTGATCTCTTGTGTCCAGGCCTTCGGCGGAAAGGGCGGCGGGCGCAAGCGCCACCACCGCACTGCCAAGAACGCCCCCAGGCCCACCACCACGACAAACAGCCCCCAGCAGGCCGCTGCTTTCCACGAGAGTTTCAGTCGCCGGACAACTACCATGCTTTGCTCCTACATCATGTCAATCGGGTCCACGTCCACGGTGAGGCGCCGCCGCTGCCGGTCGCTCAGCTCCGAGGCGAGCTCCTCCCACAAGGCCCTGACACTGCCCAGGTCGGGGCCCTTCAGCAGCACTTGCCAGCGATATCGTCCCCGAAGCTGCGACAGCGGCGCCGGCGCCGGACCCAGTACTTCGCAGGCCTCGTGTTCCGCCAGCCGCTCAGTTCCCTTCTTCACCAACTCCTCGGCCAAGCCCTGCGCTTCACTCTCCCGTGTCGCACTGACCGTCAGGTTAATCAGCGCCGTGAAAGGCGGATAGCCGAAGTCTTTTCTTTGTTGTATCTCCTCTTGATAGAAGGCATTGTAGTCCTGCTCACCCGCCCATCGGAGGGCATAGTGATCGGGATTGTATGTTTGCACGATTACTTGCCCGGGAGCATCTCCTCGCCCCGCCCGACCCGCCGCTTGCGTCACGAGCTGAAAGGTCCGCTCCGCCGCTCGGAAGTCGGGGAAGTTGAGGCCCGTGTCCGCATTGACCACTCCCACCAGCGTGACGCTCGGGAAATCGTGTCCCTTGGCCACCATCTGCGTGCCCAGCAGCACATTCGTCTTCCCAGTCGCAAAGTCGGTCAGGATGCGATCATAGGCGCCTCGGCGTGAAGTCGTGTCGCGGTCCAATCGGGCCGGCCGGGCCTCCGGGAACTTGCGCCGGAACTGGTCCTCCAGCTTCTCCGTCCCCAGGCCCAGGAAGGCGATATTCGTGCCGTGGCAGTTGTCGCAGACCTCGGGCACCGGCCGCTGGAACCCGCAGTGATGGCACCGCATCAACTTGCTGGCGTAGTGGAAAACCAGCGCCACATTGCAGTCCGGGCAGCGGAGGCTGGCGCCACACTCGCGACAGAGCACAAAGGTTGAGAAGCCCCGTCGGTTGAGCAGTAGGATCGCCTGTTGGTCGGCTGCCAGACATTCGCGCAGCCGTTCCTCCAACACTTCGCTCAACGGGAAATCCGGGTCCTCGTCGCGCTTGGCCTCACGCAGGTCAACGATCTCCACCTCCGGCATTGGTCGCTGGTCAATGCGCTCCGCCAGTTCGATTACGACCCAGTCTGGGCCCTCCTTGGCCTGGTGGCACGTCTCTACCGCGGGCGTCGCGCTGCCGCACACCAGCACGGCCCCGGTGCTCGCCGCGCGTCGCCGCGCCACGGCTCGCGCATCGTACCGCGGCGCCTGCTCTTGCTTGTACGCCGCCTCCTGCTCCTCGTCAATCACGATCAGGCCCAGGTTCTGCACCGGGGCAAACACCGCCGACCGTGCCCCCACCACCACCGGGGCCTGACCGCGGCGCAGGGCCATCCAAGCGTCCAGGCGCTCCCCGTGCGACAGCCCGCTGTGCAGCAGTACGAGAGAACGACCAAACCGCTGCTGGAACCGCGCCGTCAGCAGCGGCGTCAGGGCGATCTCGGGCACCAAGATGATCGCCCCGCAGCCGGACCGCACTGCCTCCTCTACAGCCCGCAAGTAGACCTCTGTCTTGCCGCTCCCGGTCACTCCCTGCAGTAGAATCTGTCGCGGCCCGGCGCCTGTCGCGCCGGCTCGGATCGCAGTCAGGGCCCCTTGTTGTGCCTCGGTCAACGTGGGCCGGCCGCTTTCGGTTCCCGCCAGCTCCGTCCCCCGTTCGGCCAGCGGGTCCCGCTGCACCCGCCGCCGCTCCATCACTATCAGCCCGTCGCCCGCGAGCCGCTCAACTGTGCGCCGTCCAATGTCGGGCACCAGCAAGAGCCGCCGCAGCGGCATCGCGCCCCCAGCCGTTTGCACTGCTTCGAGGGCCTTCCTCTCACGACGACCCAACTGCTCCAAGACAGGCGACCACAGCAGCCTTTGTCCCAGCCGCACAATCTGCTCCCACTGCTCGCGCGCTTGGGGGCCGCTTAAGGCCTGTTCTCGCTCGATGATCCCCGCCTGTTCCAGCGCGCGGAGTACGCTTGAGAGCCCACCCGCCACCTGCTGAGACAAGTCCTCGTACGACAGCGCCCCTCCCGCGTCCTCGAGAGCACGCACGACCGCCAGGCGCCGCGCCGTCAGTCCCTGCCGCAGCGCTTCCTCGGTGCGGTATCCGCCGACCAATCGCACCACCCGTTCCGCGCGGCGGCCGACGCCGGGCGGCACAACGCACCGCAGACCGTCCAGCAGAGATGCAGCGTACCGCTGCGCAACCCACTCGGCCAGCTTCAGCTCACTCGGCCCGAATGCCGGCTCGGGCGCGAGCAGCTCCAGTACCTTCCTCAATTCCGCCTCCGGCTTCGCCTCCGCCTCACCAACCACGAAGCCGGGAACATGCTGCCGCCCCAGGGGAACCAGCACATAGCTGCCGACCTCCACCACGTCCGCCAGCTCATCGGGGAGCAAGTACGTGAAGGGCCGGTCCAGTGCTCTGGCCGGCCGATCAATCAGGACCTGAACCAATCTGCCAGTGTCTCGGCTCCCCAAAGCTTCTCCCGCCGCCCCCGGCTCGTCCGCTGGTCCACCTGGGCCTGGCTCTTCTCTACAGACCCGCTGCCTCTCTTAGCTCATCCGCCTTGTCCGTCCGCTCCCAGGTGAATTCCTCCTCCGACCGCCCAAAGTGCCCGTAGACCGCAGTCTTCCGGAAGATCGGGCGCCGCAAGTTTAGATGCTCAATGATCGCCAGCGGCCGACAGTCGAAGTGCTCAGTCACAAGCTCGGCGATCCGCTCCTCCGGGATCTTGCCTGTCCCGAACGTCCAAACACGGGTGGAGAACGGCTGCTCGTCGCCGATGGCGTAGGCAATCTGGATCTCACATCGGTCCGCCAGTCCCGCAGCAACCACGTTCTTGGCGATGTAGCGCATCATGTAGCTGCCCGACCGGTCCACTTTCGTGGCGTCCTTCCCGGAAAAGCAGCCGCCGCCGTGCCGACCCATGCCTCCGTACGTGTCAACAATAATCTTGCGTCCCGTCAGCCCGGTGTCCGCTTGCGGCCCGCCGACCGTGAAGGTCCCCGTCCGGTTGACCAGGACCTCGATGGTCCCCGTCCGGAGCTCGGACGGCACCACCGGCTCCAGCACGTGTTCAATTAGGTCCGACTTGATCTCGTCCTGCGAGATCCCCGGTTTGTGCTGCGCCGCGAACAGCACCTTGGTCACGCGGACCGGCTTATCGTCCTCGTACTCCACCGTTACCTGCGTCTTCCCGTCAGGGCGCAGATAGGCCAGTTGGTGAAACTTGCGCACATCGGCCAGACGCTTCGCCAGCTTATGAGCCAGCATGATTGGGAGCGGCATCAGCTCCTCGGTTTCGTTGGTCGCGTAGCCGAACATCATCCCCTGATCACCCGCGCCGCCCTTCTTTACGCCCTGCCAGATGTCCGGCGACTGCTCCTGGATGGCCGTGAACACTCCCACGGTCTCCGCATCAAACCCGTACTTCGCCCGGGTGTACCCGATGGTCTCAATCGTCTGCCGCACGATCTTGTTCATCGGCACATAACAGTCGGTCGTCATCTCGCCGGCAACTATCGCGGTCCCCGTTGTCACCAAGACCTCGATCGCCGTCCGCCCCTTGGGGTCCTGCCGCATAACTTCGTCAAGTATGGCATCCGAAATCTGGTCCGCCACCTTGTCCGGATGTCCCTCAGTGACCGACTCCGAAGTGAACCGGTGCCTCATGATCCTTCAAAAGCCTCCTAGCCGGGAGTTGATCCGGTCCCGCCGGCAACTGTTGGCGGTGTCTCATTCGGCAAACCGCCGGGATGCGTCCAATCGTTTCCGCCATAGTGCCACAACTTCATCCATTAGCTTGACCGCCACGGCCCGCTTGGACATCTGTGGCCAATCTTCGCTGCTGCCGTCAGCGCGGTAGAGCGTCACAACGTTCGTGTCGCCGGCGAACCCCGCTCCCGCTGCCGATACGTCGTTCGCCACCAGCAAATCGCAGCCCTTGGCCCGCAGCTTCTCCTGCGCACGCTCCGCCAACTTCTCTGTCTCAGCCGCAAATCCCACCAGCACAGGGATCTCGCGCTTGCCCAGCTCAGCCAGAATATCCACGTTCGGCACCAGCTCCAGCGTCACCGGCCCGCTCGAGCGTTTGATCTTTTGCTCGGCCCGCCTGGCCGCCCGGAAGTCCCCCACCGCCGCTGCGCAGATCGCGATGTCGGGCCGTCGCTCGAGCTCCAAGGCGGCCGTCGCCATTTCCGCCGCCGTCGTCACGGCCACACACTCTACGTCCGGCGGCGGCGAAAGCTCTGTGGGGCCTGTTACCAAGATGACGTGCGCCCCGCGGCGCACCGCAGCCTCGGCCACCGCGAAGCCCATCTTGCCCGTCGAGCGGTTGCTGATGAATCGCACGGGATCCAGCCATTCCCACGTCGGCCCTGCCGTCACCAGCACGGTGGCCCCCGCTAGCTCCTCTGTCCGCGCCAGAAGCTGCTCCGCCGCGGCGAAGATGTCCGCCGGCTCGCTCATCCGGCCCAGCCCCTCCGCCCCCGAGGCCAACCGTCCGTACTCGGGGCCCACGAACTCGTATCCCAGATCCTGCAGCACACGCACATTCTGCTGCACAATCGGGTTCTCCCACATCCTGGAGTTCATGGCCGGAGCCAGCAGTACTGGGCAGTGGCAGGCCATGATTGTCGTCGTTAGTATGTCATCGGCTATTCCGCCCGCCACCTTGCCCAGCACATTCGCCGTCGCAGGCGCCACGATCGTCAACTCGGCCCCGTCGCTCAGCGAAATGTGCTCAATCTCCGCCGAGCGCACCGAGCCGAACAGATCCGTGATGACCGGCCGTCCGCTGAGAGCCTGGAAGGTAGTGCGGCCCACGAACTTCTGCCCGTGCTCCGTCATGATCACGTGCACTTCGGCTCCGGCCTTCACCAGCCGCGTGACCAGCTCGCAGGACTTGTACGCCGCGATGCCTCCGGAGACGCCCACCAGTACCTGCTTGCCCCTCATCCGATCACCCTCCGCGTCTCTGCCAGCAGCTCGGCGATTAACCCCTCGTATCCCGCTCGGCTACCTCGCGTGCGTTCAGCTTGCAGGATCGCCTGCAGTTCCTGTGACGCCTGCTCCAGGTCATCGTTGAGCACGAGATAATCAAACAAGTTCGTGTGGGAGAGCTCCTTGACCGCCGTCCGGAGCCGTACTGCCATCTCATCCGGCTGCTCCGTATGCCTTTGCCGCTGCCGGCGCTGCAATTCCGCGAAGCTCGGCGGAAGCACGAATACGAGCACTGCATCACTTCCCAACTTCTCTCTCAGGCTCCCGGCTCCCTGATAGTCGAGCTCGAACACTCTGGTTCGCCCCGCCTCAATTGCCTCCCGCACTCCCGCCACCGGTGTCCCGTAGTAGTACGCCTCGTGTACCCGAGCCCACTCGAACAGCTCCCCGGCCTCTCGCATCCGCTCGAACTCGGCCACCGAGATGAAGTGGTAGTCAACGCCGTCGCGCTCCCCGGGACGCGGCTTGCGCGTCGTGACCGAGATGGAGAGCTCGACCTCCGGACAACTGCGGAGCAAATTCTGGATCAGGGCGCCCTTGCCGACGCAGGAAGGACCCGCGACGACCAGTGCCAGACCTCTGCGTCCCACGCCGCCATGCTCCCAACCGAATCAACAGCCTGATGGACCGCCGTTGGGCTCCGACCGGTACGCTCCGCATTGTAGCATAAATGGTGAGCCTTGCAAACCGCGGCACGGGCCGTCACAGCAAACTTGCCGACAGCCGATTACGCTACTTCTGTGGCCCAGAGGGCGTCTTTCTCCCGCAAGCAGCCGGCCATTGTCTTTTTGCAGTTCTGTGACGCCACCAGGTACCTGGCTTGCTTGACTCGCCCTAGCAATGTGCTATAATTGCGCGCGTTGTGAGTACGGCTTGCGGTGGAGGCCGCGGCCGGTGATCCTGGAGAACGCCCCGCGGCGGGGCGCAGCCCAGTGGGTCTCAGGTGCGGACGAATGGTCTGCTAGTGGGATGCTGGGGTGTTACACTGTTGGAGGTGTGGGTTTTGGCTGACCTTAACTTCATCGCCCTCACAGGCAAGGCAACAAAAAACGCAACGACCAGACAGAAGGCCTCCGGCCAGATCAAAGCTGAGTTTAGCTTCGAGGTTGACCGTCCCTTCTTCCGGTCCACGGGCGAACCGGTGTCGGACCTGTTCCTCATTGACGTGTGGGGAGACCTGGGCCGGTGGACCGCCGAGCACGTCAAGGAGGGCACGCGCCTGATCGTTTTCGGGACCCTGAACAAGGAAAGCTATATCACTCGTGGGGGAGGACGCGAACACCTCACGGTGGTCAAAGCCAAGCATATCCGTCTGATGGACGATGACCTCGTCACGGGCCACGTGGACATGGATGACATTCGCCGTGACGACTGGGACCACGAGACCCTGGCGGCTCAGGTGGACATCATCGATTCGGCACTCGAGGCTGGCAGCGTATCCGAGATCGCTGTCCAGGGCGAGAGCTGAGACCCGCCCCGGAATCGCTGGTTGGCTTGTCGGCGCTGCGGTGCGCCCCGCTTGTCTAACTAGATCTGACCGCGGAAGGCCGTGGGCACCTCTTGCCATCAGGCCTTCCGCGCCCTTGTACCGGGACGTCCCGCTCCGTGGTCGTTCCTGGGGCAGAGCCGATGATGCCGCGCTTGCCCGCCAACATTGTGTTCTCGGCCCTCGGTCCGGACCGGTCGGTCGCCGTAGCCTCTGCGCTTGCATCGGGCGACGGAGCGTCCCCGCCGCAGGTCTTCCCTCCCGACGCCGCGGGTCGCCGTCGCTTGCTTCGTCGCCTCCGGGGACGACAATGCGTCGTCCATGACAGCGCCGCGCTGGCAGAGCTCCTCTCTGAGCCGTCTCTCGTTCGCCACGCTCGGCCCGTGCTGTCATCCCTGGTGGATTCGCGCGAGTTCGCCGCTCTGCTCATCCCCTGCGCCCGCCGTCACGATCTGCCGGGCCTCGCCGGCATTGCCGGCTATCCGAAGCCCGGCCCGGCCAATCCCGCCGACCTCGCCTCCGCCACTGCCGCGCTGTGTGTTCATCTCGCGCAGCGCGTCACGCAGCTCGATCCCAGATTACTCTCGCTGATGCTCATGCTGGTCGGCGCCGATAGCTGGCCGCAGTGGCTCCGGCCCTCCAACGTCCGCCCTGCCGCCACGTCACTGCCCAACCTCCTGGCCCCGATCGGCCCGCGTGGCCGCTTGCGTAGCGCCGCGCCAGAGAACCTCCCGCCTCTGTCCCAGCTTCCCAACATCCTCGGCCCCGACGGCCCGCTCGCCCGAGCCCACCCGGCCTACGAACACCGGCCTGGGCAGATCGAGATGGCCCTCGCCGTCGCCGAGGCCCTCCGGAAGGGGCAGCTCCTGATGGTCGAGGCCGGAACCGGCGTGGGCAAGTCCCTGGCATACCTTGTCCCTGCCATTCTTTGGTCTCTTTCGCGCCGGCAGCGCGTGGCGGTCTCGACTAACACCAAGAACTTGCAGGAGCAGCTCGCCGACAAGGACCTGCCTCTGGTGCGCGAGATCCTCGCGGTGGACTTCCACGCGGTGGTGCTCAAGGGTCGCAACAACTATGCCTGCGCACGCGCGCTGTCGGCCGTCATCTCCGACCTGCTGGGCTCCATGTTCCGGGCCGAGCGTCTGGCCGCGGCATTCCTTCTGAGCTGGATCGCCCAGTCTCAGAGGGGCGATCTGTCCGAGATCAGCCCCGAGGCCTACGCGACCTTTGAGCCGCTCGCCGATCTGGTCGAGGAGATCCGCTCCGACGCGGAAGCGTGCGGCGGGCGCCGCTGCTCTCACCATGGCGTCTGCTGCTTCGAGCGCCTCCGTCGCCGGGCCCAAGGGGCCGACCTTGTGGTCGTCAACCACGCCCTGGCGCTCGCCGACCTGGAGGGCGCGCTCGTACCGCAGTGCGATCACATCATCTTCGATGAGGCCCACAACCTCGAAGACGTCGCCACCGACCAACTCGGCCACGAGGTGACCCACTGGACCTTCACCTCCTTACTGCGCCGCGTGCGTGCCCCGAGCACGCGCAGTGACACCGCCGGCACGGGCGGTCTCCTGCGCACCGTTCGCCGGCGCCTCGAGCGCGCGGGCTGGCAGACCCGCACTGCCCTCGAGCCTCTCCTCGAGGGCTTCGCGCCTCGTGCCGCGGCACTGCGCGAGCGCACCGAGGAGTTTGGCGACCAAATCGTGGACTTCGTCCTCGGCGAGGTAGTCCGCGCCGGTGAAGACACCGACCGGGCGACACTGCGCCTCACCGACGAGCTCCTCGGGTCCCGGTACTTCGAATTGCTCCGGAAGCAGGCCCAACAAATCGTAGACGCCGCCTCCGAATTGGCGCGGCAGGCTGCACAACTGGGCGAAGCTTTGGAGAAAGTCGAGGATCAGGAGGTCTCCGGCGACGGCGCACTCGCTGCCGACTTCAAGGCCTTCGCTACCCAGGTAACCGACGCCGCCAACACGGTCCAGCTCGTCCTCCTGCGAGATGATCCGTCCGAGGACTTCGTCCGCTGGATTGAAGCCTGGGAGACCGGCCGCGGTCCCGGCTGGGCTTTACGCGCGGCCCCCATTGACGTTGGCCCCGTCTTGGAGGCTGCTGTGTACAGAGCTCGC
>JALGUG010000283.1 GCA_029820995.1 Candidatus Zipacnadia bacterium
GCTGGGCGCCCCGAACAGCAGCTCATCTAACTGCGCCCACATCACCTTCCCTCCGCCGCATCGTCCGAGCCCTTGCCGGGAGCCGGGTCACGCGATGGATGTCGCAGCCCACAGCCGCGCCCCTACAGCAGCGTCTCGACCAGCGTTGTACTGCATCTGCAAAACGGGTCCAGCACAACGCCTCCGACCTTCCAGAGGCACTCGATGGCCCGGCAAGACAGGGGGAAATGAACCGCGCCCGATACCGTCTCAGACCGTGGGTCTGGGGAGTGATTCCGCGCCACAGGATCCCCAACACCTCGCCCTCCGTCGGCGCAGGCGGGACCTCCTCAACCCTTCTCGGAACGACCTCGACCATCGCGCCGCTAGCGCACGGTGACATAGGGCTGCAGCTCTTGCAGCTTCTTTGGTCCAATGCCGTGGATTCTGAGCAGGTCGTCCGGTCGCATGTACGGACCGTGCTGGAGGCGATAGCTCACGATTCGCCCGGCGAGGGTCGGTCCAATGCCGGGAAGCTTCTCCAGCTCCGCGGCGTCAGCCGTGTTGATGTTGACGGTTGCGATCTCGACCCTACGCTCCGGCGGCTGCTTCACGCTGTTACGGCCTTCCGGCTCGGGCGTAGGAGCCTCCTGCCGAGGTAGCGAGGGGATTGATTCGTTCCTCGGCACGAACACCGTGTCGCCGTCCCGCACCCGCACTTCCGACCGCAGGGCCGCCAAATTCGCGTTCGGAAGCACGCCCCCCGCTCGTGCCAAAACATCGCGCACTGTCGAGCCCGCCGGCACGGTCAACTCACCGGGCTGAGCAACTGCACCGCTCACGAACACCTTCACGTTCGAAGGCGACTGGTCCGCCTCCGCTCCCAAACGAGGGGCCTCTCGGAAAAACTCCTCCGCCGAGATGGGAGCAGCACTTCGTTGCCGAGCATACCAGAGCATCCCGGTGCCCGCCAGGATCCCGGCCAGCGCCACTCCCACCATCACTTGCTGCGCGCGTGACAGATCCATGGACCTCAGGCGCGAGCCACGATGATAGCCACCAGGAACAGTATGAAGAGGGCCAGGCCCAGACAACCGCAGCATACAGCCGCCGGCGGCTTCGTCCCCTTGCGATGCGTCGCCGTACCCGCCTCCGCTCCGCTGGCCAGCCGGAAGTGACACCGGAGGCATTCCACGCGTTCAGGCGGGTTCTCGGTGCCGCACTGCGGGCAGCGCCACGGCGCCTTCTCCTGCTCCCGGACGCCGACGGCTCCAGCCTCACCGGGGCGCTTGAACAGCGCAGCGCCGCAGGCCAGGCAAAACTTGCGATCGGGAGGATTCTGCGCTCCACACTTGGGACACAGCAGACGAACGCCCGTCGTCGGAGGCTCCACCGCAGGTGGCGGCGCAGGCTGAACCGGCGTTGGAACCTCGACCGGCAGAGCAGGTGGCGGCGGAACCGGGGTCGGCTCTTCCACCGGGCGCGGAACGGGCACAGGCGGCGGTGAGACCTCGGCCTTGCGTTCCAGGGCCTCCGCCAGATCGCTCACGGCCTCTTCTCGCGCCGGCTCCTCCGCGCGCGTAGGCGGCTCGGGCGCGGATACGGCTGGCGGCTCCGGCGCAGGCGGTGCCGAGATACTGGGGGCAATAGCTGCGGGCTCGCTGGGCGGTTCTGCCGGAGCAGTCGGAGGCGAAGGCGCTTCCTCGAGCTTCGGCGCCCGTTTCGCACCCTTGAGCGAGGCGAAGCAGTGCTGGCAGAGGGTAACGAACTCGCTGTCGGGGTTCCGAGCTCCGCACTTCGGGCAGATGACCTCGTCCATCGGGCGGCCTCCTGGTCTTACTCCCGCCTAACTTGGTCGGAGACCGTCGAATCTCCTGCCCCCCGGTGACATACGGAGCCCGTCCAGTACTCCAGTCACGCCCTCGTGGACTCACGCGAAGGTCACATACGTCCGGCAGATCTTGTCATGCCAGGTCTGACCCTCGGAATCCCACAAGGCCCACCAGAAACCCAGATTGCACAGCCAACTCGAGATCGTGCTGTAGCACAGCCAGCGCAGAAAGGCCCACCCCATCCCCAGCTCGCTCCCGTCCTCTCGTACCACCCTCATGCCCATCAACATCTTCCCCACGGACGCTCCCTTCAGGCCCTGCAACAGCACGAAATCGAGAAACCCGAAAAACGCCCACCCACCGTAGACACCGAGCATGACAATCTGCGGAATGACCGGATGCACGTCCCCTTCCTCGGCCGCCATCATGGCGCCCGCCGTGACAAACCACCCGATCACGGTTGGGATTCCGATCAAGGTCTGATCAATCAGGAAAGCCACCGCACGACTCCCGAACCCAACCGCCACCGGCTTGTCGGGCATCAGCTCCCGAATGGACCCGTCCGACACCGCCACCAACTGCGCCACAGGCATCGCCGCCCCGGGAGGCCCGCCCGCGACGGCACCGGGCGCCGGCGTCGCACTCGCCGGAACTGCCTGCGCTGTGCCACTGGGGGACGCTGCAGGAGGCGCGCTGGGCGGCGCGCTCAGTGGCGGGCCTCCTGTAGGCGGTCCCGCCGCGACGGCGCTTCGCGGCTGCTGAGGCGTGCCCACGGATGGCCGTGGCAGCCGAGAGCCGCCTGTCGGAGGCCGCGGCAGAACTCCCCGCTCGCCACCGGCGTCTGACCCTTCGCGCCCGTCTGCCTCGGAGCTCGAGCCGACAGCGGTCGCGCGCGGTTTCGGCGGCTGCAAAGCCGCCCCACAGATTCGACACTGCTTGGTTCCGGGTAGATGCTCCAAACGGCAAGAAGGGCACACCGGCCCGTCAACAAGCGCCTTGCCGTCGAAAACGCACGCGGTTGTGCCCTCCGCAAAGGTCGCCTCGCACTCCGGACAAATAGGCATAGCTATACTCCACGAACGTTGCTGCAACTCGAGGGGCTGCTGCAGACGCTGTGTTGCAATCTCAGTGCCCGCCGGACCCGCGTGTTACGCCCTTTCCTTGCCTTTTCGGCTATTTTACCACAAAATTCACCAGCTTTCCGGGGACAACTACCGATTTCACCACCGCTTTCCCGCCCAGAATCGCCGCTATCTTGGGCCGTTCCAGCGCCGCCTCCCGCAACTCCTCCTCTCCCAGCCCCGCCGCCACCGTCATCCGATCCCGCACCTTCCCGTTCACTTGCACCACCACAGTGATCTCGTCCTGCCTGGCAATCTCTGCGTCGTACGCAGGCCAGGGATGCCGGTACAGAAAGCCTTCGTGGCCCAGAGATTCCCACAGCTCATCGGCCAGGTGCGGCGCGAAGGGCGACAGCAGCACGACCATGTGCTCCAACGCCTCGCTAAACGCAGCCCGACGAGCGCCCCGTTCGCCAACTCCCTGCTCTGCAAAGGGCAGCACCTCATTCACCAGCTCCATGATCGCGCTGATCGCCGTGTTGAAGTGCATGCGCTCCCCGATGTCCTCCGTCACCCGCCGAATCGTCTGATGCGTCTTCCGCCGAATGCTGCGCGAGGCGTCATCCAGGCCCTCCAGCCGCTCACGCCAATCCGGGTCGTAGTCCTCCCGGTGCCTCTGCACCAGCCGCCATACCCGATTCAAAAACCGATAGCAGCCCTCCACGCCCTGATCGGACCACTCCGCGTCTTGATCCGGCGGCCCCACGAACAGGATGAAGGCCCGGCCCGTATCCGCGCCGTACGTGGCATTGATCTCGTCGGGTGTCACCACATTCCCCTTCGACTTGCTCATCTTCTCCAGCTTGCCCTCGGCCGTGCGGTGACAGATCATCCCCTGAGTGAACAGGTTCCGGAACGGCTCCACAAACTCCAGCCGGCCCTGATCGTGGAGCACCTTCGTTACGAACCGCGAGTAGAACAGGTGCAGAATAGCGTGCTCCACGCCGCCCACGTACTTGTCCACCGGCAGCCAGTAGTTCACGTCCTCCTTCCGGAACGGCGCCGTGTCACAGTGCGGGCTGGCGTAGCGCAGGTAGTACCACGACGAGCACACGAAGGTGTCCATCGTATCCGTTTCGCGCCGCGCCGCCCCCCCGCACCGCGGACAAGTCGTGCCCACAAACGCCTCGTGCCGCGCCAGCGGCGACTCTCCGCCCGGCCTAAAATCCACATCCAGCGGCAGCAGCACCGGGAGCTGCTCCTCCGGCACCGGCACCATCCCGCACTTGTCGCAGTACACGATCGGTATCGGCGCGCCCCAGTAACGCTGTCGCGACACGCACCAGTCCCGCAGGCGGTAGTTGACCGCCCGACGCCCGACGCCTCTGGCCTCCATGTAGTCCGCAATCGCCTCGGCCGCCTCCACGTTCGGCAGGCCGTCGAATTGCCCCGAGTTCACCTGAACGCCCTCGTCCACGAAGGCCTCGGTCATCGTCTCCGCGTCCAGCTCCTGGCCCCGCGGCTGGATCACCACCCGTACGGGCAGCCCATACTCCCGGGCGAATTCCAGATCGCGCTGGTCGTGCGCCGGCACTGCCATGATCGCGCCCGTGCCGTACGTCATCAGCACATAGTTCGCCACATAGATCGGCAGGCGTTCGCCCGTCAGGGGATGGCGACAGTAGCTCCCGGTCGCGATCCCCCGCTTTTGCGTCTCGCCCGCCGACCGCGCAATCTCTCCCTCCGCGACGGCCTCCTCCACGAACCGCCGCACCGGCTGCTCGTGCTCAGTGCCCGCCACCAGCTTCGCCACCAGCGGATGCTCCGGCGCCAGAACCATGTACGTGATCCCGTACACCGTGTCAATCCGCGTGGTAAACACGCTCAACTGCTCGTCCCGGCCCTCGATCTGAAGATCGAACTCCACACCCTCGCTGCGCCCAATCCAGTTGCGCTGCATCACCCGGACGCGCTCCGGCCACTCCGTCAGCAGGTCAAGGTCCGCCAGCAGACGATCGGCATACTTGGTGATCGCAAAGAACCACTGCTCCAGATCTCGTTTGGTCACCGGCGTCTCGCACCGCTCGCACGCGCCGCCAACCACTTGCTCATTGGCCAGCACCGTGGCGCACTTCGGACACCAGTTCACGGGAGCGCTTTTCTTGTACGCCAATCCGGCCCGATGAAGCTGCAGAAACAGCCACTGGGTCCAGCGGTAGTAGTCCGGCAGGCAAGCCGTGACTTCCCGCGACCAGTCGTAGCTGATGCCCACCTGGTCGAACTGCACCTTCATCTTCTCGATGCACGCCTGCGTCCACTCCGAGGGGTGAATGCCGCGCGCGATGGCCGCGTTCTCCGCCGGCAGCCCGAAGGCGTCCCAGCCCATCGGGTGTAGCACGTTGAACCCCCGCATCGTCATGAACCGGGACACTACGTCGCCGATGATATAGTTGCGCATGTGCCCCATGTGCAGATCGCCCGAGGGATACGGGAACATGTCCAGGTAGTAGAACTTCTGCCTGGAATCATCCCGCTCCGCGTGAAACAGCCCCGCCTCCTTCCAGCGCCGCTGCCACTTCTGCTCTATCGCTGCATGATCATACCGATCCGAAGACATCCTGTCGCTTCTCCCAACTAGCGCTGTGTCCGTCTGCCTCAGACGCGCTCTTCGGCTGAATGCGCAGATTATAGCCC
>JALGUG010000284.1 GCA_029820995.1 Candidatus Zipacnadia bacterium
CTGTTACAAGGGCTATGAAACAGCCTCTAGACCTTGATGTCGCCCAGGGCCTGGCGCTGGAGCTCGACCAAGGTCCCGATACCCTGAGAACCCAGGTCCAGGAGGCGATCGAGCTGCTGGCGGCTGAAGGGCGTGCCCTCGGCGGTCGCTTGCAGTTCGACCATCTGGCCGCGACCGCACATCACCAGGTTCAGATCAACGCCGGCGCGACGGTCCTCCAGATAGCAAAGGTCCAGGATCTCCTGACCGGCGACGAGCCCGACGCTGATGGCGGCCACGTGGTCGCGCAGGGGCAGGCGCTTGACGACACCGGTGTCCCGAAGCTTTTCGCAGGCGAAAGCCAGGGCGACGAAGGCCCCGGTTACGGCGGCTGTACGGGTGCCGCCATCGGCCTGGAGGACGTCGCAGTCCAGGATGATGGTGCGCTCGCCCAGCCCGCGCAGGTCCGTCACGGCGCGGAGTGACCGGCCGATCAGGCGCTGAATTTCAAGGCTGCGCCCCCGAGGTGACGAGCGGGATTCCCGCGGCGTGCGCTCGGTGCCGGCGCGAGGGAGCATGGCGTACTCGGCGGTGACCCAGCCTTCGCCGGAGTCGGCGAGAAAGGAGGGCACCCTCTCTTCGACGGACGCCACGCACATCACGCGGGTGTCGCCGACTTCGATGAGGCAAGAGCCTTCGGCGTACTTGGAGACGCCGGGGGTCAGTTTGACCCGGCGAAGCTGATCGTTCGCACGTCCATCGGGGCGCATGAGGGCCTCCTGGGGCCGGTCAGAGCTTGCGGCCGATTGCCTGGGCCAGGGGGGCGAGTTCCTGCATCAGCCGTAGGAAACGCCGGGGCGTGAGCGCCTGAGGTCCATCGCAGAGGGCGCGATCGGGGTGAGGGTGGATCTCGATAATCAGCCCGTCGGCGCCGGCGCCGATTGCCGCCAGAGAGAGCGGGGGCACCCACTTGAAAAACCCGGCGGCGTGGCTGGGGTCCACGATGACCGGCAGGTGGGTCTCATCTTTCAGGACCGGGATGCTGCTCAGATCCAGTGTGGCGCGGGTCTTGGTCTCAAAGGTGCGAATGCCTCGTTCGCACAGTACGACATTGTGGTTGCCGCTCGACGCGACGTACTCGGCAGCATTGAGCCACTCCTCGATCGTCGCCGACATGCCGCGCTTCAGCAGCACCGGTTTGTCCGACTGGCCCACCTCGCGCAAGAGATCGAAGTTCTGCATGCTCCGGGTGCCGATCTGGAACATGTCCGCCTTCTCATGTACCAGGGGCACCTGGCGGGCATCCATGACCTCGGTGACCACAGGCAGACCGGTCGCCTCGCTGGCTTCCGCCAGGATCTCGAGGCCCTCCTCACCGAGGCCCTGGAAATCGTAGGGCCGCGTGCGGGGCTTAAAGGCGCCGCCACGCAGGACAGTGGCGCCGCCCTGCTTGGCCACGCGCGCAGCCTCCAGCGTCTGCTCGCGGCTTTCCACGGTGCACGGACCGGCGATCACGACGATCTTCTCGCCGCCAAAGACCGCCTCGCCCACTCTGATCTGCGAGCGCTCGGTCGTGTACTCGGCGCTGACCCACTTGTAGTCCTTGAGGATCGGCACCACTTCGTCCACAGGCGGAAGCCGCATGAGCTGATCCGCAACGCGGCGCTTCTCCTCCGGGCGCGCGCCGATGGCGCCGATCAGCGTGCGCTCTTCGCCCCGCGACACGTCGGCGCCGTATCCGTGGGCTTCCAGACGCTCCACGACGAGTTGAATGTCTTGTTCCGTTGCGTCGGGTTTCAGAACGATGATCATCTCGGCGTCCTCAGGGCTCGCCGGCGCCTTCCGCTTCTCGAGGCACTGTGAGCCCTCTGCTCTAGAACTAGACGATGGCGCCTGAAGGCGCTACAAGGGTCATGAAACCACTGCTACTCTCTGAGCGCCGCCTCGAGGGCCCGGATGAACCCCCGGTTCTGTTCCGGCGTGCCGGTGGTGACGCGGATATGGTTGGGGGTGCCCCAGATGTCCCCAGTGCGGACCGTGAAGCCGCGTTTGAGCAGCCGCTCGTAGAGCTCCGGAGAAGGCACACCGGTGTCCACGAAGATGAAGTTCGCGTGTGAGGGGACGTAGCTGAGGCCGAGCCGGTCGAACTCGCGGCAGAGGTACTCCTTGGCCTCCTGGTTCCGCTGCTTTGTGCGGGCGACCTGCTCCGGGTCGGCCAGGCTGGCCAGCCCGGCGATCTCGGAGAGCAGTCCGACGTTGAAGGGCTCGCGCACCAGCCGGCAGGCGTCAATGATCTCGCGGGGCGCCAGGCCGTAGCCCAGCCGCAGGCCGGCCAGGGCGTAGATTTTCGAGAACGTGCGCAGGCAGATGACATTGCGGCCCTGGCGAATGTACTCCCGCATATCCGGGTACTCGGGATCGTCCACATACTCGTAATAGGCCTCGTCCATGACGAGGATCACATGCTCCGGCAGGGCTTCCATGAGCTGGGCGACCTCGTCACGGCGAGCGATGGAGCCGGTCGGGTTGTGTGGGCTGCACACGAACATGATTTTCGTGCGCTCGGTGACGGCGGCGGCCATGGCCGCGAGGTTCTGGCGGAAGTCCACCAAGGGAACCACTACCTGGCGGCAGTCCATGATGAGGGCTGTGAAGGGGTACAGAGCGAAGGGCAAGCCGGGCATGATGACCTCGTCGCCCGGCGACAGGAAGGCCAGCCCGAGCATGTGGATGATCTCGTCAGAGCCTCGACCGACGAGCACGTTCTCAGGCGGCAGCTCCCAGTGGGCGGCCAGGGCCTCGGTCAGGCGGGTGCACTGCATATCGGGGTAGAGCCGCACGTCCTCCAGGGCGTCGCGCATCGCCTCCACGGCCCGCGGCGAGGGGCCATACGGGTTTTCGTTGGAGGCCAGCTTGACTGCATCCGGCGCGGACCTGCCGGGCGAGTACGGCTTGATTTGGCGGACACATTCCCGCGTAAGATCGAACACTCCCACGTTAACCATCCTTCTGGCCGGCAGAGGGCGTACGCACGGCTGGAAAGGTGCCGCCAGTCTATCACAAGCACAGTGGCCTTTCAAGCGGCGTTGGGGCCGAACACAGTAAGGTGGCTCAGCACTGCCTGCCCCCGGCGGACCGGCGAACAGGGACGCCAGTCCAGGCACCGCTGTTGTGCTCTCACTCACTTGACAATGAGGACTTAGTAGGTATGATATCGAATAAGTTCGATATTCTGATGAGGTCAGGACAATGGACGTTCAACGCCAAGCTCGCCTGTACGGTGCTCTCAGCAATCAGATCCGCTTGCAGATTGTGGAGCTCGTCTCGAGGCACAAGGAAATGTGCGTTTGTGAGTTGGTGGATCAGCTCGGGATGAGCCAGGCGAACATCTCGCGGCACGTGAGCATCCTGCGCGACGCCGGCGTGCTTCGAGATCGCAAGAGGGGCACGTGGGTGCTGCTCAGAGTGGATGAGGCGGCGGTGGAACAAGGGTGTGGCCAACTGTTGGAGACAATCAGGCGCAACCATCAGCGTTCGGCCGCCGAGAACGCCGAGAAGCGTCTGGGCAAACGCTGCCCCGTGACACAATCTGCCTGAGCCGGCATTGTTGCAGGCGCAAATCATCGAATGATTTGTATAATTCGATAGTACTTCGGTCTGGGAGGCTGCGGCGTGGCAGCTTCGGTGGCGAAAAGGCTCTCGGTTCTGGATCGCTATTTGACGTTGTGGATCTTCGCGGCGATGGCGTTCGGGGTGGGGACCGGGTACCTGTGGCCGCAGGTCATCGAGGGTTTGAATCGGGCCACACAAGTAGGGACGACCTCGATCCCCATCGCGATTGGTCTGATCCTGATGATGTACCCGCCGCTGGCCAAGGTGAAGTACGAGGAGCTGGGGCGGGTGTTCCGCGACTACAGGGTGCTGGGCCTGTCGCTGGTGCAGAACTGGGTCATCGGCCCGATCCTGATGTTCCTCCTGGCCATGGTATTCCTGCAGGCATACCCGCAGTACATGGCGGGGCTGATCATGATCGGTCTGGCCCGGTGTATCGCCATGGTGATCGTGTGGAACGAGCTCGCCAAGGGCGACACCGAATACGCGGCCGGCCTGGTGGCCTTTAACTCCGTGTTTCAGGTGCTGTTCTATTCAGTCTACGCCTTCGTGTTTATCACGGTTCTGCCGCCCCTGTTCGGGTTGACGGGCGCCGAGGTCCACGTGACCATCGGTGCGATCGGCAAGAGCGTGTTCATCTACCTGGGCATCCCCTTCCTGGCCGGGATCATCACGCGGTTCTCGCTGATTCGGGTCAGGGGGCGAGAATGGTACCAGGAGCGCTTCATCCCGCGCATCAGCCCGATCACGCTGGTGGCGCTGCTGTTCACGATCGTCGCCATGTTTTCGCTCAAGGGCGAGTATATCGTGACGATCCCGCTGGACGTCGTACGGATCGCGATCCCGCTCCTGATCTACTTCGTCGTCATGTTCCTGCTCTCGTTTTACATGGCGGCCAAGGTCGGCGCCGGGTATCCGCGGAGCGCGACTATCGCCTTCACCGCCGCGAGCAACAACTTCGAGCTGGCGATTGCAGTGGCCGTAGCCGTATTCGGACTGGAATCGGGGGAGGCTTTTGCGGCCGTGATCGGGCCGCTGGTGGAGGTGCCAGTGCTGATTGGGCTAGTGAATGTGGCCCTGTATTTCCAGCGGAGGTACTTCGCGGTGGCACAGCCACCCGAGCAGGCGCCCGCTTAAGAGGCGCCCCCACGAGGCCCACGAGGTGCGATGCTGATGCCTCGGCTGAGAACAGTGCTGTTTCTGTGCACCGGCAACTCGTGCCGCAGCCAGATGGCCGAGGCACTGCTTCGTCATCTGGGCGGCGACTGCTTCGCGGCTTTCAGCGCCGGCACAGACCCCGCGGACCAGGTCCATCCTCTGGCGGTCGAAACGATGCGAGAGCGTGGCATTGACCTGGCCGGACAGCGCCCCAGGTCGCTGGACGAGTTCGCGGGGCGGACCTTCGATCTGTTGGTTACGACCTGCGACGACGCGAGGGAGGCCTGCCCGTTCTTCGCCGGCGCACGCGAGCGCCTCCACTGGTCACTGCCGGACCCGGCGAAGGCCGTGGGCTCGGAGGCAGAGGTGCGGGCGGCGTTCCGCCGCGTGGCCGCCGAACTGGCGACGCGGATTGAGGAGCTGGTGCGCTAGCAGCGGGTCGGAGTTCGAGGTCGCATCCTATTCGGGAGGAGGACAAGACTATGCCGTGGCTAGCCGGATATCCGAGGGAGAAGGTCAACTGGCATCCCACGATCGCGCTCGAGAAGTGCGTCAAGTGCGGGATGTGCATGAACTGCGGCAAGCAGGTGTTCGAGTGGACCGAGGAGGGCCCGACAGTGGCCCGGCCGCAGCAGTGTGTGGTGGGCTGCAGCACTTGCGCCGTCCTGTGCCAGGGGCAGGCGATTAGCTTCCCGGACTCGGTAGAGCTGAGAGAGCTGTACCGTCGGAACGGCATCTGGAAAGCGGTACGCCAGGCGCTGGAGCAGGAAGGCAAGGTGCCAGGCAAGGTGCCACCGAAGGCCTAGCGGTGGTTTCATGACCTCAACGACCAACGACAATCGCGCCTGAAGGCGGTCCTACAGGGGGTTTGAAACCGCTTCCAGGAGTGCTGGTACATGAACCCGGAAGACCTATCGAAGGAGTGGGCGCCAAACCCGACGCACAAGATTACGCCGCCGGCGGAATATCCTCCCGAGTCGGGGCGGTTCGTGCGGGGCAACGACCTGTCCCCGGTCGCCGTGTGCGTGATCCTTAAATGGCCCGAGGACAAGGTACCACCCGATATCGAGGCGCTGGTGCGCGTAGGCCTCGAGACGGGTGCGGCGCTATCCGGGACCTTGCAGACTGAGAACATCGGCCTGGAGAAGATGATCTGCAACCTGGTCGCCAACCCCAATATCCGGTACCTGGTCGTCTGCGGGCCGGAATCGCCGGGCCACTTGACCGGTCAGGCCTTGCTCGCGCTGGAGGCTAACGGAGTGGATGAGCACCAGTGGATCATCGGTGCTGAGGCTCCCACTCCCTACCTATACAACTTGCCTCGGGGGACCATAGAGCGATACCGGCAGCAGATCAGGCTGATTGACCTGCTGAACGAGGGGGACCCCAGAGTGGTCCGCGACGCCGTATGGTCCTGTTTTCAGGAGAAGCCCACGGCGTTCCGCCAGTATACGCTCTGCGACCCCGGCGCCTTCCCCGCCGAGCCGATCTGCTCGACGATCACCTGGCGCGTGCGACAGCCGTGGTACGCCCCGCGCACCGACGAGGAGCGCGAAGCGCACGACCGGCTGCAGGACCTTATGGCCGAGGTGCGACGGAGAGTGGAACAGAGACCGAAGCCCGGAGAGGAGGCGGGCGACGAGTAACGAGTAGGTGGCCGCGGCGTTCCTACTGATCCCGGTGTACCACGCGTTGGGCATTGGCCTGCGGACCGCGATGGCCGTTGCCTTGCCGTTGAACTCCATCGCCATGATCCGCGCGGAACCGCATCTAAGGCGGGGGAAACTGGTCATGTTCGACGTGGCGTTGCCCATCGTCTCGGCGCCTGGGTGATGACCGCCAAGCTGAACCGGCGCCAGGCAGAGCTGGTCATCGGCGTGGTGCTGTACGGCGCGGCAGTCAAGGTGATCTGGAAGTTGGTGCTCTTTTGCGGGGGGCACGGGAAGCTGTAGGTCCGGACAGTTGTATGCCGGGTCATATCAAAGAAGGAGGTCGCACAGAGATGACTGAGCAAGAAATGCGCGAATGGTTGGACTTGGGCCTGAAGTTCCACGGACACCTGTGCGGCGGTCTGCCGCTGGGGTTTCGCGTGGGCGTGGCGGCCCTTGAGAAGCTGGGCGTCGCGCGCGAGCCTGACTACGACCTGGCGGCGCTCGTCGAGACGGGCGAGAATCACTTTGCCGGGTGCTGGGCCGACGGGATCATGCTCGCCACGGGCTGTACGTACGGAAAGGGCTTGATCTACAAGCTCTTCTGGGGTAAGTTTGCTCTCACGCTGATAGACAAGCGCACCTCGCGTGCGATCCGTGTGAGCGTCCGACCGGAAGTGCTGGAGGCAGCCCTCAAGGCCCCGTTCCTGAACCAGCGCCGCGCGGGGGTGCCTCCGTCGAAGATCGCCGAGGAGATCGCACGCCCCATGTTCGAACGCCTCATCACCATACCCGATGACGAGTTGCTCGTCCTGGGCGAGCCCTTTGAGTTCGCATGGCAGCCGCCGGCGGGGACCTTCGACGTGATGCGCTGCGAGTCGTGCGGCGAGCTGACCGTGGTGCGGCACATGAGGGTGGGGCCCGGGGGCCAGCGGGTCTGCGTGGGCTGCGCCCAGAGTCCCTTCGACTATCCGAGGGAGCTCGCGCTCACTCGGGGGCCCGAGTTCTGCCAGTGGCCGACGCCACCCAAGCGCTAGCGCGCTGTCAGTGGCGGCCGGGGGCAAGTGTGCCGGGTGAGGTCGAGGCGGTGTCGGCGGCGGGCAGCCCGGGCTCTGCTGGCCACGGGTGACTTGAACCAAGGCGATACTGACATGGCATACTTGGGAGCGCCGATCTTCTTCTGCATCGCCTTCGTCTTCTCCATGCTGGGGATGGGTGGCTCGCAGCTCTACATTCCTGTGCTGTTCTGGCTGGGCATGGACTTCAAGGCGGAGGCGATCCCCCTCGGCCTATTGCTCAACGTGGTCACCAGCGCCTCCGCGGCCACCACGTACATTCGCAACCGGCTGGTCAATTGGCGGGTGGCGCTGCCCTTCGCCGTGGCGATGCTCACGATGCCGGTGCTGGGCGCTCTGGTCAACGCGCAATTGCCGGTCAAGCCGATCGTCATGCTCTTCGCCCTGTTTACCGCCGTGGCCGCCGTGCTGATGCTCAGCGGCTGGCGGCCGAAACGCGGGAAGCTGCGGCGGTCCCAGCAACTGGCTGTGGGGATCGGCGGCGGCGGAACACTGGGCTTCCTGGTGGGGCTGATCGGGCGCGGCGGCGGGTCGTTCGTGGTGCCGCTGCTATACATCTGCGGCCTGGAGGCGAAGGCGGCCGCGGCGACCTCGTCAGTGGTCGTAACGGGCTCGGCCACCTGCGGATTCCTCTCGCACTTGCCCGCGGCGCGGATGCACTGGGGGCCCAGTCTCGCGGCCGCCGTCGCCGTGCTCCTGGGCAGCCAGTTGGGTTCTCGGCTGATGGCGAAGAAGATGAAGTCCAAGGCCCTCAAGATCGTCTTTGGCTGCGTGCTGCTCGGGGTCGCGACGATCCTGACGATACAGGCCCTGGCGCTGGACTGATTCCGGGCTGACGCTGCACGGCCATCTCTCAGAGCATCCCGAATCAGACCGGAGCACCGAGGGATAGCAGCGCCGGTGACGAAGACGCCCTGTAGCCGGCCGGCACGCCGGCGCAAGGGGGAATAGGGGCATGAACGTCATCGTCATCGTGACCGATTCGCTGCGGGTGGATCATCTGGGTTGCTACGGCAGTGAGGTCGAGACCCCGTACCTCGATGAGTTCGCGGAACAGGCCACGCAGTTCGGGCAGGCGTACTCCGAGGGCCTGCCGACCATGCCGACCCGGACGGCCTGGTGGACCGGCCGGTTCACCTTCCCCTTCCGCGGCTGGCAGCCCCTGGAGCTGGACGACGTGCTCCTGGCGGAGGTGCTGTGGGACCAGGGCTTCCAGTCGGCCCTGATCACCGACGTGTACCACATGCACAAGCCCTCCTTCAACTGCGGGCGGGGCTTCGATGAGGTCAAGTTCATCCGCGGACAGGAGTATGATCCGTTCATCGTGGACCCCGGCGTGGAGGTGGACCTGACGCCTCACCTGAAGCCGCGCGGCGACCAGAACGACGACATGTGGCGCGCGCGGCTGGAACAGTACCTGCGCAATATCTCCCGCCGAGAAAGGGAGGAGGATTGGTTCATCCCCCAGGTGGCGAACGCGGCGATCGAGTGGCTGGAGAAGCACCGGGACCGCGACAACCTGTTCCTGTGGGTGGATTGCTTCGATCCGCACGAGCCCTGGGACCCGCCGGAGCCGTACTACAGCATGTACGACCCCGATTACGAGGGCCTGGAGCTGATTGACCCCATTCCCGGGCCGGTCGAAGGCTACATGACGCCCGAGGAGCTGAAGCACACCAAGGCCCTTTACGCGGGCGAGGTGAGCTTCTGCGACAAGTGGGTCGGCCAGATTCTGGCGGCCTGTAAGGAATATGGCTACTGGGAGAACAGCCTAATCATCCACACCAGTGATCACGGGGAACCCTTCGGCGAGCACGGCATCGTGCGCAAGGCCCGGCCTTGGTGCCACGAGGAACTGGTGCACATTCCCTGGCTGCTGCGCCTGCCCGGCGGCACCGGCGCCGGCCGGAAGATTGACGCCTTCGTCGAGACCTGCGACCTGATGCCCACCGTGCTGGATTTCCTGGCCGTGGCCGGGCCGGAGCACATGCACGGGCGGAGCCTGCTGCCACTTATCCGCGGGGAGCAGGAAAAGGTCCGCGACTATGTCTACAGCGGCTTCTACCGGGGCGGGTGGTCCATCCGCAATCACGACTGGAGCCTGGTGCTGTTCTTCAACGGCAAGCCCACGGAGCTGTACGATCGGCGGAACGACCCCACGGAGACTACCAACGTCATCGCGGAGCACAAGGACGTGGCCACGGAGCTG
>JALGUG010000285.1 GCA_029820995.1 Candidatus Zipacnadia bacterium
TAAGGAGGAGGCGCGGCCCGGCGGGTCGGGGCTGACCGACGACCAGGCAGCGAAGGTGGGCGGTGGTATCATCGCGGCCTTGGGCGTGTTCTGGGCGCTGTGGCTGGCCCTGTACGGGTTCATGTTCCTCGCGATGTTGGCGCTCATGGGTGTGTGGATCTGGATGTTGGTGGACGTGGTCAAGCGCGACTTTACTGGAGAGAACGACAAGCTAGTCTGGGTCCTTGTGGTGGTGCTCGCCGGCTGGATCGGCGCGCTGGTCTACTACTTCGTCGTCAAGCGCCCGGCCGACCAAGCGGCGAGGGCCGCCGCGGAGGCGGGCTCAATTTCCTGAGGAGGCGCGATGCCAATGGACGCGATCGCTGGTAGCATGGCGCTGTTCGCTCTCCCGGTCTGGGGCGCAGTTGCGCTACTGGGAGTGGCAGCTTTCGCTTTCTGGATCTGGATGATCGTGGACTGCGCGGTCCGCACGTTCCCCGGTCAGAATGACAAGCTTATCTGGATGCTGATCCTCATTCTCTCCAACATTCTGGCCGGTGCCGGCTGGATTGCAGCGATCGTGTATTATTTCATGGTCAAGCGACCAGCCGACAGCGGCGGCAGACCGCACAGCTTCTGAGCGCGTCAGCGCCCAAGCGCCGTGAGGTGGCAAGATGCCTTCCAGTCAGAATGACGGCTGCCGGATTATCGTCTGCTTCGGTGACTCGGTCACGCAGGGGACGCCGCACGTTGCGCCGGAGGATACCTTCCCAGCTCTTCTGGAGCGCCGGATCAACTGGCACCTGGAGGGAACGGGAGCTTCGGTGCGCGTGGTGAACTCGGGGGTGGGCGGTGAGAACGCTGCGGAGGGCCTGGCCCGATTCCAGGCCGCGGTCTTGGACCATCGTCCGGATCTGGTTATCGTTGAGTTCGGTTTGAATGAGGCTCGCTACGATGAGAAGATGCGCTCGCCGGAGGAGTACCGGGCCGACCTAAAGGAGATCATCGGCCGATGCCGGGCCGCGAGTGCCGAGGTGATCCTGACCACACCGAACGCAATCATTGACGCGTACCACGAGTACAGCCGTGGCGTGCAGTTCTACGTTGACCGGGGCGGATGCAACCGCCACCTCCAACAGTACGTGGTTGCTGCTCGCGAGGTGGGGGAGAGCGAAGGCGTGCCCGTGTGCGACGTCTACCGCTGGTTCGAGGAGCTGGCCATTGGCGCCGAGTTCGCCGGCGAGACGCGGGACCATCGGGACCTGCTTACGCTGGCGCCGTACATCAGCCGCGAGGACGGGGTTCACCCGACGGCGACCGGACAACGTCTGATTGCCCAAGCTCTGTACTCGACGCTCGTCCGGTCAGGGTGGCTCGAAGGCTCGATCTGAGGCCGCCCCAAGCCCGGCCTCAAAAAAGAGCGCCGGAGGTCCTCAAGTTCTGAGCCCGTCTGCCGAAATACTGTTTGACACGCGTAGGCGCGCAGGGTATAATGCATTTGACCTGTACGCGGTTCGGGCAGACAATATATTGTATGTACCTCTTGCAGGGGGCAACATAATGCGAGTCATGCTTGGGGCTGTACTTCTCGTTGCTTTGGTGGCAGCCGTGCCTTCGGCCCTGGGTGATACGCTCCAGTATTTTCTCAACGATCCCGGAGCGGGTATCACCAATGAGTGGGTCCAGCCGATTGACATCTCCCCTGCCGATCCCTCCACCTGGTACAACTACATCCCCAGCTTTGGGGGCGGAGAGTTCGGCGGTAATCAAGACATTGACGGGAACGGCAGCAACGACCTGGGCAACAAGCAGCTCACCATGGGGCTGATTCGGAATGGCCCGAGCGGCGAGGTGCATTTGTTCTGCATCTATGGTGATCCGGCCAATGATGGCTGGGCGCCGACTCGCATGTATGATCTGACAATTGCGAACGTCCCGAGCATTACGGACTCCAGCTTCGTTGTGGAGGACGAGAGCGCTGGTTCGGGCAGCGACGGCCATACCTTTTATGCTAATTGGGGGGCGTACACAGACCTGGTACGCATACGCAATTCGTTCGACGACAATGAGACAGACGGCTTCGTCCTGAAGGATTTCTATCCCGCCACGATTCCCGGCATCGTCCACTTCGATCTGGATGATGTACAGAACCCCTGCACTCCTCAGCTTCAGGTTGTATGGCTCCGCGCCAATGGGAACCCGCTGGTGCTGGACTGGAGCGACAATAACTGCAACGTTGACATAGACTGGCAGCTCAACGTCACCCCGGAGCCGGCGTCGGCGGCCATCCTTCTGGTCGGTCTGGGCGTTTTGGGCCTTCGCTTCCGACGCAAGAAGAAGGCTTGACGGGATACTTGGAATTAGCGACACCAAGGTCGCCGCGTTGCATCCGGCGGCCTTTTTCGTGTGTCATCCCCACGCCGCTGTCGAGTGCCTTGAGACCTGCCGGGGACCAGCCGCGAAGAACCATCTGTGCAACCAGGTTCTCGCACGGCTGAACGAGAGGTATTGAGCAGGGGGCTGAGCACTAGTCGTGGGCGGTTGCCTCCGTTCCTATTGTGCCCTGAGGTCTGGCTGGAGCATAGTTGACATAAGATATATTATCAGACGTTATCTATCAACGAACCGTGGGGTCCAGTCTAGTGCGCCCACGTGCCCCGTTCAGTTTCTCGGATGAGCCTCGGAAACACCGCGGGGTGAGCCGGCGCGTTCGCGCACGTACTGCTCGGCGCGCCGGATCCGGGCGCCGAGTGGCGGATGGCTGTACATCCAGCACACAATGGCTCTCGGTGGATCAAGCTCGGTGAGATTGACGGCAGCCAGCTTCAAGAAGGCGGAGCGCGCCGCTGCCGGGTCCGAGACGAGCTCGAGAGCGTAGGCGTCAGCTTGAGACTCGATCTGGCGTGAGATGGCCGCCGCGACAGGCGTCGTCATTGAGGCTAAGGCCAAGGCAGTGAGCAGGAACAGGGGTAGCGCGGCAATGTCACCGGGATTAGCGTAGCCGCGCGGCTTGCCGAAACGGCGGAGTAACCCAGGCATGAGCCACGACAGCAGACCGAAGCCGCAAGTGGCGCCCAGAATGCTCGACCCGAGGCCGATCCAGACGTGATGTTTGACGTAGTGGGCGATTTCATGTGCTGTGACGAACAGCAGTTCGCCTTCATTTAGTCGCGCAATGATTGTATCGGATAGCACAATGCGCTTGGAATGGGCAATTCCCCACATGTAGGCGCTCAGGCGCTTGTCCTGGCTGCTGCGGTCCATCTGCAGCAGGACGGCATCCCCTACACCGGCTCGCTTGGCCAGCGCGTGGAGTGCACTACGCAGGTCCGGGTCACGCACCGGCTCGAACTTGTTGAACAATGGGTCAATCAGCACAGGACACAGCAGCACAAAGCCCAGGCTCAGGGGCGCCCAGCAGAGCGACATCCAGAGCCACCAGGTGTTCGGGCTACGACGGATTAGCGCCCAGGCCAGGGCGACGAGAGGCGCCGCGATGAGCAACTCCACGCCCGCAGACTTGACGTAGTCGAGGAGCCACTGCTGGATGCTTTGGTTTGACAGTCCGTAGGCGTGCGAGCGCACGAAGCCGGACAGCAGTGCCGGCGGCAGAGCTCCGACAGCCAGGAACGCCCCCAGGCCCAGCGCAAATAGGCCGTCTTGGGCCGGGGGACTGCGGACCGCCTGCCGGACGGCGCCACGCAGGCGAGCAGCCAGAGGCGAGAAGGCCACGGCCCCCAACAGGCCCATGAGCCAGGCTTGCCGCAGGAAGTGCCAGCCGTAGCCCGTGCGGGAGTAGCGCCGAGCCAGCGAGGCGTCATACTCGACGTCTTCTTCGGGCTGTTGCTCCTCGGGTTCAGGGGCCCTGGTGCCGCTTCCGGCCCACGCAGCGGCTGCCAGACCGACCAGGAACCCGCAGCCTGCAGCCAGGAGATAGCGTCGCAAGGGTTGTGCCACCTCGCAACTCAACACTCGCAAACCTGGTTCCGTCCCACAGCATGTGCAGTTTCGCTGCGGCGTGGGGCATCCCTCCACATAGCGTGCCCGCGTTGCTGCTCCTCTCCCCCACCTCTGCACTGGCCCAGGAGCGTCGCAACCCGGCCGAGGGTGTTTGCCCTCCGCAGGAGGAAGGCGGCGCGCTGAGGGCGAAGGCATGCTGTGTGCAATCAGGGCGCAAGACAGCCGCTGAGTCGGGCGAGCTTGTGAGGGGAGAGTGACAGGCCGCAATGGAAGCCCCAGCTCCGGGCATCGGTGCCGTCAACTGGGCGGTCATCATTCTTTATCTGGCTGGCATTTTGGCTCTGGGAGCCTACATGAGCCGCCGGATCAAGACCACCCGCGGATACTTCGTCGCCGAGGGGCGGCTCGGTGCTCTCCTCGTCGGCCTGTCGCTCCTGGGGACGTACCTCTCGGCCCTGACCATGATGGCGCTGCCAGGCAAGTCCTTTGGGCCGGAGGATTGGCTCTGGACCATTCAGCTTCCCTTTCTCATCATCACCGCGTTCGTGATCACCAGGTTCGTGCTGCCGAGGTTTCGAGCTGCCGGCGTGGTGAGCGTCTACGAGTTCCTGGAGCAGCGGGTGCACGTGTCGGCACGGCTTCTGGCCTCGGTGTGTTTCCTGCTGCTCTCCATCGGCCGGATGGGCCTGGTGCTCTACCTGCCTGCCCTGGCGTTCAGCCACATTACGGGGACCCAGATTGAACTCAACATTCTGGTAATGGGAGCCATTGTGACGGTGTATACGGTCTTGGGCGGCATCGAGGCGGTCATTTGGACCGATGCCATCCAGGTGGTCATCCTGGCTCTCGGTGCACTCCTGAGCGTGGGCTACATCGTCTACGACATCAATCAAGTCACTCATAGCTTCTTCGGCCTGGCCGCTCAGTATCACAAATTCCGCGTGCTGGAGCTCAGCCTGGACGTTACCAAGCTGACCAGTCTGTGGCTCATTCTGGAGACGATTTTCCAGACAATTCGGATCTATGGCACCCAGCAAGATATGACCCAGCGGTATATGGCGACCAAGTCTACCAAGAAGGGAAACCAGAGCGTCTGGATCGCCATTCTGGGCTACATTCCGCTGGCGTACCTGTTTTACTTCATCGGCTCCGCGTTGTTCATCTACTACCAGGCTTACTCGGATCCGTACGTGCTGAATATCCTGGCCGCGGACAGGCCCAAGTACGACGCCATCTACCCGCACTTCATTGTTGACCGGCTGCCCGTCGGCATTGCCGGACTGGTGCTGGCGGCGATCTTCGCCGCGGCGATGTCGAGTATCGATTCCAGCATGAACTCCAGCTCGACCGTCTGCGTAGAGGACTTCTATAAGCGTTTCTGGGGGCGGAACAAGCCGGATCGGACCTATCTGGTTATGGCGCGCGCGCTGACGGTTGTCTGGGGGCTGCTGGCCATCGGCATGGCCCTGGCCTTCCGACACGTTCAATACGCCCAGGATACCTGGAGCAAGGTGATGAGCTTCTCCACTACGGGCGTCCTGGCATTGATGCTTCTCGCCTTTCTGCCCGTGCGTGT
>JALGUG010000045.1 GCA_029820995.1 Candidatus Zipacnadia bacterium
ATCTGGACAAGTTTGTGGGCTTTGTGACATTGAGCGAAACGAACTTCCGAGGGAAAGCGGAGCGCATTAGCGTTTCGGGCCAGATGGGCGGTCGGCAGAGCGTTGAGTTCAGCTTCTACAAGCCCTGGTTGGACAAGCACCGGACTTCAGTGGAGCTGAACCTGTATAACAGCGAGCGGCGACGGCGGTTCTTCCCGGGCACTCAACTTGCGGTGGACGAGGACCGGTTCCGAGAGCGACGTAAGGGCGGGAACATCGCGGTCACGCGGCCCTTTGCGCGGGTGTGGCGGGGGAGCGTGCGGTATCGGAACGAGTCGGTCTCGGCGGCCTACCTGCAACTGGCACGCGATGTGCCCGGCGGTGTTGGCGCGGTGCCGCCGGTCAACGCGGCCCAAGCGGTCATTGTTCAGCCGGGCTTCGGTTTCGGCGGGACAGCGCCTTCGCCGCCGGACAATCCGGAGCTGAGGCCGGATAAGGCTGAGCCGGGCGATGTTGTGGGGCCAGTGGTTGTGTATGCGCCGTTGCACCGGGGCGGCGACGTGGCCAGCTTGTCGTTCAGCGTGGCGCGGGACACGCGGGACCTGATCGCCAAGCCCACACAGGGGTCGTTTCACACGTGGCAATGGGAGTGGGCTTCGTCGGCGCTGGGCGGCGACGTGAGCTTCAACAAGTTGATGTGGGACGCGCGGTACTACAAGCGGCCTTTCAAGAGTCGCAAGGACGTGCTTGCCGGCCGCCTGCTGTTGGGGACTAGCCTGGGGGACCTACCACTGTTCGACACGTTCTCCATTGGCGGCGCGGACACGCTGCGCGGTTATCGGGAGGATCGGTTCCGCGGCGAGAACATGTTCCTGGCGTCGGTGGAATACCGATATTGGATCAGCAAGAGCCTGACCGCGGTAGGTTTCGTGGATGTTGGCGATGCCTATGGCGGCCGATTTGAGACTGTGGTTCCAGGCTTTGTGATCCGGCCCGAGCACGATGATTTCACGCCTCGAGTGGGCATCGGGGCCGGCGTCCGAGTGGACACGCCGCTGGGGCCGATCCGGCTGGACCTGGGGTTCGGCGACGACGGGTCGCGTGCGCATTTTAGCTTCGGGCAAACGTTCTAGGACGGGCAGGCATAAAGGTGGGACAGGGACGGGCCGCGGCCGACGGGGCTAGCGGCCCGATGTTTTGGTCCCTGCAAGAGCACCGGGGGGAACTTTTCGTGAAACCTTCGCCTGGGGGGTCTGTCTATTGCCGTAGTGGCTGGCACTGGCTGCGGGCAGAGTCTGTTGGGTTGAGGGCTGTGCGGGTAGCTTTGGTGTACGGGAGCCGATGGGATGAACAGGCAATTATGGCTGGTAGTGGCTCTGATTTTCGCCCTGTGTGTCGTAGCTGTGGGCCAAGCGGCACCGCGGAACAGCGCCAGCGACGCACAGAAGTCTCGACGCAGTAAGAAAGCGGCAGAGACACCGAAGAAGCAATCCGAGAAGACGGCTGAAACGCAAGCTGAGGGAGGCAAGCGAGAGGCTGCGCCGGGGGCCGTGGTGCCGGCTGAGCCCCAGGCGACTGCGCCAGTTGCTCTGCCGGCAACGTCGGCCAGTCGAATCGGCGTGGTGCAGATGAATCGAGTCGAACAGGAGTACTCGGCGCTCCAGGATGAGAACGAGAAGCTGGACGCGTGGCGCCGTGACAAACAAGGCTTCCTAGCGAATCTGAAGCTATATGTCTTCCTAACCGACGATGAGTTTCTGGAGCTGATGAAGCTCTTGGAGAACGGTCAGCTCAGCGACAAGGATCGGGCGCGATATCAGGCCCTCAAGGACCAGAATCTGTCTCGGGACCGAGAGTGGGGGGAGCTGCAAAAGAAGGTAACTCGCACGGAGGCGGAGGAGGGGCGCTTCGCAGAGTTGCGGCAGCTTTACGAAAGCGGGCGGCGGCGCCACCAGATGAAGCGTGATGAGCTGAATCGGGAGTTTGAGCGCCGGCTGAACGAGACGGTTCAGCGTCTGCTTGAGAAGGTGCGCGGCTTCGTCGGGGCAGTAGCCCAGGAGCAGGGGCTGGAGGTTGTGCTGGATAGCGAGTACGTTCTCTATGGTGGTCGCGACATCACGGAGGCAGTGATTGCCAAGATTAAGGCGGCCGAGCAAGGCACAGGCAAGGGGGCCGGTGGTGCGAAGTAGGGACCCGGTGATTGCCGCCTTGGGCAGGCGAGGTCGGGCGGCGCTGGGATACGCGCTCAGCGCAGCGGCAGTGCTGATTGTGTTCTCCGGCTGCAAGCGCGCGGCGGTGCCCAAGGCGACGGCTGCTGCTGCGCCCCTAGTTGGATACGTGCGGCTGGCTGAGCTGGAGCGGTATCATCCGCTGTACGGGGAGCTGAGCAGGCTGGTGAGTCAGCGTGAGGCGTTAGCGGAGGGAACGACAGTGGGACCGCCGGCGAGTCTGCGGGCAGAGATCCCCGGTGGAGCAGCAGAGGAGAGTGCGCTGTCGGTGTTGCCGCCCTCGGGTCTGTCCGAGCAGGCGCAGGGGTGGAAGGCTAGGATGATGGAGGCCGAGGCGCGGACGGTCAAGGACTATGCGACGGATCCGCGGCGGGAGGTCCGAGGACGGCTGCGGCGTGGATTGCGGCAGGCAGAGCGGGAGATGCGTCTGGAACGAGCGGCGGCGAGCGCCGAGCTGGCCCAGAAGCAAGCGGAGAGCATTCGACAACGGCAACGCAATCTGGAGCAGTTGGAGCTACAGGGGATTGGAGCGGATACGGGGCTAGAGCAGGCGTTGACGGTGAGCGGTCAACAGGTACGACGTGAACTGGACAGCGAGTTTGCTCAACAGCGCGCCAAGGTGGAGGAGAGCCTGGCTCAGGCGCGGCGAGAGCGACAGGCGTGGATGGATGCTCGGCTGAAGACGGCGGCGGAGAGCCTGAAGAAGACGGAACGGGAACAGGCGGAGGCACGTGCGATGGCCGCCGAGACCATTCGCCGCGAGCAAGAGCCGCGCCTGGCGCAAACGACGCCGCCTGCGCCGGTGGTCAGCGGGGCCGTGCCGAGCTCGGAGGCAACCGCAAGTCGGCTGCGCAGCGCAGCTCAGGAGACGGCGCAAGCCACGGCAGCGCGCCGAGCAAGCGGGCAGAAGCTGGCGGCTGAACTGGACCAGAAGCGGCTGAAGTTGGCGGGGAGGATTGAGCGAGATACTCGCCTGCTGGTGGAGAGGCTGGCACGAGAAGAGGACGTGATGATTCAGGCTGAGCCGGGAGGGGGTGCGCCGGACATGACGCCACACTTCGCCGAGCTCGTCCGGGCGCATTGGGGGAGGACAACGCCGTGACACCCCAGGAGAAAGTGAGTGGCGCTCCATGGCAGTAGCCTATGCGCTCGGCGAACTTGCTAGGCTGGTTGACGGTATGTTGGAGGGCGACGACGGGATCACGATCACCGGGGCCGGAACGCTGGACGAGGTGCGCCGGGGCCAGATTGCCTTCGTGGAAAGCGACGATTTGCTGCCGGAAGGTGAGAACTCGGAGGCCTCGGCGCTGATCGTGCCCACCCACATTCGGAGCTGTCGGAAGCCGCTGATTCGGACCAAGAACCCGCGTTTCGCCTTCGGCAAGGTGCTGTCGGTATTTGCCCCGGGGCGAGAGATTCGGCCGGGGATTGACCCGACGGCTGTGGTCGGCGAGCGTGTGGAGCTGGGAGCGAACGTACACATCGGGCCGCTGGCTTATGTGGGCGATGGCGCTCGGGTGGGCGACCGGACGGTGATTCATGCCCAGGCCCATGTGGGTCGTGATGTTGCCCTGGGAGACGACTGTGAGATCTTCCCGCACGTGGTTCTGTACGATGGCGTTGTTCTGGGAGCCCGAGTGCAGGTTCACGCGGGAGCGGCGATTGGGGCCGACGGCTTCGGATATACGCCGGTGGATGGACGACACGAGAAAATGCCGCAGATTGGACACGTGGTGATTGAGGACGATGTGGAAATCGGGGCGAATAGCTGCATTGATCGGGCCACAGTCACGGCAACACGCATTGGCAGGGGCACGAAGATTGACAATCTGGTGCACATTGCCCATAACTGCAAGATTGGTCGAAACTGTCTGATCTGTGGACAGGTGGGTATTTCGGGCAGTACCGTGGTCGGGGATCGGGTGATCATGGCCGGTCAGGTTGGGGTCAACGATCATATCGAGATCGGTTCGGGAGCCGTGCTCGGCGGCCAGGCCGGCGTGATCTCCGACGTGCCCGAAGGCCAGTTCTATTCCGGTTATCCGGCGCGCCCGCACGCACAGGCGATGCGCGTCTACGCCGCTCTCCGGCGGCTGCCGACGCTTGAGAAGCGCATTCGGCAGCTCGAGAAGCTGCTTGAGCAGCGCAGTTCGCCGGCAGAAGGCGAGAGCGAGAGCTAGCCGCAGTCTCAAACTGGGAAGAAACGTCCGACGCCTGAGGGTCCCAGGGGCGGCCTCGGGCGCCGTTGATTCCACCGGAGGGTTAGGCTGACTCGGCTAGAGTCGAGTCGATCTCTCAGTACTCCAAGGCAGTTATGAACGTAGCACGGCTGGTGGTGGCAACGGCTGCAGTCAGCGCCCTATCGCTGGCGGCTGAGGTGGAAGGCCCGGGTGGTCCGGCACAGCGGGGGGCGGTGTTCTTCTCAGTCCGCAGCGTGCCTACAGTGGGCGGTCTGAAGGTGGCGGAGGTAATATGTCGCGGCACGGAGGTCGTGCTGCGGCTGCGCACCGACAAGGAAGAGGACGTCGCGACGCGGGCCCAGAGGGTGGCGAGGAAGCTCAACGCGGCATTCCTGGCGGGGGTGACCCCCCGGGACCTGGAGGCGAGGTCGCGAGACGCCGCGCTGTTGGCTCACGGTAAGGCGGTGGTGACCGTGGACGGCGACACGGCGCGGCTATCACGGTCTTCTCCCAACGGCTTGGCCAAGCAGTGGTTGGCGCGGCTGCAGGCGCTGGCTGCCGCTCCCTACCTGGCGCTTGATCCAGCGGACAAGCTGCTGGTGCCGCTGGGGGAGGAGCGACAGATTAAGGTTGGCGGGACAGTGCAGGGTCCCCTGAGCCTGGACGACTACGCGCCGGACCTGGTACAGCTCAAGGCCAGCGAGAACAAGGGGGCCATCAGTGTAAAAGGCTTGGCCCGTGGTGAGACGCTGATTGCGGTGCAGCGCGGGCAGGCTCGGGCTTTGGTGGCGGTGTCAGTACGGCCGTGGGCGGCCCGGGTGCAGCCTGAGGTGACGGCAATGGTCAGCGGGACGCCAGCGCGAGAGCTGTTGGAACTGGCGGTAGCGAATGCTGTGCTGGCTGGGACTGACCCGCAGCCGGAGGCCCACGTAACGCTGGCGTCTCTGCCCGCCGCCGAGCCGGCAGAGCCGCGTCGCCTCCTGGTCGAGGCGTCCGGGGAAGGGCTGTTGACCGTCCGGCAACCGGTCTCGGTCACGGTTGAGCACAGGCCGGCGCCTCGGGAAGAGGTGGAGGCGCTCTTGGTCAGCAATGACCCGGAGAATATCCGCGGCGAGCAGAGCCTGTTGTTCTCGCCCTTGCGGGCGGGCGAGCCGGTGAGGCTGCTGTACCATCATAAGAACGATTCGGGCGGAAAGCTCTACCTATATTTGGCCGTCTTGAACCTGGGTCAGCGGAGCGCGCGGCTCCACGTCATCTCGGAGGCCAGTGGCCCGTCCACGGACGAGCTGTTCGTGGGACACTCAGCAGCGCGACGCTACTGGGGAGATGCCCGGGCGGGACGAGGGTGCTTTCTGAGCGTACCGGCGGGGCGCATCGCATACCTCTTGGCTCGGGGGTTCGCGCCCGGCCAGATCATTAGCGGACTGGCGCGGCTGCAGTTGCTGGAGGGCAACAGCATCTTCGCTGAGGTGATGGCTACGCCCCGCAGCGGGTTGGAGGAGAACCTGCTGGCCCAGGTGACGGCTTCGTGGGAGGAGTTGCCCCCGGTGACGCCGCACATCTACGCACCGCTCAAGGAGCTGAGGGTCGAGCACACCGCGGGGGACCGGTGGGGCTTTCTGGACCTGGGTCGGCATGCTACTGCGAGCGAAGCGGGTGCGCGTCTGCGCGGGGACTACGGGGTGCACTATCGCGTGGAAGCTGTGGTGCGCAATCCGAGCGGCCATCCGGTGGTGGCAGAACTCGCCGTGCGGGGGAGTGCGGGGGCGGCGCGGGGGACGTTTTGTGTAGATGGTGAGCTGATCGAGACCGGACTGCTGACGGGGGCGTCGGAAGAGGTGCTGGCGCGGAGTAGGGTACCACCTCGCGCCACGCGGCGATTCGGGATTGAGACGATGCCGGAATCGGGTTCCAATTATCCCGTGACATTAGTGGTGCGCAGCCGATGAGGCCTGCTCGCAGGAAGATGGCAGCGACGGGCGGGAGGCTTGAGTTCTGGATGCTCGGAGACCTCGAGTTGGGCACCGAGCGGCCGGGCGGCGACGTGAACGGAGTTGACACGCACCGGCCTACTTTGACTTCCCCTGGGCGTTCTGCTATAATCCTCGCGCTCTTGGTCAAGCTGCAGAGCTGTGGCGCTAATTGGATCCCCTGCCGAGACAGTCCGGCGGGGGTTTCTCCTGTGTGGACGTGGGTGGCCTTGTATCTGTGCGACCGCTGCGTTCAGGGCGCTGCAGGGCCAACAGGGGAGGGATAGACTCATGCTGGGCATCAAGCAGATTCTTGAGATTTTGCCCCATCGGTACCCATTTCTGCTGGTGGATCGGATCCTGGAACTGGATGTTGGGGAGCGGGCTGTCGGGATCAAGAATGTGACGATGAATGAGCCATTCTTCCAGGGCCACTGGCCGGAGGATCCAGTGATGCCGGGTGTGCTCATCATGGAGGCGATGGCGCAGGTGGGCGGTGTGCTGCTTCTGGCCTCGGCTGACAACGAGGGCAAGCAGGCGTTCTTTGGTGGGGCCGACAAGGTGCGGTTCAAGCGGCGGGTGGTGCCGGGGGATCAGCTCGTTATCGAGGTACGCATCGTACGGTGCAAAGGCGATATTGGGAAGGTGGCGGTTCAGGCGAAGGTGGAGGGGGAGCTGGCGGCCCGAGGAGAGTTCATCTTTGCCCTCGTCCCGATTGACGAGGACGGTGGGACGCAGGGAACGGAGGACGAGTAATGGGCGGACCGCGGATTCATCCGTCGGCCCTCATTGATCCCGGTGCCGAGCTGGCGGACTCGGTCACGGTGGGGCCCTTTAGCATCATTGAGGCGGACGCGATAATTGGGCCGGAGACAGAGATCGGCGCGAACGTCGTGATCCGCTCGCACACCGAGATCGGAGCGCGCTGCAAGATACATACCGGGTCTGTCTTGGGAGAGCCACCGCAGGATCTGAAGTACCATGGCGAACACAGCCGGCTAGTGATCGGGGACGACAACCTGATCCGGGAGTATGTCACCTTCCACCGGGCCACCGGGGAGGGTGCCGCGACGGTGATCGGCAACTCCAACCTACTGATGGCCTACTGCCACATCGGTCACAATTGCCATGTGGGCGACCACGTTCAGATGGCAAACTTCTCGGGGCTGGCGGGGCATGTGGAGGTGGCGGACCGGGTTGTGCTTGGGGCGCTGTGCGGCGTGCATCAGTACGTACGGGTGGGGCCCCTGGCAATGTTGGGAGGGTATTCCAAGGTGGTTCAGGATGTGCCCCCGTACGTGATGGTGGACGGCCGGCCTGCCGAGGTTAAGGGATTGAACTACCGTGGTTTGCAGCGCGCGGGGATGTCCCAAGAAGCCCGGTCCGCGCTGCGCCGTGCCCATCGCATCCTGTTTCGTTCCCCGCTGAACACTTCGGACGCCATCGCGAAGGTAGAGGCCGAAATCGAGCAGCTTCCGGAGGTCGTACATCTAATAGAGTTCATTCGGGCCTCAGGCGAAGGCTATTGTGGGCGGCGCAATGATCCCCTCGGGCGCCGACGCTAGTGTGCTGCATCGGCGGAGGCAATGCGCCTGTGATGGCGGAGACGCTGAGCTGGGACCTGTCCGGCTTCACGGAGGGTGGAGCGGTCGCGTTCTCGGTGCACCGGCCGGGCTCGCAGAGCGAGTGCGACAAGGCACCGGTGGACGTAGGGTGCGGTCGGGGGTCGGGCCAAGCAGTGACGGATGTGTTTATCGTGGCCGGGGAGCCGTCCGGGGACCTGTGGGGTGGGCTGCTGGTCACCGAACTGTTGCGGCTGCGTCCCGAGCTCTCAGTGCGAGGGATTGGTTCCCGGCACATGGCTTCGGCCGGGGTGGAGTTGCTGTGGGACAGTGGACGCTGGGGCGCCATGGGTTTTCAGGAGGTGGTGCGCCGGATCCCGCGCATGGCAGTGGCCGCGGCCCGGCTGAAAAGAGTCTTGCGTCGAGAGCGACCACGCCTGCTGGTGCTGATTGATTTCGGCGTCTTCAACATGCACTTCGCGCGATTCGCACGTAGGAACGGCCTGCGGACGTTGTACTACTTCCCGCCCTCCTCATGGGATCGAGGAGAACGTGCGGTGGACGCGGTCGCGCAGACGGCCGACTACATTGGGACGCCGTTCCCGTGGTCGGCGGAACGGCTGCGAGCGGCCGGGGGCCGGGCGATGTTCACCGGTCACCCGGTACTGGATTTATATCCCGTGGGCTGCCGAGAGCGGCCGCCGGCCATTGAGAACCTGCCCGCCGGGGGACCGAAGATCGGGGTGCTCAGCGGCAGCCGAGCTGTGGAGGTCAGGTACATTCTCCCGCAAGCAGCGGCGGCGTGCAAACTGCTGCTGGAGGACTATCCGGAGGCTGTGTTTCTGGTATCGGTGTCTCCGCACCTGGATCCGGGAATGGTAATCGGGCCGTTGGAGCGGGCGGGGTTGAGTCGGTTCGTGCTGGTGGAGGGGAGCCGGCCGGTGCTGTTGAACTCCGACGTGGCAATTGTCAAGTCGGGCAGCGCGACGCTGGAAGCGGCGGCCGCGTGTTGTCCGTTCGTGACCGTCTATCGGGGCTCAGCGCTGATGTGGTGGCAGTTCCGCCTGATGCGCTTGAATGTGCAGTATGTCGCGATGCCGAACATCATACTGCAGGAGCCGCTGGTACCGGAGCTATGGCAATGGGAGGCGAACGGACCAGCCATTGCGGAGCACCTGCGGGAACTGCTGGCTGACTCGGAGCGGCGAGAGCAGATGCGGGAGAAGTTCGCCGAGGCTCTGGGACAGCTCGGCGAGCCGGGAGCCTCGGCCCGGGCAGCCAAGCTGGCCCTGAGCATCTTGGACGGTGAGGTTGTGAGCAGTACTGCCGCGACGTAGGGTCGTGGCAACGAGGTGCAGCGTGTCTTCGCCACCGTCAACGAGAGCGGTAACCCAAGTGGTGGGCACCAAGGGCGTGAACAAGGCGCGACTGCTGGCGCACGCGGGTGGGCCGGTGGCGCGGTTCTTGATTCGGCGGCGCACGCTCCTGGGGCTGTTACTGCCTGCGGTGCTGGTGTGGTTCGTGCGGGGGGACGTGCGCTGGTTCGCCGGAGGCATGGGCCTGCTGGCACTGGGGCAATCGCTGCGGGTATGGGCGGCGGGTTATGTGCAGAAGGATGAGGAACTGACGACCGGAGGGCCCTTTGCGTACTGCCGGCACCCGCTCTACCTGGGAAGCTTCGTGACTTGTCTGGGCGTGGGGTTCATGGCCGGCCGATGGCAGGCGCCGCTGGCAGTTGCAGCCGCATTCGTGCTTCTGTATTGGCCTACGGTGCGGGCGGAAGAGCGGGTGCTGGGCGAGGTGTTCGGTGCGGACTATCAGGAGTACTGCTCGCGAGTGCCGCGGTGGCTCCCGCGCCTGAGGCCCGCCCCCAATGGGACCGGTAGCTTTTGCTGGCGTCGGGTGTGGGAGAACGATGAGCATCGCAACTTGCTGGGTGCTCTGCTGGTCGCGCTACTGATGTCGGTGGGAGCCTGGAGGTAGGCGGGAATGCCGGGCCTGAAGCGGGCGTTCGAGTATCTCAAGCGCTATTGGGCCGAGGCGACGCTGGCCGTGGTGTGTATGGGGGTCGTGGCGCCCTTGGAGATCGGCGCCATGTATCTGGTGAAGGAGGTGTTCAACCCACTCGGCCAGAGCGCGGGGAAGGAGGGCGATCCGTGGGAGCAGGTATTGAGGGTGACGATATGGGTAATGGCGCTGCTCGCCCTGCGGGGCATCTTCTGGGGCGTCGGCGACTACTTCGGTCAGTATGTTGGCCGGGCGACGATGCGGGATATCCGCGTGGAGTTCTTCTCGCGGCTTCAGGGGATGTCGCTGCGGTTCTTCACGAGCCGCCGCACGGGTGAGCTGATCTCGCGAGCTTCGAACGATATGTCGGTAGTGGAGAACAGCTTCTCTCTGGCAGCGACGAATATCGTGATCGTGCCGATGACCGGGCTGGTGAGCCTGGCAGCAATGCTGTGGTTGAGCCCGATCTTGACTCTGGCGGGGCTGGTCGTAGTGCCGCTCGTGGCGTATGTCATCTCGCGCGCCGGCCGGCGGATGCGGAAGGTCATGGGGCGGGTTCAGGAGCGACTGGCGGACTTGACCACCACGATGGAGGAGGTTTTCGCGGCGATGCGCGTCGTGAAGACCTTCGGGACCGAGCGGCAGGAGATCAAGCGGTTCAGCGACCAAGCGCAGGAGGCCTTCGAGACAGCGCTGCGAGCGGCTAAGGTGAACGCCTACCTGCAGCCGCCGACGACCTTTCTGGTCGCGCTGGGTATGGGCGCCTGTCTGCTGGTAGGAGCCTGGCAGATCATCAACGGAGCGCTGGAGGCCGGCGACCTGATCGCGTTCATCCTGATTCTGCAGACGGCGGCGGCCCGGCTGAATCGCGGATCGCGTGTGTACATGTCGCTGCAACAAGCAGAAGCCGCGGCGTCGCGGATTTTCCAACTTGCCGACGCAGAGCCTGACATCGTGGATGCTGCGGACGCCTATGAGCTGCCGCCGGTAGAAGGGCGCGTACAGTTTGAGCATGTGGGCTTCCGATATGAGGAAGAGGAGGTCCTGAGGGACATCTCGTTCGACATTCGGCCAGGCGAGACGGTGGCGCTGGTGGGGGCCAGCGGGGCGGGCAAGAGCACCATCGCGAATCTGGTACCACGGCTGTACGACGTGACGGCGGGCCGGGTGCTGATTGACGGGCACGATGTACGTAAGGTGACGCTGGATTCACTGCGACAGTACATGGGGATTGTGCCGCAGGAGACCGTGTTGTTCGGCACAACGGTACGTGAGAACATCGCGTACGGGCGTACCGATGCCGGCCAGGAGGAGATTGAGGCGGCGGCGCGAGCGGCAAACGCGCACGAGTTCATCGTGGCGCTGCCCGAGGGCTACGAGACGCTTCTGGGTGAGCGGGGCGCCACCGTGTCCGGCGGTCAGCGGCAGCGAGTGGCCATCGCTCGGGCGATCCTGCGGGACCCACGGATTCTGATCCTGGATGAGGCGACCTCGTCATTGGACCGGCAGTCGGAGGCGGCGGTGCAGGCGGCGCTCGACGGGCTGCTGGAAGGGCGGACGGCGATCGTGATTGCGCACCGGCTCTCGACGGTGCGCAATGCGGACCGGATCCTTGTGATCAGCGAGGGACAGGTGGTGGAAGAGGGGACTCACGAGGCCTTGATGGCCCAAGACGGGGTATATCGGCGTCTATACGAAGCGGATGCTCTCGAGGTGAGGTCGGCGGCGGAGGAGACGGGAGAACCGGCATGAGCAAGGCGGTAGCGCCGGTGTCCGAGCAGACGTCGTGGGTGCCGGGGCTGATGTACAATGTGGTGCTGACGCTTCTGCTGCCGTTCATCATTCTGGGACTCGCGTGGCGGATTCTGGTGCAGGGGAAGTCGCGCGACGGCTTGCGGCAGCGTTTGGGGGTCTTGCCTCCGGAACTGGCACAGTGGCATGATTCGGGCGAGCCGGTGGTGTGGATTCATGCTGTTTCGGTGGGCGAAGTCTCGGCCGTCGAGCCGATCCTGCGGGAGTTGCGACGGCTGAACCCGCTGCTGCACGTCGTCCTTTCCACGACGACGTCTACGGGTCGGCAAGTGGCGGAGAAACGCGGCCTGGAGGCGGATGCTCTGGTCTACTTCCCCTTCGATTTCATTCCGCTGGCGGTGTGGCGCGCTCTGGCCACGGTGCAGCCGGATCTGGTCATGTTGGTGGAGACGGAGTTGTGGCCGAACTTCCTGTGGTTGGCGCGACAACGCGGGGCGCGCACGATGCTGGTCAATGGGCGGATCTCGGATCGGCATTTTCCGCGGATGAAGTGGGTGCGTCCGCTGTATCGCTGGACGCTGAGTAATGTGGAGTTGCTGTACATGCAATCGCGGGTGGATGCGGAGCGAGTGCGGGAGTTGGGTGGGCCCCCGGAGCGCGTGGTGGCGGTGGGCAACTCGAAGTTCGACGCGGATTATCCCCAGGTGGCGGAGGCTCAGCAGGCGCAACTCAGGGCGCAATTCGGGTTGGGCCAGGAGACCGCGGTCGTCGTGGCGGGCAGTACTGCGCCGGGAGAGGAACAGCTCATTCTGGAAGCGTTCGGCAAGGTGAGAGCCCAGCGCGCGGACGTCCGTATGATCCTGGCCCCGCGACATCCGGAACGGGCGGACGAGGTCGCTCAGCTTATTCGGGACCATGGGTACGAGGTGCTGCGGCGGACCGAGGTGCTGGCGGCGGAGAAGTCGGATCAGCCGCTGCGCGAGCATCTGGAGGACCGAATTGTGCTGCTGGATACCATCGGCGAGCTGGCCGCGGTGTATTCGATCGCGACGATCGTGGTGCTCGGGCGTTCGTTCCAGCCCCTGGGTGGCAGCAACGTGCTGGAGCCGATGGCGCAGGGAAAGCCCACGATATTCGGCCCGCATATGGAAAACTTCCGCGACATCGCGGAGCTAGCGCGGCGTGCTCGAGTGGCTTTTCAGGTAGCAGACGGAGACGAACTTCATCGCGAGTTGCAGCGTTTATTGTCGCGTCCGGAAGAGCTGGAATGGATCGCCGAGGCTGCGCGGGCCGTGATCGCCGAGAACCAGGGAGCTTCGAGGCAGTGCGCCGAGGCGTCAATGGCAGCGCTGGAGCAGGAGGCCGGCCCGAGGTAGTGTCTGGGAGCCCGCCGGCGGCCGAGGGCGTGGCACAGGCGTGGCCTACGGGAGCGAGCGCCTACTGGGAGCGGCTGATTGACGGCGAAGAGCGGGGTCTTGTGGCTGCGGCGGCGCGCGGCGCGCTGGCGGGTGGCGCCGTGCTCTACGGGTTGGGCGTGGCGGCCAATCGCCTCGTTTACGAGTGCGGCTTGCTGCAGCGCAAGCGAGTGCCATTGCCGGTTGTCTCAGTGGGCAACCTGACGCTGGGCGGCTCGGGCAAGACAACGGTGGCCGCGTTCCTGGCAGTGGAGGCGCTGGAACGGGGGCGGCGACCGGCGATTGTATCGCGCGGCCACGGTCGCGAGCAGCGTGAACCCACGATCTGGATGCCGGGACAGGAGATCAGTATCTCCCAGGTTGGGGACGAGCCACTGATGATCGCTCGCCGGCTCGGCAGGTGCGCTATTGGGGTGGGCAAGTGGCGGGAACAAGTGATCTCCGAACTGCACGCGCGGGGGGCGGCCGATGTTGCGATCTTGGACGATGGGGCACAGTACTTCCGGTTGGACCGGGATGCAGAGATTCTGCTGCTGGATGCCACCCAGCAGCACGAGCAAGAGCGGCTGTTCCCCGCCGGCCGGCTGCGCGAGCCGCTCAGTCAACTCAGGCGGGCTCACCTGCTGATGGTGACCCATGCGGATCAGGTGTCCGAGGGGCGGCTGGCCGGGCTGGCCGCACTGGCCCGGCGGTACTCTCGTGGAGTGCCCGTGGTCTACTCGGCCCACCGGCTGAACGGCCTGCGTCGGCTGGAAGACAGGTCGGGGGCGGAGTTGAGAGACCTGGCGGACAAGCGGGTGCTGGCGGTCTCGGCGGTGGGCAACCCGCGGTCGTTTGAGACCTCGTTGGCTTCGGCCGGCGCACAGGTTGTGCCGCACCGTTTGCCGGACCATCACAGATATGCTCCCGATGACCTGGCAGAGGCTGAGCAAAGAGCGGAAGGCGAGAATTGCGATCTGATCGTGACGACGGAGAAGGATGCGGTCAAGATCGAGGGTCTGGAGCGGGGAAGGCAGTGGTGGGCCGTGGGCTGCGAGTTGGAGATCAAGGCGGGGGGCGAGCATCTGGAGGCGCTGTGGAAGGACGTCTTGCACCGTGATGAAGTCGAATCCTGATGTTGTGCTGATGGCTGACGAGGAGCGGCGGTCCGGCCTGGGGCGAACGGTGTCGTATGCGGTGCTGAGGGCAGCCACGCGGTGTGCAGCAGCTTTAGTTCGCCTACTGTCGCTGCGCAACGTCCAGCGGTGCGGGAACGCCATTGGCTGGTTGGGTTGGCACCTTCTGGCGCCCTACCGGCGGCGGGTGGCGCTGAAGAACTTGGAGGTGGCGTTCGACGACAGTGTACCCCTTGGAGTGCGCAAACGCATTGGGCTGCGCGGGATGCAGAACGCAGTCAAAGTGGTGCTGGAGCTGTTCAAGCTGCCTCAGCTTGGCCCCGACGAGCTGCGGCGAGTCGTCAGACTGCACGGATTGGAGCACCTGAAGCAGGCGCTGGAGAAGGGCCGAGGTGCGATCATTGTGACGGCGCACTTCGGCAACTGGGAATTCTTCGCGGCCCGACTAACGCTGGAGGGGCTCCCCCTAACGGTGATCGCCCGGGATGCCACGGAAGCGGAGGCGGCACACTTAATCAACAGGTGTCGGGAGGCAGTGGGCGTGAGCGTGCTGGGGCGGCACGATGTGCGCGGCGCGTTGCGGGCACTGCGTTCGAACGGTGTGCTGGGGATTCTGCCGGACCAGCACGCCAGCGAGGGCGGAGTGGTCGTGGAATTCTTTGGCCGGCCCGTGGCGACGGCGCCTGGCCCGGCTGTGTTCGCAGCGCGAACCGGAGCGCCAGTTTTGCCGATCTTCGCCGTGCGCACTGAGGATGAGACCTTTGAGGCCACGGTCTACCCGCCGCTGGGGTTGGTGCATACAGGAGACCGTGACGCTGACGTACAGGAGAACACTCAACGGACGATGCAGGTGATCGAGGAGCAGATTCGAGCGCACCCCGAGCAGTGGTTCTGGACCCACCGGCGATGGAAACCGATTGAGGGAGTAACGGCGGCCGAGTCGATCTATGACTAACAGCGATCCGCGCCTGCTCATATTCCGCTGGAGCGCGATTGGCGACTGTGTGAACTGCCTGCCGCTGCTCAGGGCCCTGCGGGAGGGAATGCCGCGAGCGCATATCGGTTGGGTCACGGAAGAGCAGTGCGCGGGCGTGCTTGAGGGACATCCGTATCTGGACCAGGTCTTCAGAATCCCCAAGCGCGATATTCTGGCAGCTCTGCGGAGCGGCAAGGTATGGCAGGCTTGGCGACTGATGCGGTCCGTGGCCGAGGAAATACGCGAGGCGCAGTTCGACATTGCCTTGGATCTGCACGGCGTGTTGAAGATCTTCGCGCTTCTGCCTTTCTGTGGTATTCCTCGGCGGGTTGGGTTCACGACGGAGCGGCCGGGCCCCAACCGTTGGGTCAAGACAGATTTGGTGGAGCCTCGCCGGGGCCACGCCGTTCCGTTCTTCACATCCATGGCGCGGTATTTCGATCTGGAGCCCGACAGGTACGAGTACTGCTTCTATCTGTCCGATGACGACCGTGCCGCGGCCGACGATTTGCTGGCTCCAGTGGCGGCGGAGGGGCCGCTGATCGCGCTGAAGCCGGGTGCCTCGCAGCCGCACAAGGCGTGGTTTATGGAGCGGTACGGTGAGCTGGCACGCCGGCTGAGAAGGGGCCTCAACGCCGGGGTCGTGATCATCGGCGGCAGCGATGACACCCCACGAGCCAGGGAGATTGTGGAACATGCCGGCATGGAACTGCTGGACCTGACGGGCAAGACCTCGCTGCGCCAGGTGGGAGCCGTGCTGGAGCGGTGCGACATCCTGGTGACGCCGGACACGGGGCCGATGCACATTTCGTCCGCGGTGGGCACGCCGACTGTGGCGCTGTTGGGGCCCACGGTCCGGGAGGCAACGGCGCCCTTCGGGGACTTCCATGAGGTGGTGGAACATCAGGCGGATTTCGAGTGTGCGCCCTGCCGCAAGCGTCCGACATGCGAGGACCGCGCGTGCATGGCGGCGATCACTGTGGGCGAGGTGTGGGCGGCGATTCTACGACGCCTTGAGGCAGGCAAGCCGTCGCCACCACCGCCGTTGCGCGACACAAGGGTACGGTCTGCAGGCTAACTTGACGCTGTCTAGGGGCTGATGTACAATTCCCAGTGCGCGGCTCGGGGGACGTTGGTGCGCGCCGTAAAACGCCGATGAGTCTGTGGATTTGGCTTGCTGCTGTGCGAGGTGATTTCACGTGATCGAGAAGAGGAGCTTCAACTTGCTGGGCGTGGAGATGTGGCTGGACGAGCAGCGACACGTGCAGGCGAAGGCGACGGGGCGCCTGGCGCCTCTGGTTCAGGACAATGTGCAGCGGTATTTTGCGAAGACCAAGGATCTGAAGGTCTTGGCCACTCGGAACGGCAGCAACGTGTACACGCTGTACCAGCCCGAAGTGCCGTCATCGGCAGCTATCAAACAGGCGGCCAATAAGCTGATCGACTCGGTGACTCGCAAACACACGCCAAGCACGGCCACGCTCGCGATCACTAAGCGCTGCCAGTGCAATTGTGAACACTGTTCGGCGCAGAGGTTCATGCGGAATCCGAAGCCGGAGGTCACAACGGAGGACGTTCTTCGGGTTACCCGGGAGGCACAGGAACTGGGTTGTGTGACGGTGATCTTCGTGGGCGGCGAGCCTCTGATGCATCCTGACATCTACGAGTTCATCGCCAGCGTGGACCGGGAGGAAGCTCGCCCCAGCATCTTCACCAACGGCCTGCTGCTGACCGACAAGAACATTGAGAAGCTGATTGACGCCGGTTGCCATGCCGTTCACGTTTCCATTGACGACGTGGACCCGGAGGTTCACGACGCAGGCCGGCGGCTGAAGGGCGTACACGCCAAGGCGGTGGCCGGAGTGAAGCGTTGTCTGGAGGCAGGCTTGCTGACCGGGATGTCCTGCTATGCCAGTCCGGAGAAGGTGGCACGCGGCGAGATCGAAAAGATGATCTTGTGGGCCAAGGAGCTGGGGGTTCACGAGCTGACCGTGTTCGACATTGTTCCCACCGGCCGGCTGCTCCGAGAGGAAGAGAAGATTCTGCTGAGCCCTGACGACAAGAAGTATCTGCAGGATCTTGCGGCGCAGTACAACGAGGGACCGGAGCTGCCGGGAATCCAGATGCAGGCAACGGTCAACAGCCCCAAGGGCTTCGGCTGTTTCGCCGCCTGGTGGCAGTTCTACATGACTTCGTCGGGCGACATCACGCCGTGTGACTTCACACCGCTGACCTGGGGTAATATCAAGGACGAGAGCTTGCACGACATCTGGGCGCGGATGACTAGTCACGAGGCATATTGCGAACATGCGGAGAACTGTCGGATGCAGAACCGGGAATTCCGCGCCAAGTATATTGACGTCATTCCCGACGACGCGGACCTGCCGTATCCGATGTACGACCCCGCACAAACGACAGCCAAGCAGGCGACGCCTGAGGCGGTAGGGCAGCACGGTTCCTAGAGCGGCACAGCGGGGGCGGTATTTCAGCCGCGAGCGCGGGCGGCCCTGGGCTGTCCGCGTTTCGCTGGAAGCGCGAGGTGGGGGGGCCGAGGAGGTCATGATCGCGGAGCAATCAGTCCAAGAGCGGCCGGCTCGCGCTTTGCGCATTCTGCACGTGGCTACGCCGGGCCGGTATTCCGGAGCCGAGAGGGTAGCGGTGTCCCTGATGCGGGGACAGCAGCGGGCGGGCCACAATGTGCGGATGATTCTGAAGGCGAACGAGCAGATGGAGGCTGCGCTGGCCGAGCAGGGCCTCGACTTCGCAGTTAGCCGGATCAACGGCAAGCTCAACTTTCTTAGCCCGGCGCGGATTGCCCGGGCGGCGCGCAGGTTCCGGGCGGACCTGGTTCACACCCATCTCTCCACGGCGGCCATGTGGGGGGGCGTTTCGGGGCGACTGTGGAAGATCCCTGTGGTGGCGCACGTGCAAGCGCTTTGCCGCAGGTACTGCTTCACCTTCGACGATCACCTGGTAGCCTGTTCGCAGGCGGTGAAGGAATTCCTCCTGGCGCAGGGAGTCAACGCGGACCGGATTACGGTGGTGCATAACCCGCTGGATTTCGAGCAATTGGAGGACGTTCCGACGGCCACGGAGGCCCGGGCGGAGCTGGGGCTGCCGAGGCAGGCCGTGGTATGCGGAGTGCTGGCGCATTTGTCGAGCAAGAAGGGGCACCGCTTTCTGCTGGAGGCCGCGGCGCGGCTGGCTACTCGCCGGCCGGAGCTGCACTTGGTGTTCGTGGGTGAGGGGCCGGAGGAGTCCGCGCTACGCACGGCGACGGCGCGGGCAGGATTAGCGGACCGTGTGATCTTTGCGGGCTATCGGCAGAAGGGTTTCCGTCTCATTCCAGCCTTTGACCTGGTCGCGCTGCCCTCGGTGGCCGTCGAAGGGTTTCCGGTCTGTCTGGCGGAAGCCTCGTTCCTGGGCAAGCCGACCTTGGGGTCGCGTCTGTCCGGGATACCCGAGGCGATCGCGGAGGGGCGGACCGGCCTGTTGGCGGAACCGGGCGATGTGGCGGATCTTGCTCGTCAGCTCGATCGGCTGGTGAGGGACCGTGAGCTTCGCGCGCGACTCGGCGCGGCGGGCGCGTGGTGGGCACGGTCGAAGCTCGGACTGGACCGCAGCGTTGCAGCACTCGATGTGGTGTACCTGAGGTGCATTCACCGCTGCGCTGCGGTCGCGGTGCACTAGTACGCACGGCTCCTCCAAAGGACGTCGGCTTTCCCGGTGGCACGTACGACAGGCGACTCGGCAAGTGAGCACTGACGCTCTGCTTGGTGTGCGGCAGCGGCTGGCTCGCGTTGCAGAGCAGAAGACGGGATGGAGGTCCCGGGGGATGCGGCCGCTGAGCGTCGTAGTCATTACGGAGAATGAGGCAGCGAAGATTCGTCGCTGTCTGGAGAGCGTTGCGCCTTGGGCAGACGAGATCGTTGTGGTCGATTCCTTCTCCACCGACGGAACGCCCGAGATCTGCCGGGAGTACACGCCGCGCGTGATCCAGCGGGAGTACCGGTATTCTGCGGACCAGTACACGTTCGCCATCGCTCAGGCGAAGAATGAGTGGGTCATGCTGCTAGACGCCGACGAAGAAGTCACTCCCGAGCTAGTCGAGGAGATGCAGAGAGAGGTCGTGCCGAGCAGCCCGATGAGGGGGTTTCGGGTCAACCGGCGTCTGATCGTGAACGGGCGCTGGATCAGATTTGGGGGGCAATATCCGGACGCGCAACTGCGGATCTTCCCGCGGGACGAGATCGTCTACGAAGACAAACGAGTGCACGCGCCCAATCATGTGGCGGGGCCGGTCAAGGACCTGCGCCACGACTTGCTCCACTACAGCTATGACAGTCTCAGCCACATTATCCAGAAAGTGAACGTGCAGAGCACCAAGTACGCCCTCGATCTGGCCGACCGCGGGCGCAAGCCGGGCTGGCCGTACCTGTTGGTTCGACTGGTGCAGGAGTTCGTGTGGCGGCTGGTCTTCCGAGGCGGGTTCCGCGATGGCGTGTGGGGCTTGATTTTGGCGGCCTCTCACGCCTACTACGTGTTCGCGCTGTACGCGAAGGCCTGGGAGTTGGCTCAGAAGCCTAAGTGAAGTACCAGGCCTGGTAGCGTGTTTGATCAGTGGAGCAGGAGTCCACGGGCGCAACTGCGAAGTTGATCCTTATGCCATCGGACAAGTTGATCATTCTGGGGGCCCGGGAACACAATCTCCAGGGCGTGGATGTGGAGATGCCTCGGAACCGGCTGATCGTGTTCTGCGGGGTCAGCGGGTCAGGGAAGTCGTCTCTGGCGCTGGACACGATCTATGCCGAGGGGCAGCGGCGGTACGTCGAATCGCTTTCGGCTTACGCGCGGCAGTTTCTGGACCGAATGGAGAAACCGAAGGTTGACCATATTGAGGGCCTCTCGCCGGCGATCTCCATCGAGCAGAAGGCTGGTTCGGGCAACCCGCGGTCCACAGTGGCCACGATTACGGAGATCCATGATTACTTGCGGGTCCTGTTCGCGCGGGTCGGCACGCCCTATTGTCACACGTGCGAGATCCCGATTGCGTCGCAGACACAGGATCAAATCGTGGACCGCCTGATGTCGCTGGGCGAGGGCACACGGCTGCAAATCCTGGCCCCCATGGCACAATCGAAGCGCGGGAGTCTAAAGGACCTGCTGGGCGACGCGCGGCGCCAGGGGTTCGCGCGCGTGCGGATCAACGGCGAGATCCACGACCTCAGCGAACGGCTGCGGCTAGATGAGTCCCTACGGCACGATGTGGAGATCGTAGTAGATCGGCTGGTGGTGAAAGAGAAGGTCCGGTCGCGCCTGGCCGACTCGGTGGCTACGGCGCTGGCGCAGAGTGGAGGTAGCCTGGTCGCGGTTGCGGGCGGGGAAGAGCAGCTCTTCTCGGAGAACTTCGCCTGCCCCCGGTGTGGTCGCAGCTACGGGGAGTTCTCGCCGGCGATGTTCTCGTTCAACTCACCGCAGGGCATGTGCCCGGAGTGCAATGGTCTGGGCACGAAGATGGAGATGGATCCCGGGCTGATCGTGGCCGATCCGAACCGGTCCATTGCGGATGGTGCGCTGGAGATCCTGGGCAATGCGACAACGTTGCACGCCCGGCACCTATTGAAGGGTCTGGCGAAACATCTGGGCTTTGACCTGCACACGCCGTGGCGGGACTTGACGCCCGACCAGCAGCATAGCCTGCTGTTCGGCTGCGGCGACGAGGAGATTGAGTTCGAGTATGAGACGGGGAGGGGCAAGTCATACAAGTACCGGCGCACGTACGAGGGCCTGATCCCGCAGGCTGAGCGGAACTACCGCAAGACGCGGGCGAAGGGACAGAAGGAATTCTACAGCAAGTTCGTGAGCGCGGCGCCATGCCCGGCCTGCGGCGGCTCGCGACTGCGGCCGGAGAGCGCGGCAGTGCGGGTCGGGGACAAGACAATTGCGGAGGTGGCCCGTCTGTCGGTAGACGAGGCCGGCGAGTTCTTTGCCGAACTAAAGTTCACCAGTTCGCAGGCGGTGATCGCGGAGCAACTGCTCAAGGAGATTCGGTCGCGTCTGCAGTTCATGTCCGACGTGGGGCTGGGGTATCTGACCCTGGACCGTGCGGCGCCGACGCTATCGGGCGGCGAGGCCCAGCGGATTCGCCTGGCGACGCAGATCGGGTCCGGGCTGGCGGGCGTGCTGTACGTGCTGGACGAGCCGAGCATCGGGCTGCACTACCGAGACCACGGTCGCCTGCTGGAAACGCTGACTCGTCTGCGCGACCTGGGCAACACGGTTATTGTGGTGGAGCATGACGCTCAGACGATTCTCTCGGCGGACTATGTGGTGGAGTTTGGGCCGGGAGCCGGAACGCAGGGCGGGGAAATCGTGCATGCGGGCGATGTGCCGAGCCTGCTGGAGGATCGGGGTTCGCTGACGGGGCAGTATCTGAGGGGTGAGCGCGAGATCCGCGTTCCCCGAGTACGCCGCCAGGCGGACAACGGGTACCTGGTGATCCGCGGGGCGACGGAGCACAACCTGAAGAATCTGGATGTGAAGATCCCGATAGGCCTGCTCACCTGCGTGACGGGCGTGTCGGGCTCTGGGAAGAGCACGCTGGTCAACGAGACGCTGTACAAGGCGCTCTGCCGGCGGCTGTACAAGTCGGCGGTGAAGCCGGGCCGGCACGAGCGGCTGGAGGGCGTGGAGAACTTCGACAAAGTGGTGAGCGTGGACCAGGAGCCCATTGGCCGCACACCGCGCTCGAACCCCGCGACGTACGTGGGCATATTCCAGATGATCCGCAACCTGTTCGCCATGACTCCGGAGGCCCGGATGCGAGGTTATTCGCCCGGCCGGTTCTCGTTCAACGTGCGTGGCGGACGGTGCGAGGCCTGCGAGGGTGACGGGCACAAGAAGGTCGAAATGCACTTCCTCCCGGACGTGTACGTGACTTGCGAGGTGTGTGGGGGGACCCGGTATAGCCGCGAGACGCTGCAGGTGCGCTACCGCGGCAAAAACATCGCCGAAGTATTGGATATGACGGTCGAGGAGGCGTTGGAGCACTTCCGCAATGTGCCACGCGTGAAGCGAATCTTGAAGACCGTGGAGGACGTCGGCTTGGGCTATATCAAGCTGGGGCAGGCTGCGCCGACCCTGTCCGGTGGGGAAGCCCAGCGGGTCAAGCTATCCAAGGAGCTGTCCAAGGTCGAGACGGGGCGGACGCTGTACGTCCTGGACGAACCCACGACCGGGCTGCACTTTGCCGACATCGAGAAGCTGCTGGCAGTGCTGGGTCGCCTGGTCGAGGCCGGCAATACGGTCGTGGTCATCGAGCATAATCTGGACGTGATCAAAGTCGCGGACCACGTGATTGACCTGGGTCCCGAGGGCGGAGACGAAGGCGGGCGCTTGGTGGCCGAGGGCACGCCGGAAGAGGTGGCCGGCGTTGCCGCCTCTCACACGGGGCAGTGCCTGCGCCGGGTCTTACCACAGTTCAAGGCGAAGTCGGCCTGACGATTGGGGCACTGATCCGATCGAAAGGTGCACGCATGCGACGAGCTGTAATGGCGCTCTTAGTCTTCAGCGGGCTGCCGGCGTTGGCCCAGCTCACGTTTGAGCTCAATGAAGTCGGCGGCGTCAGTGAGGTTCGGGTCGCCGGCCGCGTGGTCGCCCAGAACGTAGCTCTGTCGCTGGTCAAGCCCGGCTGGCAGGGACGGTACGGGACCCAGCTTGACCCGGGAACGATGCAGGTGGAGCGACGGCAGGAGGGGGGCAGGCGGTTCTTCGAGGGACAGTTCCCGGCCGAGGGAAAGCCGGTGAAGTTCGAGCAAACGGTGGAGGCCACGGACGAAGGCCTGGTGCTGCGCTATGCCCTCGAGCCGACAGCGGACCTGGAAACCGAGCGCGTCGTCGTGTTCGTTGACGTGGCGACCGACCAAACTGCCGGTGCGGGATCGTACTACACCAGCGATGGGCGGTTCGTAGCCAAACAGCCCTTCCCCGCGGAGCTGCCCCGGCGCTACCACTTGAGCGGGGCGTCGGCCGTGCAGTGGTTCGGCTGGACCCTGGGGGACGGCTACGGAGTGCGGTTCTTCCCTGATGGTCGGGGCCTTAGGGGCGTGAGCCTGCAAGACAATCGGCAATTCAAGATGGAGGCTTTCCAGGCTCATTTCGCGCTGAGTGACAGTCAGGTCCTCAAGGCCGGGGTGCGCCGCGAATTCGGACTGACAATCAAGCCGCTGACGCCGGAGGTGATGGCCGGGGTGAAAGAGCGCGTCGTTGAGCCGGGCGAAAACGTGCGTGTGGAACTGGCGTCCGCAGAGCCGCTGGCTCTGCGCGCGGTTACGGCCAGCGCGGACCAGATTCCGCGCTTTGAGGTGCTGGAGCTGGACCTCGACCTTGCGGCGACCTATGACAATCCTTTCGACCCCGCCGACATTGAGGTGATGGGCCACTTCACGGGGCCGGACGGGATTAGGACGAGCGTCCCCGGATTCTTCTATCAGGCCTACGAGCGATACAACTTCGGCGG
>JALGUG010000286.1 GCA_029820995.1 Candidatus Zipacnadia bacterium
GCCGCGCTCAATGGCCGGCCGATTGTGGTGAGCCGCGAGAGCCACGCGGAACGCAACCAGCTCCTCGGCGTCTCCTCCAAGGTGCATCTGAGGTACTTCATTGATGGCCCGCTACATTTGCGCTCCACAGGCGCAGCCTCGATCAATCTCGTGCGCGTGGCCGACGGGGCGTTCGTTGGGTGCTTTCAGGAGAGCCACCATTTGTGGGACATCGCCGCCGCCCTGGCCATCCTGCGAGAATCCGGAGCGCTGGTTAGCGATCTGACGGGCGCGCCGGTCGAGAGCCTCTTGAGCTTTCCGGTGCGTGACCTCGGACCGCCGCTCCTCGCCGCTGCCCCCGCGATCCATTCGCAACTCTTGGCCCTCATTCGCCCCCGCTCACACGCCGCAGAAGCCCCGGAATAGACCATCCAGTGGGTCCGACGACCCTTTCTCGGTGTCGGCAGAGATACTGCGCAGCTCGGCAGGTCTGGCCGCTGCGTTTGACGAAGACGTCCTTGCGTCATTCCGGAGGAGTACCGTGCGTTCCCTACGCCGGTTGAGATGGCTGACGGCTCTCGTGGCTTTCGTTACGGCGGCGTGCGCCTTCGCCCAGGCGCCGCAGCCCAAGCGCGCATTGCCGCGGCCGTGGCTCTCGCGTCGTCAGAAGCCGCTCCGCTTTGACCCCGCGGCGCCCAGATATGCCCGAAGCCACATCATTGTCAAGCTGGCGGCGGGCGCCGCAGCAGAGCCCCTTCGGAAGCGTGCGGCGCGCGCCGGGCTGCGCCTCGGGCCGGTGCGGCGCGGGGCCAGGTGGACGACAATACCCGTGCCGCCCGGAAGCACTGCCGAACAGGTTGCCGCCCGTGCGCGGCAATTGCCCGGCGTCGAAACTGCCGGCCGCGACCCCATACTGCGCCTCCACCAGGCCCACCTCTCGACCGCCGACCCCTGGGCGCAAATGCCGCCCTACGCCGACGAGCCCTGTGTACAGGCCTGCGCCGTTGACCTGCTCGATCCGGACTGCTGCATGGATCTGTTCTTCGCCCACCTCATCTGTCAGCAGTGGGGTCTGTTCCGTATCGGCGTCGAGCAGGCCTGGAGCCTCTCCCACGGCTCTCCCAGCATCGTCATCGCCGTCCTCGACAGCGGCCTCGACTTTGATCACCCCGACGTCCACCACCTCAGCACCGGCCCCGACGATCCGGAGGTCAACAAGGTCTGGACCAACCCGCACGAGACCGTGAACGGCCTGGACGACGACGGCAACGGCTACATTGACGACATTCACGGTTGGGACTTCTGCGGCACGGATGTCGGCGAGGGTCCGGGCAGCGCCGAAGAAGCGGCTGCCGCCAACGCCGGCACTCCAGCCGAGCCTGGACAGCCCGGCGCCGACAGTGACGACAACAACCCGGACGTATTCGCCGGCGGCGGCTACTGGGTCTGGGATGATCCCGACGATCCCATCTACGTTGTCGGCTTCGAGGGGGGCGACCCCTCCGTCGGCGACCTCATTGACAACGACGACTACGGCGGCGCCGACATTGGAGTGTCGCACGGGACTCTGGTAGCGACCATCGCCGCGGCCGTCACCAACAATATCTGCCCCGACACCGGCTACTGGTTCGCCGGGGAGGGGGGGTACGCCGGCGTTGCCTACGATTGCAGCATCATGCCGCTGCGGATGATTGACGCCGAGGGCGTGGGCTACGGCATTGACGGCTATGATGCCATCATGTACGCCGCCGACAACGGCGCTGACGTACTGAACACGAGCTGGGGCGCCACCAACGATCCGACGCACCCGGAGTACGACGCGACCGGCAATCAGATGCTGCACGAGGCCGTGCAGTACGCGGCCGCCAGGGGCTGCGTCATCGTCTGCTCCGCCGGGAACTCCGGGGGCGCCTCCGATCCCGAGTCCGGCTGGACCTACACCGGCGGGCTGGACGTGCCGGCCGCCTTCCCGGAGACAATTGCGGTCGGCTCGATCAATGACGAGGACCAGCGCTCATCCTTCTCCAGTTGGGCGAACTCAGATGAGGAACTGGACGTCGTCGCCCCCGGCGAGTTCATCTCCGGCGCCGCCGTGTGGAGCGTCGCCGATGCGGCCAGCTATGCTTTTCTGGGCTCGGCAGAAGTCGACCCCGGCGCGGCCGACTGGGACAGCAACCAGGGCACGTCCTTCTCCGCCCCGCTCGTCTCTGGCCTGGCTGCTCTAATCCTGGCTCGGCACCCCGATTACTCCCCGGAGCAGGTCCGCCAGGTCCTGCGTAATGGCGCCAGCGACCTGGGCCCCACCGGCTACGACAGCGAGTACGGCTATGGCGTGGTCACGGGCGATCTCGACGCCTCACCGGGTGGCCCCACGGTCGTCTGGACGGCCGATCTCGCGGTCCGCACGCAGGGACCGCAGCGGACGCTCACCTGGCGGTCGGCTCTGGATGGCCTGCTGGCCGGCTTCAACGTATACCAGGCGCCGAACCGCGCCGGGCCATACTCCAGAGCCAACGAGCAGCTCATTCCGGCCGACGCCCGGGACCACGTCTACCACTGGCACCTCCACGCCCTTGGCGGGTCCTGGTACCAACTGGAGACGGTGCAGCCCGATGGTTCCCGGAGCCGGTCGCGACCGCAGGAGCTTGACGCCGCGCAGCATAACCCCTAGAAGCTGTTTCATGGGCCCTAGCGGAGCGCCTTTAGGCGCGATCGTCGCTCTGTCGCCATCATGCCCTATCCGCCCATCCCACGGAGGCACGACATGAACATCGTCGTTCTGATGCTGGACAGCTTGCGGCCCGACACCATGGGCTGCGGGGGCCATCCACAGGTGAAAACGCCCCATCTCGACCGCCTCGCAGCCGACGGCATCATCTTCCAGCGCGCCTATGCCGAGTACCCCGTCACGGTGCCCTCCCGCACCGCATTGGTCAGCGGGTGCTACACCTGGACCAACCGCCCCTGGTGCCCCCTGCGCAGCTACGACATGCACGTCGCCGAGCTCTTGCGTGACGCCGGGTATGTCACAGCTTGCTTCAGTGATGCGCCCATGAACCGCGGCGCCGCGCTCGATCGGGGCTTTGATACCTTCCAGTTCTTCGACGTGGGCAAGTGCCATCGCCACGATGACTTCGACTTCGAGCCCGATACCTCCCACGCGTACTTCCCGCCCCGCATTGCCCAAAAGGAGGAGCAGTTCTACCGCAACACGCTCAAGGGCCGCGAGCTGGCGCGCCGGCGCTACGGCAAGACCTGCCCGGAGCTGCTCTTCGACTCCGCTCTGGAGTGGCTGCAGGGAAACCACACGCAGCCGTTCTTCCTGTGGATAGACAGCTTCGAGCCCCACGAGCCCTGGGCGCCGCCTTCCCCCTATTACGAGATGTACGGCGCCGACCAGCACGAGCGCTACATCCCGATGCCGCCGGGTCCGGAGATTGATTGGGCTCAACCGGGCGACATCGAGCACATCCTGAAGCTCTACCTGGGCGACGTGACGCACACGGATGAGATGGTTGGGCGCGTGCTGGAAGCGCTGGACCGACTGGGAGTGGCGGACGACACCCTGGTCATCGCCCTCTCCGACCACGGTGAACCCTTTGGCGACCACGGCACCATCCGCAAGTTCAACGTGCCGGTCTACGAGGAGTTGGCCCGCATGGTCTGGATCATGCGCCTGCCCGGCGTCATCCCGCCCGGTCAGGAAAGCCTCGCCCTCGTCCAGAACACGGACTTCGCGCCCACGCTCCTCGAGTTCTGCGGCATCCCGATCCCGCCGCGCAAGGGCCAGCACGGCTTTGACAACATCGCCGCGCTCGACCGGCTCGACGGCCTCAGTCTGGCCCGGCTGGCTCAAGGGGAAGAGGACCGCGTGCGGGACTGCGTCTTCAACGGCGCCTTCGGCCTGCGCGCCTCGATCCGAACGGCCCAACACAAGTTCATAGACAATCGCGGCGAGAAGCCGAACGAGCTCTTCGACCTCGACGCCGACCCGCAGGAACGCACGAACCTCGCGGCACGCGAACCGGACCTCGTCCGCGATCTTCACCGCCGACTGTGGGAGTTCCAGCGCCAGTGGGCCGGCGCCCTCGCCTGGCGCGACCGCCCCGCCGGGGAGTAGCCTCGCCCGGCGCACACCGGGGGTCGCTTGATAACCACCGTGGGAGCGCCTTCAGGCGCGATTGTCGTTGGTCGTAGTGGTCATGAAACCACCTCTACTCGTCGCCCACGATCACCGCCAGCGGAGCATCCGACAGACGCACGCCAGAGACTATCAGATCCTCCCCCTTGGCCTGACACTCGGCGTCCTGAACCGTCCCCGTCAGTGGGTCCAGCAGGCGCACACGTGCCCTGGCTCGCCGCAGTAGCCGCACGGTGGCCGTTTGGCCCGCCGGACCGGGTTTCGCGCACCGTAGGTAGGCCCAGTGCCGCCCCTTCGCATCTCGAAACAGGCCCTCGCCGGTCACGCCCGCCCTGGCCGCCGTGACGCGCACGCTGCCGTCCGCCTCAACCGCCGGCCGCGCCGCGCGAACCGTAGCGAGAGACTGCAGCGCAAAGTAGCACGCCGTTGGGTCGTAGTGCTCATCCAGCAGGCCGCCCGCTTTCGCCACAGCCGGGTGCCAGAAGCACACTACCCCCGGCGGCGCCGCGAGGAACGCTCGCAGCAGCAGACTCGCCGCCTCGTCCGACGACATGCCGGGCGGAGCCGCCAGGTCAAGCCAGGTGGCGCACTTGCCCTCCGTCAGTTGCGCCAGTTCTGCTTGCCAGGGCCTGATGCGCCGGCGCATCAGCTCCTCCGGTGAAACCGCGGGATCGCTGCCAAGTGTTGCATACAGTACGATCGCCGACGGCTCGCCGGCCCGGACACAGGCTCGCGCCTCGTCGAGTTCCGATAGTGCGAACCGCCCCACAGCACTGAAGGCCTTCGGGCGGCGTTCGCGCCACTCCTTGACGCGGGCGGCCAGTTGCGCCGCGCTGACCTCGGTCTGCCACTTCCACTTGTCCCCCGCCGCGACCCACTCGCCGTCGGCCACTATCTCCCAGCCCTGCACTTGCTCCCCGAGCCGCCGGCAAACATCTTCGTACCAGGCTGGACCGCCCGCCACTGAGACCGGCAGGATGATCTTTGCCCCCTCCGGCCGGCCGATGGTCAGCGCCCGCTCCCACTGGGCTCGCAGTTGATCCGCCTCGCCCTCCCCGGGCGGCTCGGCCCTGAGCCACGGCGTACCCAGGTCGCACGGCAGTTGCCACACCCGGTCCAGCAGCCGCGTCCGTGTGCGCGTGAACCCCTTCTCCGTCACGGTCACCTCCGCGTTCGCCACCGGCGCAATTACGCCGAGCGGCACATCCGGGACCTCGGCTGGATGTGGCGGCAGCACGCGCCGCAGCGGCCGCGAATTGCGCTCCTGGAGCGGCGCCAGCTCCGGCAGGAACCGCGGATACGTGGGCACAAAGCTGACGTACGCGTCATCGCGATAGAGCCGCGCGACGTGATACCCGACCTCGTACGGATCG
>JALGUG010000287.1 GCA_029820995.1 Candidatus Zipacnadia bacterium
GATATGTGTCCTCCGGCAGGAAACACCCCCTGAGTCATCGAAGTCCCAAGGCACCACCTGACAGCGAGGCTGCGCCATGAAGAAGGTCGAATGCATTACCCGGCCCTTGAAGCTGGACGCCATCAAGGAGGCGCTCAGCGCCATCGGGATTATTGGGATGACGGTCTCCGAGGTCCGCGGCTGCGGCCAGCAGAAAGGGCGGACGGAGAAGTACCGCGGCACGGAGTACGTGGTCACATTACTGCCCAAGATTAAGGTCGAGGTCGTGGTGGCGGACAGTCGTGTGGAGGATGTGGTTAAGGCCTTGGCGGACAGCGCCCGGACCGGCGAGATCGGCGACGGCAAGATCTTTGTGTACTCGATCGAGGAAGCGGTGCGCATCCGAACCGGCGAACGCGGTGAGCAAGCGCTCTAGCGTTGCGGCCCCGTGCGCGGGGCGTTTGGCACCTCGTGGCCAGTGGTTCTGAGACCCATGGCAATTCCGGTGGTGGCGATTGTGGGTCGCACGAATGTGGGCAAGTCCATGCTGTTCAATCGGCTGGCCGGCAAGCGTGTGGCTGTGGTCGAGGATCAGCCGGGTGTAACCCGGGATCGGCTCTATGCGCGGGTCGAGCTGGCGAACCGCCCCGCCTTGCTGGTGGATACGGGGGGACTGGCTGGTGGCGACGAGGAAGCGCTGTGGAGCGCGGTGGAAGGCCAAGCGCTGCGGGCCCTGGAGGCGGCGGATGTTCTCATCGTCATGGTGGATGGTCGGGAGGGGCCCGTCTCGCTGGACCACGAGATCGCGGATCTGGTGCGCCGCAGCGGCAAGCCGTACGTGCTGGTGGCGAACAAGATGGAGCCTCGCGCGGCTGACAGTGAACCTTTTCTGGACCTACGCCTGGGTGCGCCCGTGGACATCTCCGCACTGCAGGGGGACGGGGTCCTGGAGTTGGAGGAGGCGCTGGAGCCGCTGCTCCCACCGGCGGAGCCGGAGCTGGAAGCTGCCGAGCGGCCGACCCGCATCGCCATCGTGGGGCGACCCAACGTGGGCAAGTCCTCGTTGCTCAACGCGATTGTGGGCGAGGAACGAGTGATCGTTAGCCCGGAACCCGGAACGACTCGGGATGCTGTAGACACGCAATTCGCGATGGGCGGCGAGGACTTCGTCCTGGTGGACACAGCGGGCCTGCGCAAGAAGGCCCGGGTCAAGGCGTCCACTGAGTACTACAGCAACCTACGCGCTATTCGAGCGATCGAAGAGGCCGATGTTGTTCTGGTAGTCCTCGAGGCGTGCGAGGGCGTGGTGGAGCAGGATCAGCGGATTGCGGGCTTCGCCCACGAGGCGGGTCGGGCCGCCGTGCTGGTGGGCAATAAGTGGGACCTGATGCTCGCCCGCGTGGAGGCGCGCAACGAGGAGAAGCTGACGGCTCGCAATCGTCGCGTGCTGGAGCAAGACTTTGAGCGGGCGGCCCGCAGCCGGTTGGTGTTCCTCGACTATGCCGACCTGGTTCTCTGCTCTGCGACTGAGGGCTGGGGCGTGGACCGGATCCTGGACACGGCTGTGCGCGCGGCCCGCGAGTACGAGAAGCGGATCAGCACCGGCGAACTGAACCGGTTCATCATGGAGGCGGTGGACCGCAGGCCTCCGCCCACGCGCAAGGGTCGCCAACTGAAGATCTACTACGGCACGCAAACCACGGTGCGGCCCCCCACCATCGTGCTGTTCGTCAACGATCCTGCGCTCATGCACTGGTCGTACGAGCGCTATCTAGTCAATCAACTGCGACGGGCCTTTGGATTCCGAGGGACCCCGCTGCGTGTTCTGGTGCGGCAGCGCGAGCGGCGGCGAGCGCGACCCGGCGGGGAGCGCTCGTCGCGGGGGCGTAGGAGATCATGACCGAGGCGCTGACCTTCGTGCTGGGCTTCTTCCTGGGTTCGCTGCCGATTGGGCTGTGGTGGGGCCAGGTCAGCAAGGGGATTGACGTTCGTGAGCACGGCAGCGGGAACATCGGCGCCACGAACGTGTATCGCACTCTGGGCGGCAAAGCGGCCCTGGGCGTCTTGGTGCTCGATGCCGGGAAGGGTGCGCTGGGGCCGCTGTTTGCTCTGATCTTGGAGGCGGCTGATTGGTGGATTCCCATCGTTGGCGTTGCCGCCGTCCTCGGCCACTGCTTTAGCCCGTTCTTGTTCTTCCGTGGCGGGCGGGGCATTGCCACGAGTCTGGGGGTTCTGCTGGTCCTGGACTGGCGCGTGGGTCTGAGCTGCCTGGGTGTCTGGATCATCATCATCGTGGCCACGCGGTACGTCTCAGTCGGTTCTATCGCCGCTTGCCTCTGTGTGCCCCTCACCTTTGTGTTGTTCGAGTGGGTCCTGAAGCTGCCGGCACCCGCCGGCACGAGACTGGCCAATCTCATCGCCGGCAGCGTCGTGGCCGGCGTAGCCATCGCACGCCACGGCCCCAACATCAAGCGACTGGCCCGCGGCGAGGAGCATCGCATCGGTGGGCGACCGGGGCCGCCGAAACCCGAGGTCAGACCTGGCGAGACGGACAAAGGCACGGAAGCCCGGTAGGCCCGGCACAGGGCCGCTTTCGCAGTGTCGGCCCGGCAGGTAAACGACGGGGTGCGTCGAAGAGCACACTCAACAGTAGCGTTGCTTGACAGGAAGTGCTTGAGTTCAGGTCAAGGGGGTGTGCGCGATGTTGAAGGCGATGGGTGCGCTCACTACAAAGGCTGACGTGCTGACGCCATTCATTGCTCTGCTGGTGGGTGGCATGGCGGCGTGGGTTGTGCTCGCAGTAGTGGAAGCCAAGCTCGTGCGGGCGGCAATCATGTTCGTGATTCTGGCCATCTTCCTGAGTCTCGCCGTGTCTTCGCTGGTCAAAGTTTGGAACCGGGCGCGACGAATTGTGAATGGCTTCTGCCCCTATCCGATGTGCAAGGGCGTTGTGCAGCGCCCGGCCAACGGGACGCGGGGCATTGTTGTCTGCCCGACCTGCAAACGGCGCTGGCCCGAAGTGCCCAACATCAAGTTCAAGGTCACTTCCCGCCTGAAGGAACGCTGATCGTCGCCGCCTCGCGAGGACTTCGCACCCTCGGCGGGGAAAGGCGCCGCCGTTGTACTGCATGAGGGTGCGATCGTTGGACAGCCCTTCCACCAAACAGTCCGAGATTGCCCGATCGGCCGAGGAGACCTGGGGCCACCGCGCGCGAGGCGTCACGCTGCGCGTGGTCGTCATCGCCTTGCTCGTCGCTCCCCTGAATGCCTACTTCCTGGCGCAGCTCCAGGGGCCCCGCTCGATCGAAGGGCCGACGGTCGTCTCCCTCTACTACAATGTCGTGTTCCTGCTGTTCCTACTGCGGTTGGCCAACGGCATTCTAAACAAGTGGGCCCCCCGCTACGCCTTCTCACCGGCCGAGCAGCTCGCGTTCTTCATCATGCTGGCTGTGTGCACGTGCGGGGGCGGCCTGGACACGATGAAGACCACCTTCGCGACGATCCAGGGGGCTCACCGCTTCGCCACGCCCGAGAATCACTGGGAGGACCTGTTCCTCAGCTACGTGCCGGAGAGCATGACCGTGAGCGACGAGGCGGCCCTGGACCGCCTGTGGCTGGGGGACAGCAGCATTTTCGACCCGCGGAACTACCGGGTCTGGATCGGGCCCGTCATCCGCTGGTGGCTGTTTTACACTGCCCTCTGGGCGGGGCCGGCCGGACTGGCAGTGCTGTTTCGTCGCCGGTGGCTGGATCGGGAGAAGATGGGCTTCCCGATCGTCCAGCTCCCGTACGAGTTGAGTCGGCCGCGCGTTCCGGTGACGCGGCATCCCATGTTCTGGATCGGCGTCGGATTGGCAGTGTTCGTCAACACGCTCAACGGCCTTCATGCCCTGGTGCCGACGGTTCCGCTGATCCCGGTGAAGCTCAATTCCTCGGAGACCATCAACCTGCAGCGGTTCTTCGTCGGGCGTCCCTGGAACGCCATTGGTCGGTTCCAGCTCTGCTCGTACCCGTTCATCGTCGGGCTGGGCTTGCTGCTCCCGACCGAGCTTAGCTTCTCGCTCTGGTTCTTCCACCTGTTCTGGAAGTCGGAGGCCATCGCTTGCTCCTGGCTGGGGCTGAATCAGACGCCCGAGTTTCCGTACATGAAGGAGCAGTCCTTCGGCGGGTACCTGGCCCTTCTGGCCTTCGCGCTCGTGGCCGCCCGGCCGTACTTTGTGCGTGTGTGGCGCCGGATCGTAGGCCTAGCGGGGGGAGCCGTGGACGAGGGTGAACCCCTGCGGTACCGGACTGCGTTCTTGGTGTTCTTGGCGGGGTTTGTGTACGTGGTCGGCGTCGGCATGGCTCAGAAGATGGCCTTGTTGGTGGCGGTGGGATTCTTCGTGCAATACTACATAATGACGCTCATCATCGGCCGGATCCGCGCCGAGATGGGCATGCCGACGCATGAGATCGAGCGCCTCGGCCCCACCGTCATGCAGGGCAACATCCTGGGGCTGAACGTGCTGGGCATTCAGAATATGACGTCGCTCTCGCTGTTTTTTTCGTTCACCCGCGGGATGCGCAACATCCCCTTCCCGCACCAGTTCGAGGGCCTGTTCCTGCAGGGGCGCGTGGGCGGCGACCAGCGGCGGATGCTGCTGGCGTCCATGGCCATGGTTCCGGTGGGCGTCGGGTTGTCGTTCTTCTTCGTGCTGTTCCTGGGATACCGTCATGGTCTGGGGATGGACTGGGCGCGCTGGATGCCCTGGTCTTGCCAGGAGGCCTGGCGGCAACTCCAGCGGTGGGTCATGCACCCGACGCCGATTCAGTTTGGTCGCCTATATGCCGTCGTCATCGGTTTCGTGGTGTACTACGGCATCATGATCATCCGCACTCGCGCGCTCTGGTGGCCGCTGCATCCCATGGGGTTCGCGCTGTCCACGACTTGGTACATGTCCCACATGTGGTTTCCCATGTTCGAGGCGTGGCTCATGCGGACTCTGGCCCAGCACTACTCCGGCTTGAGCGGCACGCGGGCCCTGATGCCGCTCGCCTTCGGCCTGATCCTCGGCGATATCGTGACCGGCTGCTTGTGGGTCCTGTACGCCATCGCCACCGGCACACACACGTACTCCTTCTGGCCCTGAGCCGGCTCACTGGCGGCGGATCATGCTTCCAGTGAAAGGGTCATAATCGAAGCTGTCCGTAACCGTTCGGATGATTTCGCCCCCCTCAAAGTACTCGAGCTTGATTGCCATGTGCCCCTTGGCAGCGTCATCAGTTGCTGCTGCCCGCACGAGCGTCTGGCCATCCCGGGATACGCAAACGGCTCGCGGTGCGCCCAACTCCGGGTCTGCAGCCAGCAAGTACTCCGGCTGACCAGGCCCTTTGCGGAGCAAGAGACCGCCTTCGGATGTGATCATCAGCTCCAGTCCGACCTTGCCGTGCAGGTCCTTCAGCGAACACCACTCGCCGGCCCGGTACTCGTATCCCGAATGCGGCACGCCAATTGCGACGAAGGAGTTGCTG
>JALGUG010000046.1 GCA_029820995.1 Candidatus Zipacnadia bacterium
GTTGAGCGACCAGGGGATGCCCCGGCCAAAGAAGTACTGCTTCTCCCGGAACACCCGGCGCAGATGAATCGGCTTCCGCACATAGCCGGGGCCGCAGCCGACGCCCTCGGCCTGGAGCGCGGCCATAATCGTGTCCCGCGTCAGTCCCTCGGCTTCGTCAGCGACGTAGGTCGGCGAGTAGATGTGATAGGCGTGCTCGCAGCCAGGCGCCACGTGTACGGGCTGGAGGCCCGGGAAGTCCTCCAGAGCCCTTGAGATCCGCTCATTGTTGCGGCGGCGCGCGGCGTTCAGGTCGTCCATGCGATCAAGCATCACGTTGGCGATGACGGCGGTCAGGGGGTGGATGCGGTAGGTGTAAATCAGACTGTCGGACCAGGCCTGCAGGGCGGGATCGGTGAGGTCGTGCCGATGGCGGGCGGGATGCATTCCGTAGAGGCTGGCGCGCTGGTAGGTCTGCTCGTCGTTGGTGACGAGCACGCCGCCTTCGCCGCCGATGATCTGCTTGCCGGAGCCGATGGAGAAGCAGCCGATGTCGGCGATCGAGCCCGCGTATCGGCCCCGGTACTTGGCGCCGCACGATTGCGCGGTGTCGGCGATCACCTTCAGACCGTGCCGCCGGGCGATGTCCATGATGGGGTCAAGGTCGGCCGGATGGCCGTACAGGTGAGCGGGAAGTATCGCCTTCGTTCGGTCGGTGATCTTGTCCTCGATGGTCGCCGGGTCCATCGTGTACGTGAGCGGGTCAATGTCGGCGAAGACCGGCACCGCCAGGGCATGCAGGATGCAGCTTACCGTCTGGCCCCAGGAGTACGGCGTAGCGATCACTTCGTCGCCGGCCTGCACGCCGGCGGCCATGAGGGCGGTGTGCAGCGCGGCCCCACAGGCGCAGGTGGTGATCGCGTACTTCACGCCCATCTTCTCGGCAAAGCGCTGCTCGAAGTCCCTGACCGGCCCCTGCCCGTCGGCCGCGCAGAGCGCGTGCGTGTCGCCCGACCGCAGCGCCGCGCCGACCGCCTCGATCTCCTCGTCCCACACGTGAGGCCATGGGAGTGCAGACGCAGTTACCGTCTTCTCGCCGCCCAGAAGTGCCAGTTGTGCCATCCAAGGCGTACCTCCATCGGTTTGCGGATGATTCAAGTTCGATCCACGCCCCACCGCGTCGGAGCCGCGCGAAGGGTTGACTTGTGGCGTTTCCGCCCAGCGAGGGGTGAGACCTTCGTTCGGCGTACGGAGGTCGGCAGACGGTGACGGCGAACAGAGCGGCTGAGGCAACGCCCGGCATCAGGAGGCATCCACGTTGTCCCACGCAGAGCATTCGATGACCGATGTCGCGCCGACCGTCGCAGCCGTGCTGGAGCTGCCGGCGCCGGCGCAGGCCACCGGGAAGGCGATCGGCGAGATCGTGGACGACCTGGCCGGCTGCGAGCGCGTTGCGATTCTGGCGCCCGACGCGCTAGGGCTGTTCGCCTGGAACCTGTGGCACAGCGAGATGCCGTTCCTCGACTCGCTGCATGCGAAGCACAGCCTCGTCCTGCGGGCGGTGATGCCGACCATTACGCCGGTCAACTTCGCGACGATGGTCGCGGGGGCCGACAAGTCGGTGCACGGCGTGGGCGCCTTCACGGACGACTTCGGCTGCGAGACCCTCTTTGACGTTTTGCGGGCCCGAGGGCGCAGGAGCGCCGGGATTGGACTACCGGGCTACAGTGGCTCGGAGCTTCTGGGGCGCTGCGCCGACGTCTGGGGGCGCTCGGAGCACAAATCGGACGAGGAGCTGGCAGACGTGATCCGGCGAATGGCGGCCGAGGAGCGGCCCGACTTCCTGATCGCTCAACTGGGCACCACCGACGACGTGTTCCACCAGTTCGGCCCGTCTTCGCCGAAGGTCCTGCCCAAGCTGCGGGAGACCGACGCAGCGCTGAAGCGGCTGACGGCCCACCTGACCGGGCTGGGCTACGGCATCATGTTCCTGTCCGATCACGGCCAGCACGACGTAGGCACAGGTGAGTCCAAGGGCGGCAGTCACGGCACCGAGGCGGACGAGGACAGCCTGGTCCCGTGCACGTGGACGCGGTGACCGGTGTTCACCGGGGCTCTGCGTCAGTTGGCGGCGCGCAGCTCGTTCAGAGCGCGCAGCGATTCCTCGGTTAGCGCCTCCGCGGCATCCGGGCTCAGGCCCAGGCCGCGATGGGTCGCTCGGGCGTTGATCTCGTAGCCGCCTTCCTCAAAGGCTTCTCGAACGGGAATGTACCCTACTGCGCCGTTGACGTGCGTGCAGGTTAGCGTCGTCGCGAAGGGTGAGCCCTGGCGCACGGCCTCTCCGATCTCGAAGAATACCTCCGCCGGATAGCCGACCAGAGCGACATCGTTGAGCGCGATGAGAGAGATCGGAAAGGGCAGCCCGACATCCTGCTCTCCGCTCTCGGCCAGCTCCCGGCGGGCCTCGGCGAAGCGCACGGCGCGCTCGGCGGCCCACAGGCTGAGCTCGCCCTTCGCCTTGCCCGCCTGCACCAGCTCCAGCGCCGCCCGGGCCTCCCCCAGCTCGCGCTCGGCGTCGGGCAGCGCGGGCACCGGGTCCACGGGCAGCGTGCAATCATGGCGCTGGCAGCGCAAGGTCACATTCTCAACCGACTCGCTCGCCTCCGTCAGGCCCTGCACGACGGCTGCTCCCAGGCGTGTACCCAGCAGGTCCACGTACTCGAACTTGAGCCGCGGGTGGGCGTTGATGTCGCCGCAGCAGCCGTTCAGAAACCCCGCCAGAGCGCCGGTGTTACGCTCGACGAAGGCCTCGGCCGGCCCGGGCCAGTCAGCCGAGATGAGGTAGTTGTCGGGGCCCATCACGACGCCGTGACAGGCGTGACGGAACAGCACCGCCAGGGGCCGTCCGTCCTCCGCGGCGTCGAAGCGCAGGATGTCCGTCCGGCGGTCCACCGGGCCCTCGGGATTGACGCCGAGCACGATCCGGCCGTCCGGCTTGCGCTCGCGGCGGTTGACGCCACACTGCACGGGCCGCTCCGCCGTGGAGAAGCGCGCGGGCACCAGGCACTCTCGCGCCTCGAAGATCGCCCCGGCGATTAGCGCGTAGAGGTTGTCCAGGTACGTGCGGTTCTCGGCGTCCTCGCCGTAGGCGGTCGTCGGGCCGGAGTGGGTATGGCTGTGGGCCACGAATAGGGCCTCCGGCGGCAGGCCGGTGCTGTCGGCGACCAGTTCCTCCAGGACGACGAGCCCCTCCCGGCAGATGTCAATCAAATCGCAACTGACGATCACGGCCTGCGTGTTCCCATCGTCGAGCACGACCACCCGGGCGAATAGGTTGTCGTGAACACCCTCGGCTCCGTGGTCGCGCCCCGCGTAGCCGGCCATCGGAGTGCCGACCGGCGGCGTGATGTCCGTCTTGACGGTCCCGACACTGAGCTTTCCCATGGCGTTCTGCTCCCCTGACCTCGGTGGCTGACCATCAGCAGCCAGCCCATTCGGATCATTTCGTGCCGCAAGTGCCGCGCTCCTCCCGGAGGACCCGTCCGTCGAGCGGCGAAGTGATAAACACAACGCGTTTTGGGAGAGATAGTCCGGTATGCAGTTCATTGCGCTCGGTTTCACAGTAATCTTGTGCGGTGCACTGTCGGGGCAGGAGAAGGTGCTGTTCGGCGATGATTTCGAGCACGGCTTGGGGCCCCAGTGGGAGGGGCGCTCCGGGCAGTGGACGGTGGTCGCCGACCCGGATAACCCTCAGAATCACGTGCTGCTCCTGGACACGCAGCAGGGCGGCACGATTCGTGCCGGGGACCCGGGATGGCGCAATGTACGGGTGTCGGCGCGGGTGCGGATCCAGACCCAGGCCCGCGATTACCACGTGAAGCTCGGCTGCCGCGCTGACGAGACGCAGAGCTACTTCATCAATCTGCGCAAGCAGAGCCCGATCGTCGTCCACAGATCCGGTGCCGACTTCCGCGCACTGGGAGAAGTCGGTCCGCTGCCGCTCAAGCCGGGCGCGTGGTATCGCGCCGAGATCGAGGCCGCGGGCCCGTTTCTCACGGCGCGTGCCTGGCGGGAGGAGCAGCCGGACAAGAGGGTCAGCGCGCGGTTCTACGAGCCGTCGCTCGACCACGGCCAGATCCACTTGACCGTGTTTCTGTACGACGGCCCGGCCAAGGTTTACTTCGATGACATTCGTGTCGTCGAAGTCCCCGCAACGCAGATCAGCGCGCCAGGCCCGGACCATATCATCCGGAACGACACGATCAAGCTCACTTTCCACGAGGGCCTGGGCACCTTTGACCTCCAGGACCTGCGCACGAACCGCACGTGGCGGCAGGCCATCGGCGCGAGCCTGACGACGGTTAGCGATGTGGTCACGGAAGCCGGCGGGATCCGCTTCAAGCTGCAGACCAGCGCCGGGCCGGCGAAAGCCACGCTTCAGCTTCAAGGCGAGGGCGAGGTTCTGGTGACACTCGAGCCGGACGGACAGGGCCGCTATGCCTCCGTCATCTACCCCCAGCCCATCGAGCCTCCCGTCAAGGAGGCGGAGCTGGTGCTGCCCGCCGACGAGGGGATTATCCTGCCGGTCACCGACGTTGAGCGACGCCGCATCATCGGCGCCTATCACTATGGCCAGGGTGGCTGGCTGATGCCGTGGTGTGGGATGGTCGTGGGCGACGAGGGCCTGATGATGCTGGTTGAGACGGCAGACGACTTCCGGGGCCGCGTCCAACTGCTGCGCACCGATGTGGGGCCGCTCATGACGCCGTGCGTCGAATGGCTGGCTTCGATGGAGGACCTGCGGTATCCGCGGCGCCTGCGATATTGCCTGTTCGACCGCGGCGGATACGTGGCGATGGCGAAACGCTACCGGCGGTATCTGCAGGACCGCGGCCGCTTCCGCACGGTCGCCGAGAAGGCGAAGGAGCTGCCGCAGGTGTCGGGCCTTATTGGGGCCATCAACATCCTCGACCAATCGCGCGGCGAAGAGGTTCTGGACTGGATGATTGACCACGGCATCCGGCACGCACTGTATAGCTGCAGCGGTCCCAAGGCGCGGATCGAGAAGGCTAAGGCGCAGGGGTATGTGGTGAACCGCTATGACATCTACACCGATGTGGCGGGGCCGGAATTGCTCAAGATCTGGGGTCCGCCTCGCTCGAAGGACGACTATCGGCGCATCGGCTACCCGGAGGAGTGCTTCATCCGCCGCGACGGCACCCCGCTGCCCGGCTTCGCATACCCGGTGGGCGCCAAGGCCGGGGTCGCTCCCGAAGGGGCCAAGGGTAAGCGAGTGCGCTGCTTCAAGCGGTGCTCGGCGATGCAGCTTCACTGGATGCAGCAGGTGATCCCGGGCCAGATTGAGCAATTCGGCTACAACGCGCGGTTCATTGATGTGGAAACAGCCCATTCCCTGTATGAATGCTACTCCGATCAGCACCGCGCCACACGTACGCAGGACCGCGAGAATCGGCTGAAGCTATTCGACTACCTGCGGTCTCTGGGACAGGTGTGCAGTTCCGAAGGCGGCGCCGACTGGGCGGCCTCTGCGCTCCACTACCAGGAGGGTAGCCTAACGCTCACCCGGCTCGGCTGGATCCCCGGCGTGTACGTGGGCACCGGGCCCTTCAAACTGCCCGAGGAGTACATCAAGAACCAGTTCGATCCGGCCATTCGCGTGCCGCTGCACAAGCTCGTCTACCACGACAGCCTGTTCATGACCTGGCGCTGGAACCACACGCCGAACCGGTGGGACCAGCAGCAATACTGGGACGACTGGGATCTCCTGCATACGCTGTACGGCGGGATGCCGATCTTCGTGGTCAACAAGCAGCAGATTGCGAACAAGGGCCCGCGCATCCTGCAGAGCTACCACACGATTTGCGACTTTACGGAGAAGGTCGGCGGGCACGAGATGACCACGCACCGTTTCGTCACGCCGGACCGGCTCGTCCAGGAGACGCGGTTTGCCACTGGGCTCGGCATCATCGTGAACTTCGGCGATGCCCCGTATCAGTCGGAGCAGGGCGAGGTAAAGGCGAAGGGCTTTGTCACGTTCGAGTTCCATTGACGTGCACTGCGCCGCGAGCGGCGGGAGCAGTGCTGGACTGAACCTCGGGGTGAGGACGATGAGATGGGTGCAGAGAGTATGCATACTGGCGGTTGCGGCGCTGAGCTGGGCGGCGTCAATGGCCACAGCCCAGTCCCTCACAGTGGCCACAGGCGACGGTCTGAGCCTGGAGCTGTCGCCGAAGGGGCGGGTGACCGGCCTGGCCATTGGCAAGACGAAACTGCCTCTCAGAGGCGCCGGCGGCTTCGCGATTGCAGACTTCCACAACCAGCCGGAGCCCAAGAACCTCGTTCCCAACCCCGGTTTCGAGGCCGGCCGGGAGGGCTGGGGCCTGGGCAAGGGGCAGGCCATTGTCCACGACATCACGCACAGCGGCCAGGCGGCCGTTCGGCTGGAGGTGCCGGGTCCGCAGCCCGGCTCGTCCAACGTGGGCTGCCTGGTGCCGGTTAAGCCGAACAGGGCCTATCGGGCGGAGCTGTGGCTCCGGCGGGAGAAGGTCGGGGTGTGTGGCGCGTACGTGTCGGAGCGCGATGAGAAGAACAAGCTGACCGGCAAGCGCACACAGGTCGGCGTCACGATCCCCAAACAGGACGGCGTCTGGCACAAGCTCACCTGGGAGGTCCGCACTCAGCCGCAGACCACCCGCCTGTCCCTGCGAGCCGATATCTACAGGTCCACGGGCACGCTCTGGTTGGACGATTTCTCCATCGTCGAGGTCAGTGAGGCGATCTATCAGCCCGTGGAGGGCGCCGCGCGGAAGGCGGGCGATCACCTAGAGTTTGAGGGCGCGCTGCCGCAGGCAGGACTGCAGCTTCGGGCGACCCTCAAGGGCGATCGGGAGTGCCTGCGCGTGGACGGAGTGGTGAGCGACACCACGGGCCGAGACCGCGCCGTGGGCGTGGCCTTTCGGCTGCCGCTCGATCTCACCGGCTGGACCTGGTACAACGACGCCGAGGAGCATGCGACCATTGAGGCCGGCGGCATCTACCGGCACACGTACGACTGCGAGTCGGGCATCGGCCTGTGCTCAATCTATCCCTGGTCGGCTCTGAGCGGGCCCCAAGCGGGCCTCACGCTGGCTCTGCCGCTCTCTCAAGGTCCGCGCGTGTTCCTGCTGCAGCACGACCAGAGGGGACCCCAGACCTCGGTGATCTTCTACTTCGGCCTGGCGAAGGATGCCGCCCGGAACCCCAGCCGAGCGCCCTTCTCCTTCGTGATCTATCGCCACGATCCGACGTGGGGCATGCGCTCGGCGATGGAACGCTACTACCACCTGTTTCCCGAGAGCTTCGTGAAGCGCCCGACCTATGAGGGCTACCTGAACTACGCAGGCCTGGAGCGCTACGATGCTCGGATGCACCAGCTCAGCGCCCGCGGCAAGAAGCTGGACGATGCCGGCGACTTCGGCGAGGGCTACCGGTTCCTCTGGCACATGCATGGCTGCTACGACTTCCGCATGGTGCCCTCGAACGATCCCAAGCGGCCCAGCGACGAAGTGGTGATGTCGCTGCTGCAGCAGATGGTTCAGCAGGAGCGCGAGAAACCCAGGGGCTATGTGCCGACCTCGGAGACGCTCAAGAAGCTCGTGTATGACGCCAACGGGCAGATCCGCTACATCGGCGACACGCGCTATTGGCGCGCGCAGGAGGGATACAACCGTACCGACCAGCCGGGCTGGGGGTTGAACTTCCGGGTCAACGAGGACCCCGGCGTCTCCCAGTTCCTGGCGGACGTGTCGCGGCGCAAGTTGGAGGAGTACGCCAAGGACAAGGCCCGCCGGCCCTTCGAGGCCTGCTTCACGGCGGACGCCATAGAGGGGTACTTCGGCAACACGCGCGGCCTGGACTACCGGCGGGAGCACTTCCGGACGACCGACGTGCCCTTGACCTTCGGCAGGGAGAGCCTGAAGGTCGCGATGCCCAACACGATCTGGGACTTCCACGCCAAGGTCTGGTGGCCGCTGACCCAGCAGTACAGGGTGGTTACTTATGGCAATGCCAACGGATACGAGCAGGCCTTCACGATGCCCTTCGTGGACATCCCGATGATCGAATGGGAATGGGACCGGGGCCACCCCGAGCGCTTCGAGCGCTACTTGCGGGCGATTTGCCATCACAAGATTTGGCGCTTCTGGCGGGTGCTGGGCCAGGGTGAGAAGGATCCGCCCAGCGTGAGGCGGCACTTCGCGCGCGGTCTGGCGTATGCGGTGTACCCTTGCGTCTGGGCGCTGGCCTTGACGCCCGAAGGCGTGGAGCCGTACCGCGACCTGTTCCGGCAATATGTGCCCGCGATCGAGGAGCTGTCTCGCGCGGGCTGGGAGCCGGTGCCGCACGCGCGAGCCGGCGAAGGGGTCATCGTCGAACGGTATGGCTCGTACGAAAAGGGCGAGCTGCATTTCACTCTGCGCAACTATGCCGACGAGGCGCGAGAGCCCACCGTACGCATCGGCCGACAGGCCCTGGGCATCCCGGCAGGCGCCGAGCTCGTCGCAGTGGACATTCTGCCGCGTCAGCCGACGCCGGTCCACATCGAGCCGGGGAACTGGAAGGTACAAGTGGAGGCCGACGGCGCACGCGCGTTCTGGGTCGGCACGAGGGACATGCTGTCGCAGCACGGCTTTCGGCTGGCGGGCGAGACGCTGGGCGCCGTCGAGCGTCTGTTCGCGACCGAGCTGAGCGAGGCGAGCCGCCAGGCTCTAGAGGACTGCCAAAAGCTGGCACTTCGCGGCGCTGCAGCCACCGGGAGCGACGCGCTGCGCATCGCCTACGACCTGCAGCAGGCAGCAGAGGCGCTGGAGTCGAGCCTCGAGACCAAGTCGCCGGTTGATCGGGCGAAGCTCTTCTTCCGGCTGCGGACGGATCTGGCGTGCGTGCCCGTGGGCGTGCTGGGGCTGAAGGTGAGTGGGCCCCGAGTGATCGCGCAGGGCCTGCGAGGCGAGGCGGTGCCGGCGGCCTGCATGATCTCCTGCACAGGCGACCGAACGCTGAGTCAGGTTAAGGCGAGTGTCCGCTCGCCCTGGCCGGAGGTTGCGAAGGAGTGTCGAGCGAGCGGCTTGCCGAGCGAGTTGAAGAGGGGCGTCGAGGCGCCGCTGAGGGCCAAGCTGTTCATCCCGGCAGAACCGCCGCGGGCCTTGATGCCGTACCTGGTCGAGGTTTCGGGTCGAGCCGGCGAGGTGCCCTTTGCCGCCGCAGTTCCCGTGGACGTCCGGGTGGGCGTGCCGGTGTCGGTCGGCGTGGCACCGAACCGGGTGTTTCGCGGCAGCGAAAGCAAGATCGGGCTCACGGTTACGAACCGGCTGAAGGAAAGCGGGCAGGTTCGGATCAAGTTCCGCTCCCCGCGCAGCCTCGAAATGACCCCGAGCGAACTGACGCTGGAGCTTCCTGCCGGCCGGCAGGTCGAGCGGATGGTCACTTGCCGAGCTGCAGGAAGCGCCCGGATCGGGGGCCTGACAATTCCGTACACAATCAGCAGCGAGAACGCCAAGTTCAACCTGTCGGGCTCAATTGCAGTCGTCACGTCGGATCCCGTGCCGCGGGTTGCCATCAAGCGGACGGCAGAGAAGCCGACTATTGACGGCAAACTGGCCGAGGCAGTCTGGCGTCGGCCGCCCACGATCCCCGAGCTGCGGATGCTGGCCGGCGGAGGCCCGGCGACCGAGCAGACGGCAGTGTGGGGCGCCTATGACGACCAGGGCGTCTACTTCGCGCTGAGATGTGCGGAATCCCAAATGGACAAGCTCCAGGCCAAGTTGACCGAGCGAGGCGCTCCGCTATATCGGGAAGACGACGTCGAGCTGTTCCTGCTGCCGCCGGGCGCACCGCGGGCGTTCCAATTCGCGATCAACGCGCTCGGCACGCGCAGCGACAACTTCGGCAACAAGGCGAATTGGGTCGCGGCCGCCCGGCGGTCCGCTGACGCCTGGACGGTGGAGGTGTTCATTCCGTACGGTGCGGTGGGCGTGAGCGCGGCGCCCCGGCGAGGCTCCTCCTGGGCCTGCCAGTTCGGCCGGCAACAGAAGCCGAAGGGCGAGACAACGGCCTGGACGCCCGGGCGAGCCTTCAATATGCCTGAGGGGTTCGGCGAAGTGATCTTTGACTGACTGCGGGGCGCCGGAGGCTCACCGGCCCTCGTGTTCAGGCATGGGTGAGCTGCACATGGCCAAGCAAGGTGTGCCGCTGATGCGCGAGCGGATCTGCGCCGGTGAGGGCAACTGCTGCAAGAACCTGTACCTCGTGCTCCAGCTTGCCGACATCCGGCGGATTTGCCGGCACACCGGGCTGCATCCGCGCAAGTTCGTGCGCCTGTTTGCGCTGGGAGAGTTCGAAGAGGAGGATCACGAGGAGGACGCGGTGGTGCAGTTGAAATCCCGCCAGTGCATTATGGGCACGCGGCGACGGAGGGGTTGGTGCTTGTTCTTCAACGGACACGGCTGTGACGTCTACCCCTTCAAGCCGCTGCACTGCGACATCTACCCCGTTGACTACCAATACGTGGGAGGCAGAACGCTAATCAAACATCATCGGGAGAAGTGGTGTCATGCCCGGTTCGGCGGCCTGATCCCGGTGACGAAGTACCTGGAGCTTGGCGAGCGCTGCGACCGCGAGCAGGCCCGCACACAGCGTTTCGTAGACCGTTGGAACAGGCTCTCGGGCGGGAGGGGCACGGCGGCGGAGTTCTTCGACTACCTGGCACAGGAGGTAGGCTGGCGCAGTGAGGACCGGCGGCGGGCCGGCAATTGCGACGTTTAGCTGCGTATGGGGCAGGCATTTGACAGTCGAAGATGAACTATCCTATAATCACGGCCCGCGCTGATGTGGTAGCGCTCCTTTTGTGGTGCCTGAGAGGCCGGTGGTATGTCTGTGGCGGGACAAGTGCGACGCCGCGGCACGCTGGTTGCGGTGGGCACGACGGTTCTGCGGTTTTTCGCCTTTTTCGGCGAGAGCGGAGTGCTGTTGTTCTCTGCGCTCGGCTACCTGTTCCGAGGGGCGCTGTCGTATGCGTTGACACTGGAGCACATGGCGCGGATCGGGCTGGGCTCGCTGCCCATTGTGCTGGTCACCTCGATCTTCTCGGGGATGGTCCTGGCCTGGCATCTCGGGCAGCAGACGGCGACTTTCGGCGGCCAGGACTACGTGGGGTGGGCGGTCGCCGAGGTGATCTGCCGCGAGCTGGGCCCGGCTCTGACCGCGGTGGTTGTGGCGGCGCAGGCGGGTTCGGCCATGGCGGCCGAGATCGGCACGATGAAGGTGACCGAACAGATTGATGCGCTGCGGACGATGGCGACCAGTCCTGTGGAGTATCTGGTCACCCCGCGGATTGTCGCTGCCGTAGCGATGATGCCCGCTCTGGTTATCGTGTCGGATGCGGCCGGGATTGGAGGCGGGTATGTGCTCGGGTGCGGTCTGGGGGGGCTGAATCCGACGGCGTACATCAGTTCGATTCATGACCACCTCGAGCTATGGGTAGTGATCGCGGGGTTAATCAAGTCGCTGTTTTTTGGCCTGATTATCGCGGTGGTTGGCTGCCAGCAGGGACTGTCCGCCGGCTACAGCGCCGAACAGGTGGGCAAGGTCACGACCCGTTCGGTCGTGTATTGCATTCTCTTGGTCTACGCTGCGAACTTGTTCTTGACGACACTGCTGTTTCCCGTGTCTTGAGCAGAACCGCAGTCTCTGAGGTCGAGCGTGGAGACAGGCAATGGCGGACCGCCCATCGAGTTGCAGGAGCTCACCTACGAGGTGGGCGGCCAGCGAATCCTGGAGGATATCAGCTTCCAGGTGCGGCACGGGGAGATTCTGTCGGTTCTGGGCATGTCGGGCAGCGGGAAGAGCACGCTGCTGAGGAACATCATCGGCCTGGCGCAGCCGACGCACGGCGATGTCCGGATTTATGGGCGGTCCATTGTGGGGTTGGGCGAACGCGCGCTCAACGAGGTGCGCTTGCGGATGGGGATGGTGTTTCAGAACGCTGCCCTGTTCGACTCGATGACCGTGGCCGAGAATGTGGCCTTCGGCCTGCGCCGACGCAAGAAGCTGAAGCTCGAGGCACTGGCGGAGAAGGTCAGCGAAAAGCTGGAACTCGTGGGCCTGGCCGGCACCGAAAAGCTGATGCCTGCTGAGTTGTCGGGGGGCATGCGTAAGCGTGTCGGCATCGCGCGGGCCCTGGCCCTGGAGCCGGATATCATGCTGTACGACGAGCCCTCCAGCGGGCTCGATCCAGTGATGGCCGACGTAATTGATGACGTGATTCGCCAGCTCCGCGACCGGCTACAGGTGACGTCGGTCTTGGTCTCGCACCATGTTGCCAACGTTCTGCGGCTGGCCGACAGGGTTCTTTTGCTCTATGATAAGAGAGTGGCGGCCAGCGGGACTCCGGAGGAGTTTCGCGACTCCGAGGACCCGCTGGTGCGCCAGTTCGTGGAGGGACGGGCCCAGGGCCCGATGACAGGCTAGACTACGCCAGCCAATGCCGCCGCCGAATCTCTGCACCAGGGGCCACCAGCAACGGATGCTGCCCGTCCGAGGGCCGCACGCTGTCAAGTTAGGTTCCGGGAGAGGCTTCGGTGAGCGGAGACGTTGCGGCGGCAAAAGTGGGCTTGCTGATCATCATCGCCCTGGCGCTACTGGTGGGGGCGTATCTATATCTGGGCGGGGTGCAGACCGGTCGAGGGACGTATGAGATCATCGTCGCTTTCCCGGACTCACAGGGGTTGAAGCGTGGCGACAAGGTGCTGATGCACGGGGTCCAGATCGGTCAAGTGCACGCCGTGGTTCTGGAGTACCACGACCGAGAATTCCTGTACTATCCTGCCGCAGCCTATTTGCGCATTCGCGACGAGTATCCGCTCTATCGCAACGATCGGTTCATGGTCGAAAGCAGCGGCCTGATCGGCGAGCACTTCGTCGGCGTTAGGCGAGATCCCGCCGCCAAGTTCGAAAGCGCCATTGAGCCGGGAACGAAGATCAAGGGCGAGACGTCCGCAGGCTTGACCGACCTGATTGACGAGACCCAGGGGCTGGTCGCCGAGGCCAAGACGGCAGTGGGCTCGATTCAGAGCGTGGTGGGCGACCGGCAGGCCCAGCAGCAGCTTCTGTCGGCGATTCAGAAACTGCAGACGGCCATGGCCACGGCCAATAAGGTGGCAGAGGAGGCGCTGCTGCTGGTGAAGGACGCGCGGAGCGTCGTTCGCCGGAAGGATGCGCAGGTGGAGCCGATGATCGAGAATCTGGAGGCGACTGTGGCCAACCTGCGCCGTGCGTCCGCCGGCGTCAACGCGCTGATCGCGACCACAACGGTTCCTCAGGACATCTCGGCGGCGGCTCGCAGCGTGCGGGCGACCGCGGACAGCGCCAAGCATACGGCGACGACGATCGAGGACCTCGTCACGGCACCGGAAACGAGTGACAATGTCCGCGCCACGCTGCGGAACCTGAGGGAAGCGACGGAGGAAGGAAAGCAAGCCGTTGAGAAGGCGAACCGGGTGCTGGGGCGTGTGGACCAGGCTACGGAGAAACCGATTAAGCTCGGTCGCAAGCTACGCGATATCGAAGTCACCGGGCAGCTCGATGTGCAATGGGGGACTTCACATGCCTGGCGCAGCGACGTGAACCTGGACTTCCGGCTGCGCCCGGACGCCAAGGACTTTTACCGCCTGGGGGTCCGCGACTTCGGCGACGCGATGCAGCTCAACCTACAGCGCGGCGTCTTGCTGCCGGCGAATGCGCGTTTGCGCTACGGCTTGATCGGCAGCGAGCTGGGCGTGGGCTACGACCGCCGGATGGGTCGGCGCACGGGGCTGGAAGCGGACCTCTGGCGCCCCGACGATCTGCGGCTTGACTTGCGCGGTACGTACCAGTACCGGAAGGATACGGACCTGTTGTTCGGCATTGACGATTTCCTGGGAGATAACAGTATCTTCTTTGGCGCCCGCCGAAAACTGGAGTTCTGACGGGACGCTCGAAACCGGAGTGGAGGACGTTCGATGGAAGTTATCCTGATCGAAGATGTGGACCGCCTGGGGCTGGAGGGCGAGGTGGTGCGCGTCGCGGACGGCTATGCCCGCAACTATCTATTCCCGCGGAAACTGGCCGTGGCCGCGACCAAGGGCGCGCTCAAGGACCTCGAGACGCGTCGCGGGGGCATCCAGCAACGCGAGGAAGGACGCCGTCACGCCGCCCAGGCGCTGGCGGAGAAGCTGCACGATTTCTCGCTCACAATCAGGGCCAAGACCGGCCTGGAGGGCAAGCTGCACGGCTCGATCACCGCGGCCGATCTCGCCGCAGCGCTGGCGGAGGAGATTGACCTGGAGGTGGACAAGAGTCGGGTGGAGCTCTGGCAGCCCATCCGCCAGACGGGAGACTATCTTGTCACCATCCGCCTGCACCGGGACGTGACGCCTCAGCTCGCCGTTAGCGTGGTCAGCGACGCTCCGGAGGAGGCGGCCTCAGCCGAAGGAGCCATCGAAGAGGCCAGCGAGCTGGAGGTCGCGGAGGAATCCGAGCTGGCTGAAGAGGCCGCAGGCGCGACGCAAGAAGCCGAGCTTCGGCAGGAACAGGACGCGAGCGGGGCGGACGAGAGGCAGGCTGAAGGCTTGGGAGAGGGCGAAGCCGAGCAAGCGGACGTTGCAGATGAACAACAGGAGCAGTAGCCCCGCTTTGTGCGCCGCACGCCCGCAGGGATCGAGGCCGCCAAGATGGAGCAGCCCAATCGGTTAGCGTCTTCCGGAAGCATTACGGAGAAGGTGCCGCCGCAGGATCTGGAGGCGGAGCAGGTCACTCTGGGCGCGATGTTGCTGGAGGCCGGCGCTGCCAGCCGAGCCTTGAGCATTCTCAAGGCCGACGACCTGTACCGCGATGTCCACCGCATGATCTTCGAGGCGATCCAGCAAGTCAGCTTGCGCGATCAGCCGGTGGACCTGGTCACTGTCTCGGCCGAACTTCGGCGGATGGGTCGCCTGGACGCCGTCGGGGGTCCGGAGTACTTGTCGGCTCTGATTGACGAGGTTCCGACCGCGGCCCATGTGGTGCGGTACGCTCAGATTGTGCAGGAGAAGGCGACCCTGCGCCGGCTGATCGAGGCCGGGAGCTACATCGCCGGGTTGGGATACGACAATCCTCCCGATGTTGAGGCCACGGTAGACGAGGCCGAACGGCGCATCTTCGAGCTAGCGCAGCGGCGGATCACCCGCGACTTCGTACACATCGGCCCCGTGGTCAAGGAGACCTTCGAGGTTCTGGACAAGCGGCAGCACCGCGAGAACTACTTGACGGGGATCTCCACCGGCCTGAGCGACCTCGACGACCTGACCGGGGGGCTCCAGAACTCAAACTTGATCATCGTCGCGGGCCGGCCCTCCATGGGGAAGTCCTCCCTGGCCATCTTCAACTTTGCCCTGCACGCGGCGCTACGCGAGGGAACGCCGGTGGGGATCTTTAGCCTGGAGGAGTCCTCGCGACAGCTTGCCGAAGGGATGCTGGCTTCCGAAGCGCACGTCAATGCCTGGCGCCTGCGACGCGGCGGCCTCAATCCTGATGACTGGGGCAAGATCAGCGGGGCGCTGGCGCAGCTTCCCAACGCGCCGATCTATGTGGACGACACCCCCGGTATCTCGGTGCTGGAGATCCGCGGCAAGGCGCGCCGGTTGAAAGCCGAGCATAACATCGGCCTGATCATTCTGGACTATCTGCAACTGGCTACAGCAGGCGCGGAGCTGGAGGGCCGCTATCAGGAGGTGTCCCTCATCGCCCGCTCGCTCAAGAGTCTGGCCCGCGAGTTGGACATCCCGGTGCTGGCCTGTTCGCAGCTTAGTCGGCGCGTGGAGCACCGCGAGGAAAAGCGCCCCATGCTGTCGGATCTGCTGGAAAGCGGCGCTATCGAGGCCGAGGCGGATCTAGTGCTCTTCGTGTACCGCCCAGCCTATTACGAACGGCGCGCCCAGGCGGCGCAGGAAGCCGAGCAAACGGGACAAGCCAGCTACGCAGCACGGAGCCGGGGTCCGGCCCACACGGATGAGCCGGACCCGGCGGAGATCATCGTCGCCAAGCACCGGTCCGGCCCCATTGGCACCGTGCATTGCATGTTTCACGGGGCGCACCGCCGCTTCGAAAACCTCAGTTCTCGTGCCGCACCTACCTAAGAGCGTACGAGCCAACTCTGGAGGCCGAGGTCTCGCCCACAGGGCGCACAGCCTGGGTGGGAGGCAGAAGGAGTTTCGGCGTCGCCGGCGGGAGTGATTGGAGTGAAGATTCTTCTGGTGGGCAGCGGCGGGCGAGAGCACGCTCTGCTCTGGAAGCTGGCGCAGAGCCCGCAGGTGGACCAGCTCTTTTGCGCCCCCGGTAATGCCGGCTGCGCTCAGCACGCGGAACTGGTGGCGCTCGATGTGGAAGACCACGAGGGCCTGGCCGACTTCGCCACGGCGCATCAGGTGGACCTGGTGGTCATCGGTCCGGAGCGGCCGCTGATTCGCGGGCAGGCGGACCAGCTCCGGGCGCGCGGCCTTAGGGTCTTCGGTCCCACGGCGGCGGCCGCTCGCCTGGAGGGCAGCAAGAGCTTCACCCGCGAGCTGCTGGCTGAGCACGGTATTCCTTCGGCACAGTTTAGGGCCTTTGACGATCCCGAGCAGGCGTGCGAGTACGTGCACAAAGTTGGGGCCCCGATTGTGGTGAAGGCCGACGGGGACGCCTTCGGCAAGGGGGTAGTGGTCGCCGAGACCAGGCAGCAGGCGCTCGAGGCGATCCAGGAGACGATGGTGGACAAGGTCCACGGAGCGGCCGGGGAGCGCGTGGTACTCGAGGAACGCCTCGTGGGCGAGGAATGCACGATCAAGGTATTCTGCGACGGCAAATGCGTGGTGCCGATGGTTCCCTCCGAGGACCACAAGCGGGCCCGCGACGGCGACCGGGGACCAAATACGGGCGGTATGGGTTGCTTTGCACCGGTGCCGGCCGTCACACCGGAGCTGTTCGACGAGATCATTGCGACGATCATTGAGCCCACCGTTGCCGCGATGGCCCAGCGCGGCACACCGTACACTGGCTGCCTGTACGCCGGCCTGATGTTGACCGAGAGAGGGCCCCGGCTGCTCGAGTACAATTGTCGCTTCGGCGATCCGGAGGCGCAGGTCGTCTTGCCGCTGCTGCAGTCGGACCTTGCGGAGGTTCTGATGGCCACCGCCGAGGGGCGGCTCGATGAGGTCGAGGTCGAGTGGTCAGATGAGGCTGCCGTCTGTGTCGTCCTGGCCTCCGGCGGCTACCCCGGCCACTACGAGAAGGGCAAGGTCATAACAGGACTGGAGCAGGCCGGAGCGGTCCCGGGCGTCACTGTGTTCCACGCCGGCACTGCTCAACGGGACGATAAGATCGTGACCAATGGCGGGCGTGTCCTCGGGGTCACGGCAGTCGGGGCCGACTTTGAGCAGGCCATCGCCCGGGCCTATCAGGCAGTGGATCTCATCCATTTTGACGAGATGCACGTGCGGCGCGATATCGGGAAGCGCGCTCTGCGCTAGTCGAGCGCTGTGCCGTCGGTACGAGGAGGGCTTCGGCGATGGTCCTGGTGGTGCTGGGCAGCGATTCGGATCTAGCGACCATGGAGCAGGCCACGGCTCGCCTCGAGAAGCTCGACGTGGCCTACGAGCTGACCATCTGCTCCGCCCACCGCACGCCTGATCGCGCCGCCGAGCTGGCACGCACTGCGGCCCAGCGCGGATTCCGGGTCATCCTTGCCGGTGCCGGAGCGGCTGCGCACCTGCCGGGCGTGCTGGCGGCGTATACTACCTTGCCGGTCATCGGCGTCCCGCTGAGCGGCTCGCAGCTTCAGGGCGTGGACGCGTTGTATGCCATTGTGCAGATGCCCTCCGGGGTTCCGGTAGCGACTGTTGGTATTGACGCGGCAGCCAATGCGGCTCTCCTGGCCTGCGAGATTCTGGCCCTGAGCGACGACGATCTCAAGCAACGCCTGAAGGCTGCGCGCCAAGAGATGGTAGCAGCCGTGGAGGCCAAGGCCCGCCAGTATGGCCGGCGGTTCCCGTAGTAGAGCGACGGACCTGGCCGCCAGTGCAGACGTGGCCGTGCGCGAGCAGCCCAATGGGGAGAGGGGCTGATCATTCTGTTCTGCCCTGAGGAATGGTGGGGCTCGGACCGCGAGATCAGTGAGGCCTGCGGCGTGTGCGGCATCTACTCGCCGGAGATGGATGTCTCGCGCGTGATGTTCTTCACGCTCTACGCCCTTCAGCACCGTGGCCAGGAGGGCGCGGGGATCTCGGTGGCCAACGAACAGGGCTTACAGACCCACACGGGCCTGGGGCTGGCTGCGAACGTTTTCGACGAAGAGGCCCTGGGTGCTCTCCGGGGTCATGCCGCCATCGGGCATGTGCGCTATTCCACGACGGGCAGCAATATGCTGCAAAACGCCCAACCGCTGTGTGCCGAGCATTCCTCCGGCCCCATCGCGTTGGGGCATAACGGCAATCTGGTGAATGCGGTCGAGCTGCGGGAACAGCTTGCGGCTTGCGGGGTGCAGTTCGCGGGCACGACCGACAGCGAGGTCATCGTCAAGCTGATCGCCGCTCGCCCCGAGGACGACATCGTGGAAGCGGTTGCGGCCACAATGGAGCAGATCCGGGGCGCCTACTCGCTGGTCATTCTCACTCCCGACAGGCTGCTCGCGGTCCGGGATCCCTGGGGGGTCCGCCCGCTCTGGATCGGCCGCATCAATGCGAAGGACTATCTCGTCGCCTCGGAAGATTGCGCCTTCGCCGCCGTCGGTGCGACGGCCCTGCGGGAGGTTGAACCCGGCGAGATCGTGACCATTGACCGCGACGGCATGCACAGCCTTCAGGCGGTGCCGCTCCAGCGGAAGGCTGTCTGCATTTTCGAGTTCGTGTACATCGCGCGACCGGACAGCCACATTTACGGTCGGTCGGTCTACATGGCTCGGCGGCGTATGGGCAATCTGCTGGCTCAGCAAGCGCCGGCCGATGCGGATGTGGTCATCGGCGTGCCGCTGACCGGTATTCCGGCCGGCATCGGTTACGCGGAGGTCAGCAAGATTCCGTACGGCGAGGGCCTGATCCAGAACCGGTACATCTTCCGCACCTTCATTCAGCCGGACCAGCGGATGCGGGAGCTCGGCGTGCGCATGAAGCTGTCTCCGCTGCGCGAAGCTCTGCGCGGCCGCCGGGTGGTTGTGGTGGACGATTCCATCGTGCGAGGCACCAGCAAGCGCCAGTTGGTCCCTCTGCTCAAGGATGCCGGGGCGCGGGAGGTGCATGTGCGCATCGCCTCGCCGCCTCAGCGCTATCCCTGTTTCTACGGCGTAGACACCTGCGACCGCAGCCAGCTCATTGCGGCCCGGATGAGCGTGCCGGAAATCCGGGAGCACCTGGGGGCGACCTCGCTGGAGTACTTGAGCCTGCGCAACCTGGTGGAAGCGATTGGCGTCTCGCGCGAGCATTTCTGCCGGGCTTGCCTGGACAACCGGTATCCCATTGAGATCCCGCAGGACATCAGGATCACCAAGTTCGACCTCGAGTAGCGCCGCGGGCCGCTGAGGCCTTCGCAGGGGGCAAGACGATGCGCCGATCCTACAAAGACGCCGGCGTAGACCTCAAGGCGGGCGACGCCGCCTCGGCGGCTGCGGCCCGCGTTGCGCGCGGGACCCACAATGAGCGCGTGGTCTCAGCCCTGGCCGATTTCGGTGGTCTGTACGCGCTGGGGACCGACTTGGAGGACCCCATTCTCGTGAGCGCCACCGACGGCGTGGGCACCAAGGTCAAGATCGCCTTCGCGCTCGATCGCCACAACACGGTGGGCCTTGACGTGGTGGCCATGAACGTGGACGACATCGTCTGCCAGGGTGCGCGCCCTCTGTTTTTCTTGGATTACATCGGGACCGGCAAGGTCCGGCCCGAGGTGATCGAGAGTATCGTCGCCGGCGTCGCCGAGGGTTGCCGACAAGCCAACTGCGCCTTGATCGGCGGCGAGACGGCTGAGCTTCCCGGCCTGTACAACGAGGGCGAGTATGACCTGGCCGGATTCACCGTCGGCGTGGTCGAACGCGCCAAGATCATTGACGGTTCAGCCATTCGGGAGGGCGATGTGGTGCTGGGCCTCGCTTCCTCCGGCCTGCACAGCAACGGCTATTCGCTCGTTCGCCAGGTCTTGTTGGAGGACGCGCAGATGGCGCTTGACCGTGAGGTGCCGTGGGGTGGACGGTCGCTGGGTCAGGAGCTGCTGACGCCGACGCGCATCTATGCCGGCGTCATCGTCGAGCTCCTGGACAGCGGCAGCGAGATTCACGGAATTGCCCACATCACCGGGGGCGGCCTTCCGGACAACATCGCTCGAGTGATCCCCGACGGCCTCTGCGCCGTGATCCAAAGGCGGTCCATCCCGGTCCCGCCGATCTTCGACCTGGTGCAGCAAACGGGCAACATCGCGCCAGACGAGATGTATCGCGTGTTCAACATGGGCGCCGGCATGGTCCTGGTCCTGCCGCCGTCGGCTCTGGAGCCGGCCCGCGAGCACTTCAGCGCACGGGGGTTCGACAACTTCGTCATCGGGCAGATTTGCGCCGGTCCGAAAGAGCGCGTGCGCCTGGTGGAGTGAAGCCTCCGAGCGCCTTAAAATGCTTGACACTCGGCTTCAAGGCGGGTAAGCTATTCTGGCGGCGAGGGTCCATTCGCCGCCGGCCTTTTTGGGCCGGTGCATTATGGGTGCCCGCGGACTCGATGGCGAGGGTCGGCTCTTGCTGGACGGCAGAGGCTGACGCGCGCAATGGAGTCTGTCCGGGTAAGGAATGTTGACTGGTCCGGGCCGGTAGCTCAGTTGGCAGAGCAACGGACTTTTAATCCGTGGGTCGCAGGTTCGATTCCTGCCCGGCTCACCATGATAGACCCCATAGTCTAGCGGTTAGGACACGGGCCTTTCACGCCCGTAGCGCGGGTTCAAATCCCGCTGGGGTCACCAGGCGGGCGGATAGCTCAGTTGGGCAGAGCGCTTGCCTTACAAGCAAGAGGTCGCAGGTTCGATTCCTGTTCCGCCCACCAGATACTGGAACTGCCGGCTAGCGGCAGGGCGCAGTGTCAAGTCGAGCACAAGGCTTGTGCCGTCGTCACAACCGGCGGGATAGCTCAGTTGGTAGAGCGAGGGACTGAAAATCCCTGCGTCCCCAGTTCAATTCTGGGTCCCGCCACCACAAGTTGTACCTGATCTGGGTCGTTTGTCTTGGCGCGGAAGGGGCCACACAGTAACAAGGCGAAGCGCTCGGGATGCGCGGTGTGAGCCGCGGGCGGCTAGACGCGCATTCGAGGGGATGGGCATCTAACTCGTGGCCGAGGGCGCAGAGCGGCCCAGTGCTGTATCGAGCCGGCGTAGCTCAATTGGTAGAGCAGCTGAATCGTAATCAGCAGGTTACCCGTTCGAGTCGGGTCGCCGGCTCCACTGTTTTGGATCGCCGCTGTTGTGTGCGCCTCCGGCAGCCCTCGAGCCTGGGAGGCGCGTGCATTCTGTGTGGGCGATGATTCCATCCGCTCCAGACAGCAGGGCTCGGTCTGCAAAAGGAGGACTTCTCGTGTCCACCTACCAGCGATCTCTGGTTGTTCTTGCCGTCGTCACCTTCATGGTGTGCCAGGTGTTCGCGGTGACCAGTGTGGCGGCACCAGCGCGCGACAACAGCGGCATCGTCGGCACGTCCAGCCGAGCCGCCGCGCCCGAAGAACCATCGGTGAGTGCTCGTTCGCGGATTGTGGCCTTGCCGATGGCGCCGGACCGACCGATCAATGCGGAGGACTACGTTCTGGGCCCGGGAGACGAGCTGGACATCCAGATCCGCTGCGCCCGGCCGGAGGAGTATCGCCGGCAGATCAGCATTGACGGCACGCTACTGCTGCCGCCCCCTCTGGGAGCCGTCGCCGCTTCCGGCAAGAGCCTGGCTCAATTCCGCCAGGACCTCTACGGGTTGGTTGACCGGTTCTACAAGCAGTTTGAGCTGGACGTGGTCGTGATCCAGCCTCGCACCTTCCGGGTGGGCCTGTACGGACAGGTCCGAAACCCCGGGATGTACTTAGCCAATGCCCTGACCCGCGTGTCCGATCTCATTGAGTTTGGCCGGATCCTGGACTCGGGCTCGCACGTGTACGGCACGCTGGAGCGCGACCGGCAGCAGTTCCAGATTGATCTGGCGGCCATCCTGGAGGAGGGCGATACGACGCGCGATCTGGTGCTCGAGCCGGGAGATAAGGTGATCGTTCCGCCGCGGGGGCCCCAGGTGACGCTGGCCGGTGCGTTCCGCAACCCCGGCACGTACGAGCTCCGGCCTGCGGAGGGCCTACGAGCCCTGCTGGAACGCAAGGGCGGACCGGCGGGAGGAGCTGCCTTGACCGAGGCCTATGTGCAGCGCGTCTCCGACGACGGGCAGTACACCAGGATTGCCTGCAACCTGGCGGAGCTGCTGCAGGGCAGCGATGCACTGACGCCCCGCCTGGCCATGCTGCCGCAGCACGAGCCTCCTCACCTGGGAGCCGGCACCAGCATCACCGCCTTGCCGCGGGAGCGGTTCGAGGCTCGAGAGATGCCGGACATCATTCTGAAGGATGGCGACTACGTGTGGCTGCCGGCGGCGGCGGAGCTCGCCGGGCGGGTGACCATCGCGGGTGAGATCAAGCTCCTGCGGGACCTGCCGGCTGACCCCACGGCCCAGATTGACCAGAAGCGTCTGCCCAATGTCAAGGTCAAGGCGGTGCCACGCCACAGCGATCTCGTGCTCAGTCGCTCCACTGGCGCTTCAGAGGGTGCGAGGACTTCCGAACAGCCGTCGGACTATGAGTGGGTCGTCGAGGTTCCGTACGAAGAGGGAATGCATCTGGGTGACCTGCTGCGCGCACTGGGTGGCCCCACAGATGAGGCTTCCCTGCACTACGCGACCTTTGCGCGGCTGACGGACCACGAAAGCCGTAAGTACGTCAGTGTCGACTTTGCGGCGCTTTGGCATGACCAGGACGAGAGCCAGGACATCGAGTTGCAGCCGGGAGACTTCATCCGCTTGCCTTCGGTGCGGGAACACAGCCGGCGCGTTCTCCTGAGCGGCGAGATCATCGGCTTCGATCGCCACGAGCAACGGACCTTCCAGCTTGTGGACGGCCTTACTGCGGGCAAGCTGGTCATGCGCGCCGGCGGCCCCACGACCTTTGCCGCGCTCTCGCAAGCAACGATTGAACGTCCCACGCCCGATGGCGGCGTGAAAGCAATCAAGGTTGACCTGGAGAAGGTCTTGGCGGGCGGCGACACGCAGGCGGATGTCGTCCTGCAGGACCGCGACAGCCTGCGGATCCCGAATGTCGAGGAGTACCTGCCTACCATCCGCATTGTCGGCGAGTTCCTGGCCCAGGACTTCCAGTTCCCCGGCCATACCCAGTCCATGGTCACCGAAGTCACCGACAAGCTGGCCGGCGACAAGTATCTGCTCTACAAGTTCCGCCGCGGCGAGCATGTCAGCGACGTGCTGCGCGCCCTCGGCGGCCCGGATGC
>JALGUG010000288.1 GCA_029820995.1 Candidatus Zipacnadia bacterium
CGGCGGACCGAGTTCCTGCGGAACCTCGCCGATGACGGCGGCATGGGCTTCCGGACCCTGCTGCCAACGGGCTGCTGTCAGTTCGAAGGGCGAGCGGCTGACGGGCAGATGGGCTGCCTGGTCAAGCTGTATCGCGACTGGAAGCTATCGGGCGACCGCGGACTGCTGGAGCAGCTCTGGCCCTCGGCGAGGCGAGCGGTGGAGTATGCCTGGCGCGAGGGCGGGTGGGATGGCGACCAGGACGGAGTAATGGAAGGCGAGCAGCATAATACGTACGATGTGGAGTTCTTCGGACCGAACCCGATGATGGGCGCCTGGTATCTTGCCGCGCTGCGGGCTGCGGCTGCGATGGCGGAGGAGATGGAGAATTATGACTTCGCGCGCAAGTGTACCAAGCTGGCGGATGAGGGGAGCCGGTGGCTGGACGAGAACCTGTTCAACGGCGAATACTATGAGCAGCAGATCGGCCGGCCGCGGCGCGGCGACGAGGACCCGCGGATGGGCCCCTCGTGGGAGCAGGGAAAGGCGGAACCCAAGTTCCAGGTCGGGCCCGGGTGCCTGATTGACCAACTGGTCGGGCAGTTCGCGGCCCACGTTGCGGGGCTGGGGCATGTTCTGCGGCCCGAGCACACGCGAGCAGCGGCACAGTCCATCTTCCGCTATAACTTCAGGCGCAACCTGGAGGACCACTGGAACGTGCAGCGGACCTTCGCGCTGAACGACGAGGCGGCGCTGCTGATTTGCACCTGGCCGAAGGGCGGGCGTCCGCGCTTTCCGCAGCCGTACTTCGCCGAGGTCATGACCGGCTTTGAATACGCGGCGGCAGTGCTGATGATCTTGGAGGGCCTGCTCCGCGAGGGGCTCACGGTGGTCAAGGCGATCCGGGACCGCTATGACGGCGAGCGTCGCAGCCCGTGGGACGAGGCCGAGTGCGGCCATCACTATGCCCGGGCGATGGCCAGTTGGGCGCTGATACCGGCGCTGTCGGGATTCCAGTATGATGCAACGACCCAGGCCATGAGCTTCGCGCCGGCGCTCAACCGGAGCCAGTTCCGCTGCTTTTGGTCGGCGCCGACCGGCTGGGGTGTGTTCGAGCAGGAGCTCGACACTGACGGCCTCGCGGTGCGTCTCGGCGTCAAGTACGGGAGCGTGAGCCTACGAGAGCTCGGGCTGGAAGTGCCCGGTCCACTGCCGGCACGGCCGTGCGTCGAGGCGAAGCTAGACGAGGGCGCGCTGCCGGGCGTGACGTCTGGGCGCGAAGGAGGACGAGTGGCCGTGAGGTTCGATCCGGCGGTGACTGTGCGAGAGGATCACACGATGGTTCTGAAGTTGCTACGGTGCGAGCAGTGAAGGCCGATTCAGTGGCTTTGCCCCGCGCGCTCCGCCAGTGGCCCCCATGCCGCCGCGCAGAGCGGAAGGCATTCCCTTGACGATAACCCATTTGAGGAGTATGGTAAGCAGGATAGAGTTCGCCGCGCGGCGAACTAAGAGTGAAGTGACTGAACAATCTAGCTCCACGGTTGTGTAGCCGTCCGCGAGACGGCTATGGTCGCCGGAGACGGCGGCCCGGGAAGACGGTGAGAAGCCGTCGCTGCCCCGCAACTGTAACCGGCCACGAAACCCGCACTTGCCACTGGATATGTCCGGGAAGGCGCGGGGAGTAGGTTCGACGCGAGAACGTCGGAGAGCCGGAAGCCAGGAGACCGGGCCGTGGAGCCGAGGCGAGCTTGCTCGCCAGTGCGTTCATCTCCTCGTGGGAGGGGGGTGGGGGCTTCCGAAACCGGCCACGCCGCTCACGAGAGCGGCGTATTTGATTCTCAGACGTTGATGCTTGGCGACAATTGCTGTTCAGGGAGGGACTTCCGGCAGTGAAACTATCGTTAATCGTGAGCTGGGCTCTGTTGTGCGCCGGTCTGCCTCTGGCGGCGCAGGAGGCTGCGCCGGGACAGGAATTCGAAGTCATTGTGACGGCGACGCGGACCCCGGTCCCGGCGCGTGATGTCGCGAATGCCGTCACTGTGATCACCGGGCAGCAGATGAAGGAGCGGGGTATCCGAACGGTATTCGAGGCGCTCCGGGACGTTCCGGGCGTGAACGTGAGCCAGTCGGGGTCGGCCGGTCGCGTGACCAGTGTGTCAATCCGCGGCGCGAATCCATCGCAGACGCTGGTGCTGATTGACGGCGTCGAGGTGAACTCGCCTACGTCGGGGCCGTACGACTTCGCACATCTGAACGTGGACAACATTGACCGCATCGAGGTCGTACGCGGGCCGCAGAGCACCCTGTACGGCTCGGAGGCCATGGGGGGCGTGATCCAGATCTTCACCCGAGCCGGGACCGCGCCACGCAAGGTGTTTCACGAGAGCCGGATCGGCAGCGAGGACACGTGGCATCGCAGCTTCCACGTGACAACCGGGCCACGCAAGGAAGGGATCCCGTACTCGGCGTCGCTGTCTTGGGATGATACCGACGGCTTCTACACCAACGACGACTACCGCAACCTGACCTTCTCCGGACGAATTGACGCACCGATCGGCAGCACGGGCCACCTGGCGCTGACGGGGCGGATCGTGGACACCGATGGCGGCGTGCCGGGACAGGTCCCATTCGGGATTGATCCCGACCAAACGCAGGAGACCTTCGATGGGCTGTTGAGCGCCCGCTTTGAGCACGAGGACGGCAATCGGCGCGACGTGATCGGGCTCTCAGCGTACAAGAACCGGCTGACGCTGAGCGACGACCCACTGGGCGAGCCGTTCCCGGTCAGCGGCCACGCCTTCAGCAGCATCGAGGGCCAGCTAGTGACCTTCGACTGGCAGAGCGATTTCCACTCGGGGAGCAGTCACACACTCACGCCGGGCTTCGAGGTGCAGTGGTCCCAAGGCGTCAATGACAGCCACGATTTCTTCGGCACGACGCAGTTCGACGAGGGCACGACGAACCGGGCGTACCTCCTCCAGCATCAGTACCGCTCGCCCGGCGGGCGCTTCAACTGGGTCGGCGGCATACGCTACGAAGACAATAACCAGTTCGGCAGTGACTTCAACGGGCGTGCGGCTGTCGCGTACGCCTTTCCGGCACCGGACCTGAAGTTGAAGGGATCGTGGGGTACCGGCTTCCGGGCGCCCTCGATCAATGACCTGTTCTTTCCCGGCTACGGCAATCCGAGCCTCGAGCCGGAGGAAAGCGAAGGCTGGGACGTGGGGCTCGAGAAGCACTTCGGCTCCGCCTGGGTGGAGGCCGCGTACTTTCGCAACGACTTCGACAATCTGATCGCCGCGGTCCCCACCGACGACCCGTCTTATCCGTTCGGGGTGAAGGCCGGGAACGTGGACAAGGCAACGACGGAGGGCTTCGAGTTCGGAGGGTTCTTCCCCCTGGGCCGGTCGTGGCGGGTGAACGCCGCGTACACCCGACTGGAGACCTCCACGACAGGGCAGCCGCTGCTGCGCCGACCAAACTGGAAAGGCAATGTGACGCTGAACTACCGCAGCAGCCGCTGGAATGTGAATCTGCACAACCTGTTCGTAGGGGACCGGATGGACAACGACTTCCAGGGGCCGCCCTATGGGACCGGCCGGGGTCTGGGGAAGTATGATGGCTATACCCGCGTGGACCTCGACTTTGTGTGGTATGCGCGGAAGAACTGGGAGCTGTTCGGCCACGCGCAGAATCTGTTTGATGAGGAGTATGAAGAGGCGGCAGGCTATCCGGCTGCCGAACGGAGCTTCTGGGTTGGATGGCGGCGCTATCGGTAGCCGTGGTAGGTGCTAGACGGCAGAGAATGAAGGGCCAGCGAGGGCTGGGGTCGGCGCTGCTGGCGTCGGCGATAATCCATGTTCTGGCGTTGGCTGTGGCGGGGCATGTGTACGTCCGACAACAGGTGCCCGTGCGGCGCATTCCGGTCGCTTTCGTCGCTGAGCGTCTCCCCCCGCAGCCTCGGCAGACTCCGCGCCCGAAACGCCGGAGACCCAAGGTCACAAAGCCGAGAAGCGTGCCGCGTCGGTTGGCCCGGCCACGCGTTGTGCCTCTCCCGGCGCTCGCACCAGCCCCCTCGGCTCCTGCACTGAAGCCGCCCTCTTCCGTTGTGCCTCAATCGGCCGCCCCGATTCACCTGGCGGCAGGTCCATCGCTCGCGCTGGACGAGGTTGCGCCGCGTGGGACCGGAAGCGGCGCTCCTGGCGCATCAGGCGCACTCGGCACGGGCGAAGGGGCCGGCGGCGGACCGCAAGGCGAACGGGGAACCGGAGGCGGCGAAGGCGGAGGCACGGGCAGCGCGGGAGAGCTGGGCGCCGGAGAGCTGCTGGGAGCGGGCATCGGCGACGGCAGCCCCGGGCACGGGGAGGGCGCTCCGGTCGGCGGCCCCGTCGGCACAGCAGGCGCCGGGCCCGGCGACGGTGGTGCGAAGAAGACGAAGCAAGGGGGGGACGGGGGCGGCGGCGGGCCGAGCCGAGGAGCAGGTGTGCTGTCCGCGCCGCGCCCACGTTATCCGGCCTCGGCCCGCAGGGCGGGGATTGAGGGCGTCGTAAGACTGCGCGTAACCGTTGAGCCCGACGGCACCGTTGGGGCAGTCTCCCTGCGCGCAAGTTCCGGTTGCAAGGTGCTGGACTCGGAGGCGCTGTCGTGGGTGCGGTCGCACTGGAAATTCCAGGAAGCGCTCGCTGACGGGAAGCCGGTGAGAGGCACAGTCAATGTACGAGTGGTGTTTCGTCTGGAATAGGCTCCAGCGCCTGGGGACGATCGCGGCTGCAGTTCTCTTCCTGGGGACGGCGGCCCTTCTTGGCGGCTGCCGGACTGGAGAGACGACCCCCGCCGGCGGTACCGGCGAGCCGGCGCCGCGGTCTGCGGCGGAGGCGCGAGGCGCTCAATCATTCCCCCGAAGCGTCCGCGACGATCTGGGCCGCGAAATCACCATTGAGAAGGCGCCCGAACGCATCGTCTCGCTCACCCCCGCGAACACCGAGCTGCTGTTCGCGCTGGGGCTGGGTAAGAAGGTGGTCGGCGTGACCAGCTACTGCGACTACCCGCCGGAGGCGAAGATGAGAGAAGTCGTCGGCGGGTTTACCGACCCCAGCCTGGAGAAGGTCGTGGCCCTACAGCCGGATCTGGTGCTGGTCGGACGGGGCAATCCGCGTGAGTTCATTGATAAGCTGGAGGAGTTGGGCACGAGAACCGTGGCGATTGACCCCGAATCGCTGGAGGATGTCTCAAAGGCCATTAGACTGGCTGGTGAGGTCACGGGCGCTTCAGCAGCGGCGGACGCAGTGCTTCTCCGGTGGAACCGGCGGCGTGAAGCAGTTCAAAGGGCCCTGGCCAAACACCCGGGCAAGAGACCCCGAGTGCTGGTGATCGTATCCCTCGAGGGATTGTGGGTTGCGGGTCCGGACAATCACATTGACGACCTGATATCATTAGCCGGCGGCGAGAACGTCGCTGCCGACGCGCCGACCCAATGGCCGGAGTACTCG
>JALGUG010000047.1 GCA_029820995.1 Candidatus Zipacnadia bacterium
GCAGGGGCCCTGCCCGCCGTGGCGCAATGGGGCTGGGGCTACGGACAGGTTCCTTTCTCAGTGCCTGGTCCAGTTCCGGGTCAGTTCAGCTACCCGCTGCAGTACTACAACTACGGGTTCAACACACCGAACCCGTACGGGGGAGCCGTGATGGGATGGCGGCCACAACTCCCCGTGCTGGGCTCCGGCGGCCGTGTTTGGAGCCCGTACACGCGGCAGGGCTCGCAGTTGCCCAGCCTTTATGACCCCGTTGTGATTTACCAGCCGCGCGGCACCTTCCAGACGCCGTCCGATCAGGTGCGGTTCTACCCGCAGCAGCCCGCGCCGCTGGCACCGCAGACGCAGGTTCAGGCAGCCGAGGCTGAGGCCCTGGCGTGGGCGCAGCAGCAGGCGGCACAAAGGCAGGCGCTCAAGGCCCCGGCCCTGTCCGTCAAGGGGTGGAGCGGCGGCAAGGGCGTCAAGAGCCTCGACGATACCAAGGGGCAGGTCACAATACTGGTTTTCCTCACCGGCGATTGCAGTGGCACTGAGGAGGTTATCCCTCGCACGAATCGCTGGTACGCCACCTACAAGGCCAAGGGCCTCAGGGCCTTGGGTGTGTTCGTGCCCGAGACATCAGAGCAAGACAAGCAAGAGGTCGTAAAGGACTTCGTCAAGCAGTACGAGATTACGTATCCGGTCGCGCTCGACAAGGACCGTGAAACCTTCCTGCGGTACCAGCCGCCCAACTTCCCGGCAATCTACGTGATTGATCGGCAGGGTACGGTCCGGTGGTACTGGATCGGTGCCGGCGGCTACATTCAGACGGAAGAGGCACTCAAGAGGCTGCTCGCGGAACGGCCTTTGGCCCCCGAGTAGGCGTTGCCAGACGGGCAATGGAACCACTGCTAGGGGATCCCCAGGGCTTCTTTCGCCCGGGTACAGATGCGTACGGTTTTCTCAGCAGCGATTCCGGTATATTCTTCTGGGCTCGCCAGGATCTCACGCTGGGCCGGCGTGAATCGCTCCCAGTAAGGCCTCAACTCGTCGCTTTCCTGCAGTAGGTCTACGATTCCCTTGCCGGTGGTCTGAGCTTGTTGCGTGAGCTTGCGTATCGCCTCATGCGCGTCCGGATGGCCGTGCGCCGCCAGCAAGATGTACGCGGGCTCCGCCACTACGAGGCCTGCTGTCAACTCGAAGTTGCGGCGCATGTTGCCCGGGTCCGTTACCAAGCGGCTCATCTGGCGACGCAGCCGCACAACGGAGGCGGCGAGCGCCACGGCCATCTCGGGCACAAAGCGCGCCGAGGCGGAGTTAGTCAGATCGCGCTGGTGCTCGGAAAGCTGATCCGCATACACGGTGACGATGCGGGGCATGAAGGCCTTCCACATGCTCTTGACGTGCTCGAAGTTCCACGGATTGCGCTTGTGGGGCATGGTAGATGAGCCGACCTGGTCTTGCTCAAAGGCCTCGCCGACTTCGGCGATCTCGGTCCGCTGTAGATGGCGCATGTCGTCGGCCAGGTCCGCGAGGACACCGAAGGTCGTGACGAGAGCGTGCACGTAGTCGGCGAGGAACTCCGGCTCCACGATCTGGGTCGAGCTGGGCGAAGGCTCGAGTCCAAGCCGGGCGAGGAGGTCGCGCTCGAGTTGCTCCGGGTCTTCGAAGAACAGGTGGCCGGCATTGTACGCGCCAACCGCACCGGAGATCTTGCCGCGCAGGTTTTGTGCCGCGGTTTGGAGAGCCGCGATTCTACCAGCGAGACGGCTCACGGCGCCGCTCAGAGCGAAGCCGAAGGTGATCGGTTCGGCGTGCTGCCCGTGGGTGCGACCGATCTGCAGCGTATCCTTCTCGCGGAGCGCCAGTTCGATGAGGACCCGTTCCAGCTCGAGCAAATCGGGGACGAGGACCTTCTCGGCCAGGCGCCTGAACCGCCAGGCCGCCGCGGTATCCTTGACGTCGAAGCTGGTCAGCGTGAAGTGGATGAAGGGTCGCGCCGCCGCACTGACTTGCCGCTGAAGGCAGTTCACGAGGGCTCGCGTCTCATGGTGGATTCGCGCGTCTTCGGCAGCCCAATCCTCGACAGTGACCTTGTCGGTAGCGGCCGCGACCTCAGCCGCAGTCCCCGGCGGACAGAGCCCCCGTTCCTCCAAGACCGCCACGAGCGTGGCCTCGACCCGTAGTTCCGACTGCAGGCGTCCCCGTTCGGATACGTACGGGGCCAGCCGCTCACGCAGCTTGAGGTCCGGGCCATAGTAGCGGAAATCGAGCGGACTTACGCAGTCAAAGATGTTGATCTGCACAGCGCGCACCTCCCGCGAGGGCTTAAGGCCAGCCAAGCTTAAGTCCGTGGAAGCTCACCGTGTAGTCTCCGTCCCATTCTATCTCTCGCGGCAACACAAAGTTGAAACGAGCTGCTTCGTACGGCGGCAACTTGGCTTCTTCCACCTCCGGACCGGCGACCGGTATCTCGCATTCCTGCAGCAGGACGCCCTGCTTGTTCTGGAGCCCGAGCGTCAGATGCAGCCGCAAGATGGGCCGAGAGGTCCTGTTGCGCACTATGCCCCGGACGATAAACCGGCCAATCTTGTCCTCTTCGATCCGCACATCGTCCACTTGGCAACAGTCTGCGGGGTCGGGCTGCAGCCACGGGAGCAACTCCGCGAGCTCCGTAACGGACCGCAGACTTCCTCCGGTGGCCTTCACACCAAGCAGAAAGCCGACTGGGACCGACAGCCCGACAAGGAGTGCCAGTAGGCCCCACAGTCGGGCTCCCTCGGGCTGGCGCTTGATGAGGAGCGCGCAGCCAATGGCCGCTCCCAGCGGGAAGCAGGCCAGCGCGAGCAACAGCAGGCCGACGCCTTGGCCGGCGGTGATCTTGGGAGGCAGGGGCTGCGGACGCCAGAAGCGGAAGGCCTCGGGCGTCGGCCCTTCGAGCCTTGGCGGCCAGTCGGGCTGGTCGAGCGCCAGGTACCTTCCGGGCCCGGCGAGCCGCTGGCCGCAGTACCGGCAAAAGGGCCGGTCCGCAGCCACGCGATATCCGCACCCGGTGCAGGCGAAGGGGGGCGCCAGGGCTTCCGTCGGAATAGTGGGACGTAACGGCGACATGGCTAAGAGGATGGCCTCAGACGAATGAAGCGCACTCCCTGCGGATAGGTGAAAGGCTGGCTAACCGTTGTAGAGCTTGGCTGTTCCTGCTCGGTGTACGCGAGCAGCTCGACCTTCGGGCCCAACCAGGCACAGCGGAACCGGGCGCCCGGCGTGTCACAGTAGACGTAGGCCTCCTCCCGCTGGCGCACGATCTCCCAGGTTCCGTTGGTGACAAAGGCTTCAACCAGCGGACGGTCGCCCACGGCCACCACTGTGGGCTTGGTGGAAAGCTGCCCGCAGGTCCGAACCGGCGGCTCGCCCGGGTCATCCAGGGCATAGAATAGTCCTTGTGCACGATGCTGATGAATCCTCTTACTTTCGCCCGTGTTGACCGCCACTGTCACCAGCTTGATCACGAAACGGCGAGATTCGGGCACCGGTTTGTGGTCGAAGGTGATTGCCAGCAAGACCCCGATCGGCGCGCGCGAGTCCAGCGCGATCACGCTCGTCTTCGTCTTTGTGTTCCGGGCCAGAGCACCGGCGCAGGCTTGCACGGCCAGTGCGTCCACCAGCAGGACGCCCGCCGTCTCGTCGCGGACTAGCTCGCCGGTGTCGGAGACATAGCGCCGATTCTCGACGAACTTGTGGCCGATCTCGACGCCGCCAGTGTGCCCCTCCGATTGCTCGACAATCCGCAGTAGATCAAGTGCGACCCGTGTGGCGTTTCGAGCTCGAAGGGATTTGAACACCATGTTCCGCCGACTGGGGTCGAAGAAGCCGTAACAGGCTCGGCCGCTGGACTCGATGCCGATCGGGTCGAAGTTCTGCGCGCGCACTGCTGCGACATCAAATGCCGGCCAGGGGTCCAGTTTGACTTTGGTCGCCTCGTCGAACAACAGGCCGGCAAAGGAGAACAGCGCGGAACCGAAAGCAATCGTTGGGATGCCGTAGCCGCTGCGCTCGTCAATTCCGCCATTCGTCGAGCGCGCGTCTAGGCTGTCGTACTTGGAGTTGGCGAAGATCACGCAGCGCTTTCCAGGATATGCGCCGCCGGAGGTGAGGCCGGACGCGACAGTCAGGTCCGCCTGGTCGTCGTACACATCGTCGTAGAGGGCGTTGCCGATGCGCGCCACCCAGCCGAGCCCGTACAGCTCGGGGAGGGCGCCACTGAGGCGAAAGAAGGTATCGGTCCGCGAATACGCGATCTTGATTTCGTGCTTGGCGGGCCGAATGAGCTGCCCCAGGAAGATGGCCGCGCCGGGCCCGGCGAGGCCCCAGCGGGGCGGGTCGCGGCGCACGTCGAAGTAGCCGATTCTGCCGTTGTCGGGTCGTGTGTCGTAGGTGAACAGGATGACCGCGTCCAGGTCTTGTAGCGACGCATAGGCCGCCATCTCCAACATGCCGCCGGCGCGGAACTTGTTGGGCCAGCAGGGGGACCATTCGCGTACCACCAGCGGCCGATGGGCGGCGCGAGAGATGAGCGTCTGCGGAACCAGCGACTCGACTCCGCCGTCGGCCAGCAGGTTGCGGCTCCAAAAGAACGTGGGAAGTCGCCACTGCTTGCCGCGCGCGAACAGGGGATGGTCATAGTAGAAGTTGTTGCCGATGAAGTCGAGCTCGTCGGCCACCGCACGCAGGTCCGCCATAGTATCGTCATCGGTCACAGCCGTAATCGGGATCTTGACGCCCTGCTCCCGCAGCGCGTCCTTCATGCGCTTGAAGTACGCCCGATGCACACTGTAGCAGAAGCGCACGAGGTCGTTCTGCCGCGCTTGGCAGGGGTCCCGATGGTGCGCTGCCGAAGGACGAGGCAGCCCGTTGGGCAGCCGTGAGGTGTCGTCGAGCCCCGGCAGTCGCACCGATGCATTCTCCAGGTTTTCCCCCTCGCGCAGCGGGCAAGCGCCGTTCCGATCGGACCAGGCTGCTTTGAGCGACTCGGTGGTCTGGTACTGCCGCCGCAGCCACTCGTTCCAGCGTCGGCGCAGCTCGGTTGCATAGGGCTCGGGGATCTCGTGCCAGTATTTCTCGCGGATGAACAGGCCGTTTTCGTCGCAGATCTCGAGCAGACACACGGTCGGGTCCTGGGCGTACGACAGCTTGGTGTACGGATTGACATGTTCGACCAGGAGCGCCCGGGCGTACTCGAGCTGGAGCTCGATCAGCCGTTCGTTGAACACGGCGCACGGCTTGGCGCCGCGCCCGAGTTGCTCGGCGTTCGGCACCTGCTCTGCGGCTTGGAAGGTCCGGTAATCGAGCAGATCCAGGTACACGTAGATGCCACGTTCCTTGAGCTTGTAGATCCAGTAGTCCAGCGCGTCCAGCTTGTCGGGGTCCAGGCGCTCTTGCTGCCCGGCGCGCTCGGGCGGCAGCAATCCGGTGACGCCGTCAACATGATGCAGGCGCACCAGGTTGAAACCGGCCCGCGCGATGGTCGCAACCGCCTGGTCCACGATCTGGTGCGGCTGAAACACCGAGTCTTTGGCGACATTCAGGCCCCAGAACCGGCCCCGCGTGCCGTCCTGGAAGTAGAAGTGGTTGTCGCGTCCGGCGAACAGGAAGCCGTGTTTGCCGGAGGGTGGGTCGAGGAGGTAGCTAAAATCAACCAGGCTGCTGTCGGGGAAGGACGGCCCGTTGGGATCAAGCCAGGGGCGTTGCTGCAAGACGGCGGCCGGGATAGGAGGGGGCCGCACATCGGTCTCGGCCCCCGTCAGAAGTCCAGCCAGTAGCCACACGGCCGCCACGACTGGCGGCCCAGTACACCAGCGCAAGGCCGAGCCTCCTGCCGAGTGTCCAGGCATCCGCTCGTGTTAAGGCGACAAGCGGCACAGTGAGGAGACGGTGTCAGCGACGTACCCGTTCTGTTGCAGTTCAGCCAGTAACTCGGGCAGCACGCGCTCGGTGGCGTCCTCGCCGTTGTGCAGGAGCACGATCCCCGACGGGCTCACTTGGCGTACGATCTTTCGTGCCGCCTCCTCCGAGGGGACGTGCTGATAGCAGCCGATGTTGGAGTTCCAGAACACCACCGAGAAGCCGGTCGCCTGCAGCGCCTGGCGTACCCGATCGTTGTAGTGGCCTCCGGGAGGACGAAACAGCCGAACCGTGACGCCGGTGGCCTCCCGGATCACGGCCCGGGACTTCACTAGCTCCCGCTCGACCTCCCGCTGGGTCATCCGTGACAGATCGCTGTGCGTGTACGAGTGCGCGCCGATTTCGTGGCCGCGTTTGGCGATCTCCCGAGCCAGGTCGGGATAGAGCTCGACCTGCTTGCCGACCAAGAAGAACGTCGCCCGCCAGCCGTAACGGTCCAGGGTTTTCAGGATGCGGGGGGTCAGCACGGGATGGGGGCCGTCGTCGAAGGTGAGCGCCACGCAGCGGTCCTGCCGGGGCAAGGAGCGAATCTCCTGCGCCGCTCCGTCGGCAGTGAGCCAACCGAGCTGATGATAGCTCCAGAGCAAGTCGGTGCGAATGCCCGGATAGTACGGCTGCGCTGAGAACACGCGCTCATAGGCTTCGGCCGCGGCCAGCATTCGTCCCCGCGCTTCCTGGACGCGACCACGCAATTGGGTTTCAGCCAAGGGGTCGGCGCGCAGGACCAGGAGGCGCTCCAGGTCCCGCTCCGCACGGTCCAGCCAAAGCTTGGCCGCCGGGTCGAACGTGCGATGCCGACGCGTAGCGGGTGTGGGCTTCTGAACGGCGACTTGCACTCTCGTCTCGGCGGTGGCCACCACGTTGCCGCCCGGCGAATAGCCGGCGGCTCGCAGGACGTGGGGCCCCGGCTCGAGCATCGCGGCATCGAACATCAAACGGAAGGGCCGCGTGTTGGTCAAGGACTTGAAGCCGCCGTCCACTGTCAGCACCACATAATCAATCCTGGCCTCACTGTCCGTCGCGACGCCCACTTCGACCACGCCGCTGAGCAAGGCGCCGTGAGCCGGCGAGGTGATACGTAGGCCGCCTCGCGCCGCTGCAGGCCGCACGCCGGCGGCTCCCGACGTGGTGGGTGAGACCGGCGCCGCAATCCATTCCGGCTCCATCAGGGGCGCGATAGGGGGCTGAGCGTTCGCAGTCGCGTTCTCGGTTCGACGCCTGGCGAGGAAGCTGCCGGGGGGCGGCCAGGTGAAACGCTCGCGTTGATCGCCGGCGTGCGTGCGCCGGTATGCGGCACGCAGACTCAGCAGCGGTGATTCGGTACGCACTGGCCAACGGCCGAGCAGTTGGACTCGGGAGGCGCCGTCCGGCGCCGGCGAGAGGACTTGCCACGCCTCTGAGGGCCTCTGCTGGGCCAGCAGAGCCGCCGCATACGTTTGGCGAGCCAGCGCGTTCCCCCGCTCTCCGCGGAGCAGTGGCTCGCATTCGGCCGAAGCGGCCGCATACATGCCCGTGAGGCAGCAGAGGTAGGCATATCCGGCGCGAATGGAGTCCTGCTCGGGACCATTGAAGGCCAGGGCCTGCTTGTACTCGGTCAGCGCAGCCTCGACGTTGCCCTCCTGCAGCCGGCACAGGGCGAGGCCCAATCGGGCCGAGAGACATCCTCTGTCCAGCGCAAGGGCCTGGCGGAAACGCGCTTGAGCTTCGGCCGGGTCGTGACAGAGCAGTCGAGCGGCCCCGAGGGCGGCGTGTCCGGCGGGCAAACTGGCATCACTGCCCAGAGCCTGGTTAAGCCGGAATAGTCCCTCACGTGCGCGGCCGACCTGAAGCAGCATGACGCCAATGCTGATCTCCTTGGCGGTGTTCGAAGCCGCTCCGAGGCTCGGCAGCGCGAGAAGCGAGCACAGCAGCAGGCAAGATGCGATCCAACCGGCAGCGCGTACGCGTCCGGTCATGAGCTCATCTCGTGGGTTGGAGACTTGTAGTATCCCAAGGGATGCACGAGCGCGAATTATAGCACATTGGCGCGCTGCGCTCAAGCCTCGGCGCGGGCGCGCAAGGTGCTGATACGGTAGGGGTATTGCGTCTGTAGTTCCGGTCGGCCACAGGGCGGGTGAGCCGGGTCCGGGCAGGACCGTAGGCAGTCTCCGGAACAGATGGGCTGCAGCGCCCCCGTAACGGTGCGCCTCATCAGGACACCGCAGTTAGTGCAGGAGGCGATTGTGGGCGAGTCCCAGTGTCGCGGCAGCTCCTGGCACACGGCATATGTGAGCCCCAGGCCTTCCACGAAGGCGCGCAACGCACCATGGAACTCCTCGCGACGTGCCCGGGGGAGCCGATAGGCGCCGCAGTCGCGATCCCACGCGGCATAATTCCGCGCGACGGTGTCCACTTGGTCGGCATACGGCGAACGCTCCAGTGCCTGCAGCAAGGCTGCGCGTGAGGCCCGGTTGAACGTGCCGGTGGAGCAGATGATGTGGTCGGCTCCGGCGTCAGCCGCCTCCACGGCCAAGGCTCGCGCCTGATCCTCGTCCACGAGGCCGATAATCAAGGGATCCAGGCGCGCGACGACGCGGAACCCGGCCTCCGAAAAGGTGCGCATCGCCTCCAGACGTGCCTGGACCGGACTGGCGCCGGGGCTCGTAACGCGATCAAGCGGTGCCACCGCTTCCAGCGAGACCTGAAGGGAGCAGTGGGGGAAGGGCAGGCCGTCGGGCCAAAGCTCCGGGACTTCCAGCAGGTCCACAATATCCGCCGACTTGGTCGCTAGATAGAATGAGGCTCCGGCGCGGCAGACGACGCGCACGATGTCCCGCGTGAGCGCCCGGACCTCCGGCACAGGCTGAAAGCAATCGGTGATCGCGGAGACATACAGGGGAGGCACGATTTCGAGCCGCTTTAACTCGCGGTCCAGACGCTCCGCCAGCCCTCGATAGACCCGAGGCCCGTCGGTGGCGGAGCCGCGATAGTGCTGGGCGTAGCAGCCCGGACACCGATGACGGCATGCGCCGGCCTTAGTGACATTGATGATCGCAGTGTGCGGGCACTTCCGCTCTCTATCGGACCCGGAGCTGGCCGAGTAGGGGAAGTCGTGAATGACCGGGCTGGAAGAGGGAACCCACTTCATGGTCGGCCACAACAAACCGGGGAGTCCGCCAGGGACCCCCCGGAGTTGTGCATCATGGGCGCGCGGCGTTCGTCACGGCGGCGGTGGCGGGGGCGCCTCAGCTCCCTTCACCTTGAATGTCTCCGGGGCCGATTCAGAGAACAGTGCCGCCGCGGTATTCTCCGTGGCACGAATGATCACCGTGTAGATCTCGGGCTCCTGAGTCCCATCGGGCAAGATGGGATTGTTGTTGCCCGGCGCGGTAAACTGTGCCGACCAGGTTCCCGAGCCGACGGGGGTCTCGGCCAAGTTCACCAGGAACGTCGCCGGGTCCGGGTTCCTAATCGTGGCCACCACGGAACCAATTGGATCGGCATCCACCACGCCCGCGACAATGGTCACTACGCCGCCGGTCGCCGCCAGGGAGGTGGGAGAAATGGTCACGCTGGTGATCGTGGGCGGACCCGGTATGGTGACCGTGACGTTGGCAAAGCCGATGGCAGCACCCGACACTGCCCAGACCGTCCCCGCTCCGAGGGCCGAGCCGACGAAGTTGCCGGTCGGGCCAATGGCGCCGCCGATGTCGCGGAGTACCCAGGAGGGCTCAATGCCCATGTCCACGCCGAAGGTGTTCTTGACGACGGCATCAAAGTCCTGGGTGCCGTTGACCTCGAGGTTGACCCGGTCCGGCACGACGACAATGCTGTCCGGGGTCCCCAGCCGGCGGGGCACGGCCGCGATGGTCACGTCTAGTGTCTCGGGCGGCGCCGGGATCTGCAAGGTCAACCGCTGGACGTTGAAATCGGGGTTGATCGGGAACTGAGCCTCGATAACGACCTCGCCGACCGGTAGACCGGTCAACGCGAAGGTACCGTCGCCCGCCGAATTCGTGGCGCGGCCCAATCCCACGGCGGTGATGAGAGCCGCGGGGATGCCGACGGTGACGTCCGAGGCATCCACAACCTTCCCGGTGAGCGTCGCCGGGCCGGGCACACCGCCGCCACCCGGGGGTCCGCCGGCCGGAGGGCCGGCCTTACCGCCGCCGCATCCGGCAAGCCCCAGTGCAGCCAGGAGGCCGATTACGATTGCCAGTCCGAGCAGTTGCCGCGTTTGCCGCATGGTGTCTCAGCCCTTTCGTCGGTGCCGCCAAGGCGGCCTAGCGGTGAATAGTGACACTGCCTATCTGATTGACGACCTGGCCATCGTCAGAAACAGCGCGGAGGCGGAGCAGGTACCGTCCCGCCGGGACCGCGGTGCCCACATCAGATCGGCCGTCCCACAAAGCGATGTGCGTTCCAGCAACTCTCAAGTGTGCCGTTTCGAGGACCCGCACTGTACGACCTGCAATATTCAGAACTTTGAGGTCGCAGTCGGCGGACCGTGACAGCACAAAGCGAATCTCGGCGCCTCCAGCTTGCACCGGCACTGCGGACAAGCCGCTGACAGCCAGGTGCCTGCCCCGGTCCGCGCCAAGGTCGAGCCGGAACCGCCGCTTGCCGCCACCCGGCCCACTATTATAGCGGTAGGCCGGACTAGTGCGCAAGTACGTTGTTCTGCCGCCGGCCAAATCGGTCAAGATCGGCCGGAACCGGCGGGGCACTCGACTCAGGTCGGGGAAGCGGATCTGCACCTCTGCATTGGGCTCTCGGCACTGGACCTCGAAGGTCCAGGAGGTCCCCGGTCCCACGTCGGCACGGAGCGCCGTGGCCCACGGACCTGCAGCCCCCCGCGCGTCGGTCGGGAAGTACAGGTCAATCGGCCCGAACATCGGCGGATTGGCCAGTTGGCCTCGGGTCGCCAGAGACGAGGAGACACCCCAGAAATTGTCGGTATCCCGGTGTCCTTCGCAGCTCGCCTCGACTCGCGCGAACCATCCGCCGCCGTTCTTCTGCGGGAAGCTGCGTCCAGCCACCTGCAGGCCCGTGGCGATGCGCCGCAGGGACAGCGAGCAGTATTCGAAGGCCCGGAACCAGAAGCCATGCCAGGGCGCGATGCCGCGGTCGCCGCCGGGGTAAAGGTCACTGACGAGATGATAGCTGGAGGAGACGTTATCGTACGTCCAGGCCGCCCCTTGAACAAGGTTCAGCGCGTCCGCTGCGCCCAGGTTATACGTCACGCTATTGTATGTCACCGACGAATCCGCGAAGTCCCACGCGAAAAAGAAGGGATTGCCCAGCATTTGCCAGCCGGGCTCGACCCAGACGCTTAAGTCGCCGGGCGGGGCCGGCGTGCCGTGCGGCGTGACCTCCCACTGGCTCGGGAAGAAGACGAAGTATCCGGCGCCATGATGCAGTCTGAGCGGATCAATCATGTAACCCGGCTGATACCGTAGGTAGTCGCTGCCCGGGGTATGCCAGCGCGCCATCTGGAACTCGGCCCGGTCAAGGCCGAAATAGTCGGCCACATCGTCGTTGTCCGGCGGCACGGCAGGGACCGACAGCAGCGAGATGCCGGCCGGGAAGGTATGCGGCGTGTTCGGATATGACTGCACTGGTCCGGCGGGCGTGACCGACTTGCGCTCGTTGCCCGATTCGTCAACAGCCGTCACGGCGTAGTAATAGCTCTCGGCATCCTGAGCCGTAGTGTCGGTGTAGGCCTTCGTCTCAGCTTGTTCGATGGTGGTCAGAGGCACCCTCGCGAGCACACTGGTGAATGACACCTGGCTGCGGTACACCCGGTACTGATGGAAGTCAGGGGGCGGCGTGTAACCGGGCCAAGCCAGATCAATTGCGCCACCGTCGTCGCCGGGATGGTCCGTTACCACGAGGTCCGTGACGGGCAACGGCGCGTCGTCATCGCCGGCGGTGGCCGGTCCGACGACATTGGAGTCCGTGAAGGACTGCGCGTCGTGGGTGCGCACTTTGTAAAAGTACGGCACGCCGTTGGGCACTGGCTGGTCCTCGAAGGTCGTGGTGCCGGGAGCCAGTGCGGTGGCGACGGCTTCGAAGGGCCCACTGGCCGCCGGCGCTCGCCAGACGTCGTATCCCGTCACATCCATGGCGAGCGCATCGTCGTCGCGCGAAATGGTCCAGTGGACGGTGATGCTGTTGCCCGGATCTCCCGGCGTGTCCTCTGCGGACACGTCGGTTGCCGGTTTCGGCGGCAAGTCGAGCCCTACGGCCCGCGCGAGGTTGAGCCGTCCGGCTCCGAAATGGCCCCCATCGGCCGGATTGAAGCGATCAATGTTGTCGGCTCCGGCCTTGAGCGCGCTCACAATCTGCTCAATGCTCCAGCCGGGATGAAGGCCGCGCAGGACGGCGATCGCTCCCGAGACTTGCGGCGTGGAGAAGCTGGTGCCGCTCTTGCTGCCGTACAGCTCCTGATGGATCGCGAAGGCGGGGAAGTAGCTGAAGGTCCCGAAGATATCCTCGCCTGGCGCGGCAAAGTCAACGAAGCTGTACGGTGAGGCGTCCGCGGCGGCAAAGTACGACCGTACGTCCAGGGAGTTGACCGAGGTGACTCCGATGACGTAGTTGTCCACACCGAGATTGGGGCCGTCGTTGCACGGCAGCGAATCCCAGGTGGAGGTCGAGGCGGTGTATCGTACGGAGTTGTTGCCGGCCGCAACGACCAGAGCGACGCCCTGGGCGTGGACGGCAGCCACCACGTCGTCCCACGCGGTAGAGTACGGGCCGCCGAGGCTGAGGTTGATCACGGCAATCTGTGGGAAGCTGAGCGCGTACTCAATGCCGTCCACGACCATCTCAATCGTCGTGCCGATCTGGTCGTCCGGCAGGACCTTGATGTTCAAGAGCTGCGCCGACCAGCTTACCCCGGCCACGCCGGCCCCGTTATTGGTTACCGCGGCGATGGTTCCCGCTGCCAGGGTGCCGTGAGAGACGTTCTCATCCGGTCCTTCGGCACCGCCCTCGTCCTGGCCGTTCGGCGTGGGGTTGGGGTCGTTGTCGCCTTCCAGGAAGTCCCAGCCCGAGTAATCGTCCACGTATCCGTTGCTGTCGTTGTCAAGCCCGTCCACCGGATCCGCGGTGTTGTGGAAGATGTGCGGCGCCAGGTCGGGGTGGTCGTCATCAATGCCGGCGTCAATTACTGCAATAAGCGTCGAGGGTGATCCGGTGGAGAGATCCCAGGCTGGGGGGGCCTCAATCTGCGGCAAGTGGTACTGCTGCGCGAACAGGGGATCGTTGGGCGTGGCTGCCGCATAGACAAAACCGTTTGGCTCGGCGTGTACCACTTCGGGCAGTGCCAGGCAGCGCGCCTGGGCGCCCAGGACGCTGAGGTGTGGAGGCAGCTCCACCAGTGCCAAGCCAAAGCGGGGATGGAACTTGGCCACCCGGCCGCCCAATGCCGACGCAACCTGCCGAGCCTCTTGAGCGCCCACCACCCCTCGCGTGCGGACCGTGACCAAGAGCTGCCCTTCGACGGCATAGTCGGGCAGAAGCCGCATCCGCCCGCGGGCGTCCACGCGGGCGTACGTACGGCCGCTGGCGACAAACTTGCGCACTGAACGCGGCGCGGCCAGCGTCGCCGACCGTCCGAAGCAAAGCAAAACAAGGGTCAGGGCCAGGAGGAGTAGTGGCAAGCAACGCCGGCACGCCGGCGAACGCCGAAGCTCACAGGCATCCGGCGACCGGCGCAACATGTCGCCGATCGCCGGCGCAGTGCCAGTGCAACTCACAGGGTCTGCCTTTCTGCCGCGTTGCCGCTCTGACGGCTGGGTGGAGTCTAGCGCCGGACTTCCAGCGGCCGAACACTCGACACGCGAGCGCCGGACTCGTTGGCCGCCGTCAGCTTCACCAGGTACCGGCCCGCGGGGACTCGCGCCCCCGCAGCGTTGCGCCCGTCCCAGACAACAACGTTACGGCCGGCCTCCTGCGCTTTGGCGTTGATGATAGTGCGTACCGGCAGGCCCGCAATGTTGCGGATTTCCAGGTCCACCGTTGCCGGTTGTGACAGGCTGTACGCAATCTCCTGCCCAGCCCGCGTCGGCGTGACTGACAGCCCGGTAACGGCCAAGTGCCCGGCAGCCGGCGAGGCCTGCAGGACAAAGTGCCGGTCCGCCGGGTTGTTGCCGGTGTCGTAGGCGTACGCGCCGGCTGTGCGCATGTACACGCTTCGCCCGGTCTCCCGATCACGCAGCACCGGCCGAAGCTGCTTGGGCATACGACTGAGGTCCGGCCAGCTCAGATTGACCGTCGTGTTCGGTGTCGGGCACTCCACGGTGAACTCCCACTGCAAGGAGCCGGTATCGTGCTCATACACCTGCGCTGCGAGCCGTCCGCCCTGAGCACGGTCTTCGCCAAAGTAGAGTTCGACATCGCCGGGGCCGGGCGGCGGGCTGCTGATCTGCTGGGCGGAGCGCCGCGAGGACACGCCGATGAAATTGTCGCGGTCTGAGGCCTTCTCGCTCTCAGCGACGAGGCGCACGAGCCAATCGTCTTTCGTGGGCCGCCACTGCCGGGCCTGCTTGATACAATCCTGGGCCGCCCGGGCCGCCGCTCCGTTGGCCGGCAACTGGAACTGAAGCTGACAGGCCTCGAAGGCCCAAAGGAAGAAGCCGTGGCCGCGTGGGATGACCGTTCCCGCGCCCGGGATTCCAGCCGACAAGAGCGTGTAGCTGCGGTACACGGGGTCGTAGCCCCAGACAAAGTCCCGGGTGATGCGCCGTAGGTTGCTCTCGGTCAGGTCGAGCTCCTCACCGCCGGACAGGATCCGGCAGTCAGTGAGCAGGATGTCCTCGTTGAACGGGTTGCCCAGCAGGTTCCAGCCGCGCTGCAGGTCCACGGTGTAAGTGGTGTCGGGTGGGGTGATGGTGGGCATAGCCGCGATGTCATAGATGCGCGTGGCCAACTGGTTGAAGAAGAACCCTTTGCCGGGGTCTATGGCCAGCAGAGGATTGGTGCGATTCTGGGCATAGTTGAGATACTGCTCGTTGGGCGTGTCCCAGGTGTACAGCATCACCTCTTCAGGCACCAGGCCGAGCACTTCGGCCGCGTCGCTGGAGGTCGGGTCAACGCCGAAGGCGATGATGGAGGTCCCGCCGCTGAACTCGTATAGGAAGTTGGGTGTCGGCACCACGGGGCCGGCGGCCTCCACACCTCTCTTCTCGTTGAAACTCGGGCCGTCGTCAACACAAGTGACTGCGTACCAGTATTGATCGCCGTTGGTGACCGTCTCGTCGGTAAAGCTCTTCTGGTCCTCGTCGTTCACCTCCGCGACCATGATGACGCCCTCGTCGCCGACATTGGTGAACTCCTGGGAGGCCCGGTACACGCGGTAGCGGTAGAAATCGTGGGGCGGAGTGTATTGCCTCCAGGTGACGATGGCCGCGCCGCCTTGTTCATCGCCGGGGCGATCCTTGGCACGGACGCCCGTCACCTCGTCCGGCGCCACATCATCTCGCGACAAAGCTGGGCCTGAAACCGCTGACTCGACCTCGTTGCCTCCGGCATCGCGCGTGACCACCGTGTAGTAGTAGTCAACCCACTCCTGCACGTTGGTGTCCACGTAGCTTGTGGTGCCCGCGTCGAGGGTCGCGATGGTTGTGAAGGTGCTCGGGTCGTCCGTCTGCCCGCGGCGGATGATATAGTTGGTAACGTCATTGAAGCCACGGCCATCGTCGGCTGACAGGCGCCAGAAGCCGGTGATGCTCGGCGCTTCCTCTCCCGGCGTGTCGCCGAAGGCGACACCGGTCACAGCGGCCGGGGCAGGATCCAGGCCGACAGCTACCGCAGCATTGATGCGTCCTGCGCCCAGCTTCCCCTCGAGGCCGGGATTGAGCGAGTCGATATTCTCGCACGTCGCCGCCACCCAGTTGACCATCTCGTCGGGCGTGAAGGTCGGAAACTGCGAGTAGATCAGTCCGCACAGACCGGCCACCTGCGGGCAAGACATGGAGGTGCCGCTCATGAAGTCGTAAGTGAGCCCGCTGTACGGGGGCCATGAGCAGCTATAGATGTTCACTCCGGGGGCGCACACGTCAATGAAGTTGTAGGCGTTGCCGTAGTTGCTGAAGCTAGCCTTCATGTCACCGGAGTCGGTCGCCACGACGCCCAGCACATAGTTGTCCACACCCAGGGTTGGGCCGTCGTTGCACACTGGGCTGCGCCAGGTCCACTGGTCGTTCTCGAGCATCTCCGTGTACTCATTGCCCGCCGCGCAGACCACCGTCACGCCTGCCGCGTGAGCGGCATTGATGGCGGGCTGCGTAACGGTGTTAAAGTACCCACCGATGCTCATGCTAATGACGTTCGCGCCGTTCTGCGTGGCGTAGTCGATTCCGTTGGCGACTGCGGTCCACGTGCCCTGCAGCACGCGGACGGGCATGATCTTGCAGTTCCAGTCCATGCCGGCGATGCCCTCACCGTTGTCGCCCGTAGCCGCTGCGATGCCGGCGCAGTGCGTGCCGTGGTCGGCGCTTGCGTCGGTAGCCACCGGACTGGGGTCGTTGTCACCGTCCACGAAGTCCCAGCCGTTGACATCGTCCACAAAGCCGTTGCCGTCGTCGTCGGTCTGGTTGTCTGGAATCTCACCCGGGTTGGTCCAGATGCGTCCGGTGAATTCCGGATGAGTCATATAGACCCCGGTGTCGACGATCGCGATGACGGTCTGGTCAGTTCCCTGGGTGGTGTCCCAGGCCAGGTCCGCTTGCACGATCTGTGGCGCGTACTGGTCGCTGGCGTAGAAGGGATCATTCGGGGTGTAGACAGGATAAGCCCGGAAGTCGGCATCCGCATACACGATCAGGTTGGACTGTAAGTACCGCGTGCGGGCGGCCTCGATGGACTGCCCGGCTGTCAGCTCGAGCACCTGCCAGCCCGACACCGGCGACTTATAGGTCACCTTGGCGCCGTTGGTGAAGTGCAGGGCCTGTTGCTGGGCATCGGTAACGCCAGGGCGGAACATCACAACCAGCCGTCGGTCCACGGCCATTTCCAGGTGGCCGCCGAGAGTTCTGACCGGCACCCAGCCTTGGGGCGGCGGTACAAAGGCCGCGGCAGCTTTCTGGGCTGCCGCGGGCGTGGCGAGGGTCAAGAGGATAAGCGCGCAGAGAATGAGCGACACCACCAAGGCGTCCCCGTGGACCATCCGCGGACGAGATCGCATGGCATTGACCTCCCTGTGTGCGGTGGGCTGGCCCACCTCAAGCGCGAGTATAGCACCTGTCCGGTGGCGTGTCAACGCGGCGCTGTGCGGGCGTCAGGGCGTCGTGAAGTGGACGTAGAGTGAAGGCGTTTGTCGCCCTGCTGGGCCGGAAAGCGTCTTCGGCGAGACCGCCCCTTCCGGCTGCATTCCCACTCGGTTTGAGGCCGGCCCCGTTCCAGATGGCTCCGGGAAGCCGCGAGGAGAACGTGCTGCGTATGCCGAATACTCAGGGACAGCCTGACAGAAGTCCATGAACAGGCGAAAGGGGAGAGAACGCCGTGTTGACCGAACCGAGCAGGCCTCAGTGGGCGGGCGAGTTTGCCGTGTGCCCCAAGTGTGGTGCCGACGGAGGCTTCCACCTGGTCCTGGAGCGCATGCACGAGTCCACGGAGCCCGCCGCCAAAGCGTACCTTAAGTGTCCCTCATGCAAGGAGCTATTCGATATAGACATCAAGCTCCTACTGGCTTAGGAGGGCACGCGTGACGCGCAATCAGGCCGTAGGGAACCGCTATCAACAAGTGACGAAATACGTCCGAGGAAAGCTGCCACGACGGGGGCTGGACCGGTCCCGTGAACCCAGCGTCTACAAGGAGTATCGGAACCCCCTGGCGCTGGAGCGGCTGCCCACGCCCACGACCGAAGGCGGGCGGGGGCTGTGGGAAACCATCGCGGCCCGGCGGTCGCGGCGCAGATTTGAAGGGCCGATCACATTGGAGGCTTTGTCTCAGCTCCTGTGGGCGACCCAGGGAATCACCTGCCCCCAAGCTGTCCGCGATCTGCGAGCGTCGCCGTCGGCGGGGGCTCTCTATCCGCTAGAAACGTACTTGGTCGCCAACGCAGTGGAGGGACTGCAGCCGGGCGTTTGGCACTATCGAGTGCGGGACCACGCGCTGGAACTGTTGCGGTCGGGCGACTTCTCACTCCCGGTAGCGGAAGCGGCGCTGGATCAGCCGATGGCGATGCGGGCAGCGGCAGTGTTCATCTGGACGGCCATCGTCGAGCGCTCTACGTGGAAGTACGGGCAGCGCGGGTATCGGTACATGTACCTTGATGCCGGGCATGTGGGCGGGCAGCTTCATCTGGCGGCCGAGGCGCTGGGCCTGAACTGCTGTGCCATCGGAGCACTGTACGATGACGAGGTTAATGCGCTGGTGGAGGTTGATGGTGTGGAGGAGACGGTGCTGTACATGAGCGTGGTCGGGCCCGGCGAGCGCGCGACCTGACGACGATCTGAAGCGGAAGACCGCGGACTATAAGATGAGAGGAAGTTGACGGTGGGAGCCATCGGCGAATTCGTCTTGCGCATGCCGCAGAACGTAGTGTTCGGTTCCGGCGTGCGGCTGAAGCTGGGAGCACACGCGCGATCTCGAGGACAGCGGCCCCTGGTGATCGTGGGCGGCACGTCACTGCAGGAGTCAGGAGAACTGGACCGGATCCTGGGGCTGCTTCGGAGTGCGGGGCTCGAGGCGCAGACGTTCACGGGGGTGGAGGCAGAGCCGTCGTTGGAGACGGTGGAGCGAGGGCGGCAGGCGCTGAAGGAGCACAAGGGAGATCTGGTTATCGCCATTGGGGGCGGCTCCGTGCTCGACGTGGGGAAGGCGGTTGGAGCCCTTGGGCGGACGCAGGAACCGGTGGAAACGTTCTTCGCGGGCCAGGCGCTGGAGACGCCCGGCTATCCGGTCATCGCGCTGCCCACGACCTCGGGTACGGGCGCCGAAGTGACGCCCAACTCCGTGCTGACGGACCATCGGCAGCCGAAGAAGGCGAGCATTCGAGGAGAGCCGCTGATACCGGCGCTGGCGCTGGTGGATCCCGAGTTGACCCTGAGCCTGCCGCGCGAGCAGACAGCGTATAGTGGCCTGGATGCGCTGACCCAGGCGCTGGAGGCATACGTTTCGCGCGGCGCCAACCCGGCGAGCGATGCCCTGGCGCTGACGGCCATCGAGCACTGCGGCTGCTGGCTGGAGGCGACGTGCGCGCAGGGGCCCGACCTCGAAGCCCGGGAGCACATGTCGCTCGGCAGTCTGCTGGCCGGGATTGCCTTGGCCAGCGCACGGCTGGGTCTGGTGCACGGGATGGCCCATCCGCTAGGCGCGCTGTACGGCGTGCCGCACGGGCTGGTCTGCGGGACAGTGTTGCCCTTTGTCCTGAAGTTTAACCTGCAGATCGCCGGTGAGAAATACGCGCGCGCAGCCCGAGCGATTGGGATTACCGACGATCCGCGTGATACCAAGGCGGCGGAAGCGTTGCTGGAGTGGACCGACGAGCTGTGCCAGGAATTGGGCGTCGGCAAGCCGTTCAAGGAGTACGGCGGCAAGGCCGAGGACGCCTCGGCTATTGTGGAGGCGACCATGTCTTCCGGCTCCACGAAGCACAATCCGCGGGAAGTTACGAAGGCGGATGCATTCAAGCTGTGGCAGGACGTGTTGGAAGGCCGACTGTAAAGCCGATGGGCCCGGAGGCAAAGCCGCTCGATCAGGAGGCGAACCATGAAGCGCGTGAACGAGCACGAGTGTGAATTTCGGCACGGAGATCACGGACCCAAGTACCTCTTTCGGGGACCGCTGCTGGAGTGGGGGATCATCGTGATCAAGCCGGGCGACGAGCTGGGAGCACATAAACACCAGGAGGTCGAGGAGACCTTCTACTTCGAGCAGGGCGCACCCAAGATCGTCGTGGACGGCCGGGAACATCGGGTGAAAACGGGCGACGCGTTCTACGTCGAGGCGCAAGAGGCGCACAATATCATCAACGATACCGATGAAGCCACGCGGGTGGTGTTCATCAAGTGCCCCTATCGCCCCGACGACAAGCAGGCCGTCTAGTGCCGCGGCCGGCAAGATGGGTTGAGGAGGGCAGTTAGCCGTCCGATAGCAGGATAAATGGGAGGCCTCGTGTTTCACAGACGGCGAACGCTGGCGGACAAGGTGCGCCTGGAAGGCAGGGGGATCATCACCGGAGCGCGAGCAAGAGCGATCCTGCACCCGGCACCGGACAGTGGTCTTTGGCTGAGGGTTGGCGAGGCTGAGGCGCCAGTGGATGTGGACGCCGCCCTGCAGTACCCCAACTGCACGGGGCTCGGCGTAGATGGTAAGCAGATGTTCGTGGTCGAGCATTTGCTCGCAGCATTGCACCTGCGACGGGTAACGGAACTCGTCATCGAAGCGCCGCAGGGAGAAGTGCCGATCCTGGACGGGAGCGCAGCGCCGATTGTCGCGGCGTTGGACGAAGCGGGCTATGCGGAGGTGGAAGGGGAGGTGGAGTGTCTGGCCGTAGCGGAGCCGCTGTTCCTGGCTCAAGAGCAGAAGTGGCTGGCGGCACTGCCCTACGACGGCTTGCGGGTCACGTTCTATCTGGACCACCCGCATCCCTTGATCGGACGGCAATTGGCGGACTTCCGGGCCGCGGATGGTGGCGATGGCATTGCCGCGGCGCGCACCTTTGCTACGTATGAAGAGGTGCAACATCTGCTGCAGGCTGGGTATATTAAAGGAGGAGGCGAGGAGAACGCCGTCATCGTCTACCACGACCGGCGTTCGTCGCCGCTCAGAGCCGAGAACGAGTTCGCACGGCACAAGGTTCTGGATATCCTGGGGGACCTGTACCTGTGCGGGCGGCCGGTCGTGGGCCACTTTCTGGGGTTCCGAACCGGGCATGCCGAGAATCGGAGGCTACTGCGGCGCTTGTTGGGTACCGGGAAACGGGCCCAGGACTGAGCACGAAAAGCGGTTTCATAGCCTCAACGACCTAGGGCAATCGCCGCTGAAGGAGCTCCGACAGGGACCACAAAACAGCTTTCCGGCTCAGTGGTCTGAACAACGGGAGATGAGGGTGACGCAGGATGAACACGGCGGACCTGGCATTGTTCCCACTTAATATCGTTCTGTTCCCGGGAATGCCACTGCCGCTTCACGTCTTCGAGGAACCGTATAAGGAACTAGTCAAGCGGTGCCGGGAGAACCAGGAACGGTTTGGCGTTGTGCTGGTGCGGGAGGACACGGGCGACGAGGTGGCCTATCACGAGGTGGGAACAACGGCGCGGATTGCGGGCGTCAAGGAGCTGGATGAGGGCCGGCTCAACCTGCTGGTCTTCGGACAGGAGCGGTTCCGCATCCTGGAGCTGTTTGATGATTTGCCGTACCTGCACGCCACGGTCGAGCTGTTGCCGAACGAGGCCGGGCAAGAGGTGATGTCCTCGGACCTGGTAGCGGACGCCGGAGCGCTGTTCAAGGAGTACGTGAAGCTCTTGTTGGCGCTGTCGGGGGAGGAACAGAAGACGCAGCTTCAACTGCCGCAGGGCGGTACCGAACTGTCTTACCTGGTGGCACAGTCGTTGACCGTGCCAATGGAGAAGAAGCAAGAACTGCTGGAGCTGGAATCGGCGACGGCGCGCCTGATGGAGGAGGTCGAGATTCTGCGGCGGGAGAACGTCAGCCACCGGATGCTGCTCACTTTCCGGAGCAAGACCGGTCGCGGCAAGCTCGGAGAGACGATCTTCTCGCCGAATTGAGCGCGCAGACCAACGGGGACGCCGGCGGGTCGAGGGGCAGGAGCGGATCCTGCCCCGCGAACTTTTCCGCCGGCGCAAACGGGCCGCAACGAGGGAGGGCTGTGGATGGACGCCTTGGGCATCGCCGTTATTGGCGCTGGGATGATGGGTCGGACACATGCCGAAGCGTGGCGCACTGTGACGGGGACGGAGCTAGTGGTGATCGCAGACAGTGACCGGGAGCGTCTGGAGAAGGCGCAGGCAGATTTCGAGATTCCGGAGGGAGTGACGGACTGGCAGGAGGCCGTGGCGCGCGAGGACGTGGACGTGGTGTCGCTGTGCCTGCCGACGTGGCTGCACCGCGACGGGACCGTGGCGGCGGTCGAGCGGGGCAAGCACGTGATCTGCGAGAAACCCATCGCGATGACGCTCGCCGAGGCGGACGAGATGATCGCCGCGGCGCGCGACAACAACGTGAAGCTGGCGATCGGTTTCTGCAAGCGCCATGGCGGCTCAATCCAGAAGATGCGCGAGCTGGTGCAAAACGGGGCGATCCGCCGCCCCTGCACCGCGCGGGCAGTGAGCGGGTGGGAGATCCGGCCCAAGCCGTGGATCATGGATAAGCGCGAAGGCGGTGGGCCGATCATTGATATCTGCTGCCACTACTTCGATCAGTGGCGGTACATCTTCGAGAGCGATCCGGTGCGGGTAATGGCCCAAGGGCAGACCTTCTCGACCGGCGCGCCGGAGTTGCCGGGGAAGGATCCGCAGATTGACACCGGAACGGTGTTGGTCGAGTATGCTTCGGGTGATTTGGGCATGATCTCGATCTCCTGGGGGTTGCCCAAGGGAGTGCGAGGCCAGAGCGTGGACGAGATTCTGGGGCCGGACGGCATTCTGCGGTGGGGTGGGTACGAGAAGCTCACGCTGATTCGCCGTGAAGGTGAGGAGACCGTGTTTGTGGGCCTGCCCGGGGACGTGCATCACCGGCAGCTTAGCAGCTTTGTGGACGCAATCCGTACTGGCGGGGAGCCGGTCACAGGCGGCGAAGACGGGCGCATCGCGCTGGCAGTGTCGTTGGCGGCGTTAGAATCAATCGAGACGAAACAGGCGGTGGAGTTGTAGCGGAGCAGCGGAAGCATGGCTGCCGAGCCGGTCGAGGGCGTCGGCAGTCCTGGCAATTCCGTTGCGTCAGCGTACTTGCGGCAAATAGGGCCGCGAGGAGTTGACGAGGCGTGCCGGAACAGAGCTATGGCGTGCGTACCATCTACTTCCTGTTTCTCGGCGGAGCGGGTCTGGTCTTGTTTGCCCGGGCAGTCGCCTACTGGCTGGACTGGCAAGCGCGAACCGTGCGGATCCTTGGGGTGAGCCTGCTGCTCGCAGGGACGTTATGCGTGTTCGGCACGTTCGGCCCTACCGTGGGCCTCAAGGCCTTGCTGACAGCCGCCCTCGGCGCGGGACTGTACCTCTGGCAGAACGTGAGGTTCGAGCGGGCCGACATGCAGAAGGAGCAGGAAGAGCGCGAACGGCTGCTCGCACAAGAGGACCAGGAGAGCCGGCCGCCGCAGTTGCGCAGGCGCTGAACGGCCGTGCCGCACGCTGGCAGCAGCACTAGGGCGGGCAGTTGCCCTCGAGCGGCGGATTGACTTCCCCGTTGTACGGCTTGTGGCAGGCGTCCCACCGGCGCCAGTTGCAGAGCTCGCACTTGCGACGCACCTTCACGTGCCCGTCCACGTAAGCGACATTGAGCGTCTTGTTGTGACGCGGCGCGATGCGTCCCCAGATGCCCGCCACTGCGTACGCGCCCCCGTTGGATTGTGGGTCCGCGGCTAC
>JALGUG010000289.1 GCA_029820995.1 Candidatus Zipacnadia bacterium
CCGGTTTTCTGATCTGGGACCGCGTGTTCAGGTAGCGCAGCGGAGAGCACAGGCCATGAAAGAGGTCAACGTCTTTGACTTCCTTCTCTCACTGTGGCGCCACAAGCGGATCGTTGGCGGCGTGGCCTTTGCCGTGCTGGTGGCTGCGGGATTGTTCACGATGCTTGTGGTGCCGCGCAGCTACCTGGCAAGCACAACGATGGTGATGAACCTTAACTCGGACACTCGGTCCGGGCTGAGCCTGCTGGGCAGCTCGAGCAATCCGCTGGCCACGATGTCGCTGTTATCTCTCAGCCGGCCGCAGAGCCAATGGACGTACATGACGATCCTCAAGAGCCTGGCGGTATCACGAGCGGTTTGCCGGGAGCTCGGCCTGAAGGAGCGCTTCAACCAGCCCACCGAACTGCACGCGGCGCTGCAATTGCAGAAGATCGTGGAGCTCAGCTTCACCAAGACAGGCGCGCTCCGGATCGAAGTCACAACGAGAGGCACGCCGCGCGGCTTTCTACCCCGGCCCGACGACGATGCGGCGGCGCGGAAACTGGCCGCGGACATTGCCAACGCGTACCCGAAGGCGCTGGACAAGTGGCTGTCCGAGCACAACATTGACGCCAGTGCCCGGCGGCTGGACTTCTTGAAGAAGAAAGTGGCGGAGACCAAGCAGCGACTGGACGCGGCCGAGATCGCGCTGAAGGAGTATAAGCAGAAGCACAACGTCGTCGAGATCTCCGAGCAGGCGAAACAGGCCATTCTCGAGTACGGCGACCTGTCGCGCAGCCTGGCGGCGGCGGAAGTGGAGAGGCAGGCAGTTGATGCCTCGCTGCGGACCGTGGAAGCACAGCTCCAAGCGGAGGCGGTCCAGCCGGTGGAGAAGCTGCCGCCGACCACCCAGACTGAGACACAGCTCTGGGCCGGGCTTGCCGAGGCACGGAGGGAACTGCGGGCGGCGCAAGAGGTCTACGAAGACACGCATCCCGAGGTGCAGCGGCTTCAGTCCGAGGTGGACGCCCTGCAGAAGCAATACGAGAAGGCGCGCCAACAGAAGGCGAGCGAGATCGCCGGCGGCTTTGAGAACACCATAGAGCAGCTCAGACAGCAGTCGGTAGCGGCCCAGGCTCGGGCCACGTTGTATCGGTCGAAGCTGTCGGACCTGGAACGCCGGTTGGGCGAGATGCCGGCGCGGGAGCTGGAATATGTGCAATTGCTGCGCGACGCCACGGTGCAGCGACAGATCTATGAAGTTCTGGAGGGTGAGTACTACCGACGGCAAGCCTTGGAGGGGGACACGGGCAGCCGGTTCACGGTGGTGGATGAGGCGTACGTGCCGATCACGCGAGACAAACCCAAGCTGCGGTACTCCCTGGGGGCCGGCCTGCTGATCGGGCTATTCCTGGGCATCGCTCTCGCTGCCTGGCGAGAACGCAACGACCGCCGTGCGATGGGAGGCCCACTGCCCGAGGCCCTCTCTTCCACTGGCGCAACAACCGCCGGCGATGATCAGCCGCAGGCAAGCACGAGCGGACGAGTAGATCAGCAGTGACCTCCCCGGTGCAAATCCGTAAAGCCATTATTCCGGCGGCGGGCCTGGGCACCCGGCTCTATCCCGCCACGAAGTCGCAACCCAAGGAGATGCTGCCGCTGGGGCGCAAGCCGGCGATCCAGTTGGTCGCGGAGGAAGCCGTTTGCGCCGGGCTCAACCAGATCCTGATCATCACCGGCCAGAAGAAACGGGCCATCGAGGACCACTTCGACCAGAACAACCAGCTCTACGCGGAGGCCCTGGAGACGGGGCTGGTGCAACGTTCGATTCTCGACGAACCGGGGCGAGCCAACTTCTTTTACACGCGGCAGCACGGGCCTCGAGGCCTGGGGGACGCCGTATACTGCGCTAGGGACTTCGTGGATGCCGAGCACTTCGTGGTTGCTCTGGGCGATGCCGTCATCGCGCGCTACGGGCGCGTCAAGCGGCTGCTGACGCGGTTGATCGAAGCTCACCTGGAACGCGAGGCCGCCGCGACCATCGCGGTGCGCGAGGTTCCACGGTCAGCTCTGTCCTCGTACGGTATTGTGGCTCCCGCCGGTGAAGTAGACAGCGTTTTCGATCTGAAAGACCTGGTGGAGAAGCCGGCGCCGGAGGAGGCCCCGAGCAATCTGGCCATCACCGCCCGCTATGTCTTCTCACCGGAGCTGTTCTCGTACATTGAGCGCACCGGCGCAGGCTACGGCGGCGAGATCCAGCTCACCGATGCCATCAAGCTGATGCTCCAAGACGGCCGCCGTGTGGTGGCCGTCCGCCTGGCTCCCCTGGAGAAGCGATACGATCTCGGCAGCTTTCAGGATTACGCCCTCGCTTTCATTGAGGTCGCCTTGGCGGATGAGAGCGGCGGCGCCGAGCTGCGGCACCGCCTGCAAGCGCTGCTGGAAGAGCCTGCACCAACGTCGCTCCTGGTCGGCGACCAGGACTAGCTGGGAGGTCCCCCATGCGCAGCCTGGATCAGATCGAAGGTATGTTGGTCATGTCCACCAAGGAGGGCAAGAACCTCGGCCGCGTGCGTCACTGCTCGGCGGATCTGGCCAAGGGAGAACTCGTCGGGCTGATTGTGTACGATCCCGACACGAAGAAGGAGTGGGGATTGGCGGCGAGCGACATCGAGGTTCTCGGGCGAGATGCCGTGATGGTCGAGAGCGAAGCGTTGATCAAGGCGGTCTCCGCGACTCCGCGGCTCCAGCGCTATCGGCTCGACACGGCGGCCGAGCCGCTGCAAGTCGTCACCAGCGCCGGACGCCAGCTAGGCGAGTTGGGGCGCGTCTACCTGGATTCTGAGAGCCTGAAGATCGTGGGGTACGAAGTAACCGGCCCGACCCTCAAGACGGTTGTGGACGGCACGCCGCACCTGCCGGTGATGAAGGGCGCTATCCATGGTGAAGATGCGCTGGTCGTCCCGCCTCACGCTGAACAGCATCTAGAGCGCAGCACGGGCGGTCTTAAACAGGCCTGGGCACGCTTGGCCGGGTTCGGCCGGGATGTGGTACAGAAAACCAAGGCTCGGGTCCCCGCGCAGGCTAAGAAGGCCACAGCAAAGACCAAGCGCAAGTCGGCCAAGTCGGCTTCCTCAAAGAGCGCCGCGAGACCGAGGAAATCAGTCAAGTAGCGGGATAGGCTTCCGATGGCCGTTCTGGTGACCGGTGGGGCAGGCTTCATTGGCTCGCATCTTGTGGAGCGGCTGGTCCGAGAAGGCGAGAGTGTCGTCTGCCTGGACAACTTTGACCCCTTCTATGATCCGGCGCTGAAACGCGACAACCTCAGCGCCGTCATGGGGAGCAGCTACTTCCGGCTGATCATCGGCGATATCCGGGATGCCGCCTGCTGGGACGAGGCCCTGGGGCGCGGTGACGTGACCGCGATTGTCCATCTGGCTGCCCTGGCCGGCGTTCGCCCCTCGGTCCAACGTGCCGCGGAGTACACTTCCGTGAACGTAGACGGCACGGTGCGCATGCTGGAGGCGGCAGTGGCCGCCCAGGTGCCCAAGGTCATCTTCGGCTCCTCCTCGACAGTGTACGGAGCCGGTCTGCAGGGCGCTTTCAGCGAGGACCAGGCGCGGAATCTGCCCCTGTCGCCATACGGTGCCTCAAAGGCTGCCGGCGAAGCCTTCTGCCACGTGTACCATCACCTGCATGGCCTCAACGTGGTGTGCCTCCGTTTCTTCTCAGTCTATGGCCCACGGGTCCGGCCGGACCTCGCGATGCACATCTTTGCCCGGCACATCTCCCAGGGCACTCCGCTGCCGCTCTACGGCGACGGAACCGCCGAGCGCGACTTCACGTACATTGCGGACATCGTGTCCGGCATCATCGAAGCGATGCGCCGTCCCCTGACCTTCGAGACCATCAACCTGGGGCACTGCCGACCTATCGCCATTCGCCGCCTGATTGACTTGCTGGCCAAGGCCCTCGGCAAACAGCCCGTGATTGACCAGCAGCCGGCCCGCCCGGAGGACGCGCCGATGACCTGCGCCAACATTGATCGCGCGCGACAGCTCCTGGGCTACGAGCCTCGGGTGGAGTTCGAGGAGGGCCTGGCTCACTTCGCCCAGTGGTTCAAGCGAGTGCACGGCGGCGGCTGAGCGACGCGAGGGCCCCCACTGGCCCCATGAGCACACCGTGGCAAGAAGAGATCGCCCGCCTCCCCGACGTCCTCGCGCGCTTTGACGTGCCTCTGGCCGCGTACACCTCCCTGGCTGTCGGCGGACCCGCGGAATGCCTGGCCGAGCCCTCCAGCCCGGAGGCGGCCGCGAAGGTCTTGCGCCTGGCTTGCCGCCACAATGTGCCGGTGTTCTTCCTGGGCAACGGCACGAACCTGCTGCCGCGGGATGGCGGCGTTGCGGGAATCGCCCTGCATTTGGGCCCTCGTCTCGCGGCCTTGCGCGTCGCGGATACCCGTATCACAGCGCAGGCCGGCGCTAGCCTCTCGGCTTTGACCCACTTGGCAGCGAACCACTCGCTCAGCGGCTTGGAGTTCCTCGCCGGCGTGCCCGGCACCGTCGGCGGCGCCATCGTCATGAACGCCGGCGCCTGGGGCCGCGAGATCGGCGACACCGTCCGGCGGGTGCGAGTCGCCGACCTCGATGGCCGGGTCTCCGACCTCGCACCCGCGGACCTCGACTTCGGCTATCGGCACAGCGCCCTACAAGACGGTCGTCGGCTGGTGCTGGAGGCTGAGTTCGAACTTCGGCACGGCGATCGGCGCCGGATCATGCAGGAGATGTTCGAGACCGTCGAGCGTCGGTGCCGCCGTCAGCCGATCTCAGCGGCCAGCGCCGGCAGCACCTTCGAGCGCCCGCCGGGCGAGTACGCCGGACGGCTGATCGAGAAGGTTGGCGCCAAGGGAATGTGCGTCGGGGATGCCGCAGTCTCCACCAAACACGCCAATTTCATCCTCAACCGCGGCCATGCCACCGCCAGTGACATCATCCGGCTTATTGACCGCGTTCGCCACTTGGTTCAGAAGGAGTACGGCGTTTGGCTTGAGACCGAGGTCCGGATTATTGGCCGCGACGCGACGATGGGGACGGAGCCTTTGTCGGGTTTGCCGCACGACAGGACGGGCAGGCGGCGTTGACCGGCAAAGGCCTCGTCCCTTTGCTACTTGATCTGGCGTTCGATGAATTCGCGGACCCGCGGGGGAATGAATAGGGCTTCCAGATCAATCTGAGCGAGACAGGACGCGATGACGGCCGCGCGGTCGAGGGGCGGCTTGCCTTCGTCCACGAAGATTACACGCCGTCCGCGCAGGAGGCCCATCCCGCCACGGCCGCCGCAATCCTCATAGCGCACCTGGATTCCTAGCTTGTGCGCCACCTGCTCCAGTTCGCCGACCAGTGCTTCATGGTCCACGACCTCCCTCACCTGCCCCCAGAGCGCGCGCGGCTCCGCAAATATCGCGATACCGCCGCTCCCAGGTCATATTTGAAGGTCTCCTTGATGGTACGCAGAAGCTGCACGCCCCACTTGCCGCCCTGCTTCTCCAGGACCACGATCACCGGGAGCATCTTGGTCTCCGGCCGGGCAGGATCCGTCAGCTTGAACTCAACCTGCGCTCCAACCCCCTCGACCGTTACCTTCTCGACCGTACAGACCGGCTGCTGCACCCGCAGTTGAACCATAATCTGTTCCAGCACTTTCCGGACCTCTGGAACCTCCAGGTACTTGACTGAGTCCTCGGTGAGCGTCAGCTTGAGCCGCTCCAGGTCACCGGCGGTGGCGGCGGCGAGGAACTCCTGAGCAACCTGCTCGGGGCCTCTTCTCAAGAACAGGTACCAGCCGCCGACCGCCCCGGCGAGCACAACGATCACGATTACGATGACAATCGTAGTTGCTCCCGAGCGCTTCCGCTGCGCCATCGCGCGAGATGGGCTTTCCTCTGCCATGCCTGTTCCCTCCGCCTTCTGGTCCGGCGGCCACGCTCGCGTGGCGGGCCGTCGGCCGATCTCAGTGAGTCGGTACGACGGGCAGGGGCATATCGCGCCCCAGGAACCGTTCCTTCAAGTCCTTGAAGAAATCAACGATATCGTCGGTTTCAAAGGGCAGGAAGGTCCGCCACGGGCGGTCGGGATCAAAGTCACGCCGAATGACCTTGTAGTCCTGCGGCGGCGTGTACTGGAAAAGCTCGTCGGACAGCTTCTGGTTGACTTTGAGCCCGGTCAGCTCGTAGCTCATGGTTCCCGTGCCGCCCGCAGTAATCCCCGTGACCTTAATCGGCAGCCCGCTCTTCGCATCGAAGTACGCCCGGCAGCGCATGATGTCCGGTGCTTCGGGTTGGTCCGCTGTCCGCGTAAGCTCCTCTCGTTTCCGCCGTGTCGCGCCCCGTTCGGCGCTATTCCTCATACTCTCTGCGATCCGTTGTGGAGCGATGTCCAGAACGTAGCAGCGCCGGCCATCAAACTTGCGCAGGCCCACGAACTTGGCGGTCTTGTCCTCCAGCGCTTGCTCGATCCACACTGCCGGGTCCTGCCCTTGCCACCAGGCCCAGTTTTCGCGCGCCTGTTCGACAAATTCGTCCTTCACCGACAATTCGAGTACCCGCTTGAACCGAGGCAACGTGATCCACAGCGTGTTCTCGCCGAGAATGATCTCCCGGACGAAGGCCACTTCGTGCTCCAGCTCCATGCGCTGATAATGTGGTTTCTTGAACCACACGTGCGCCTTGCTGCTCAGGTCAACGCGCCCCCATGCGCCCGTAATCCGCATGTCGGCCTCGAAGTCCTTGAGGGCGTCCCACTGCCGCTGGGCGTTCCACGCGATGAGGCGTGCGAGCAGCGGACGCCCGAACGTCGCCAGCAGAAGGGCCGCGAGAATCAGCAAGATCGCCAGCAGTGGAACCCAAACGTACCATCGCCTCATTCGGTTGCCGCTCCTCGCCTCTGTGACGCCTCGGCGCTCTGCCTAGACACCGAATTGCATACTTCGTGACGACTTGGGCCTCTTCCTCCAGGTCCGCAGCCGGTACTCTGTGCTCGCGGACGGACCCGCTTGTGCAGTACGAGCCCTGCGTCGTGCCCTGTGGGGCCTGGGGCACTGGGAGGCCACGCGCTCACGCCAAGAAAGGGACACGCGCCATTGGGCAGGAATAACAGAAAGGTCGCTCATCAGGAGGGCATCGTGAAACCTCTGATCCTTCTAACGCTCTGCTGCGCCTGTTCGTTCGCTCAGAACGAGCGCGGAACCATCTTGTTGCAGGGACTCGAATCCGTAGAGGGCCTCCAGACCAAGTGGGGCACCAGCTCCCATGACATCGTCCTGGAGCCCAACCGGGACGCGCGGTTCATCTCCGAAGGCCGGGGGAGCCTTCATCTGCAGGCCGTCTCCGGTGACCGCGAGGAGAGCCACTATCTGTCCGTCATCATCCCTCTGGAGCCGCGCAATATCGAGCAGCGCTTGCTGCGGCTGGACTGCTGGACCTCCACCCCCAAGGACACCCAGGCTCTGTACGTCCGCTTGCGCAACTCCGAGGGCCGGGTTATCGGAAGCTGGGCCAGTTGGGGCGGCGTGCTGCGCTCCGGCCGGAAGACCACCATCGAGCTGCAGCGCGGCCTGAGCATCGGCGGCCTGGCCTGGGAGGAGAAGGTGATCGAGGCCAAATCGTGGGAGAACCTGGCGCAGATCGAGGTCATCATCGGGACGCGCCCGCCGGGAAGGAGATATGACATCTACGTGGACAACATTCGCCTCAGCAAAGAGCAGTACAAGGCGTTCGCCGACTACCAAGAGCCAAAGCGGCTCTTCCGCTCGACCGTGCTCGCCCGGGACGGCAAGCCGGAAGCCGTCATCGTGCGCCCCACCGATGGCTCGTACGATGAGGCCACCCGGCTTCTGCGCGAGGGCCTCCGCCGGGCCACGGGCCTCGACTTCCCGGTCCGCCCCGCGCCGGAGCCGCCGATCAAGACGCCCCCTGACCAGAACCTAGTCCTCTTGGGCAACGTGAGCAATAACGGCTACGTCCTGCCGCTGTACATGCACTACTACATGTTCTCGGACGCCCGGCACCCGGGTCCGGACGGCCACGAGGCGCGGACGATTCTTGACCCGTGGGGTAACGGCCGGAACGTTATCGCCCTGGGCGGCAGCGATGTCGAAGGCGTGGAGCAAGCGATCCAGGTATTCCTCAAGCGCCTTCCGCCTCGGGCCGAGGTCATCGCCGTGGAGCCCTTCACTGACATCGTCAGCGGCGAGGGACCGCCGCCCAAGCCCGCCGAAGACCTGGTGGACAAGGAGCTCAAGGGCGCTCACCGACGAATTGACATCGGGTCCCACGGCGGGCTCGCACCGCAAATCGTGAGCCTCGGCTTCCGGTACGGGCAGACGGGATACGAGGCCTACGCCGAGGCCTTCAAGCGCGTCATGTATCTTTGGTACGAGAACTACCTCAGTGGCCCGAAGACGTATGGCGGCCCCTGGGGCATGGACGCCGACTTCCAGCTTTACCGACTGATACCCGCCTGGGATCTGGTAGAGGAGAGCAAGGCGTTCAGCGACGAGGACCGGATGAAGATCACCAGGATCCTCGCCGAATTCACGCAGTACTGTTCTCGCAAGGCGGCGGGCGTGGTGGGCAACGAGCGCGTGCGCTTCAACCATCAGACCTTTCCCGCTCTGGGTCTGATGTACGCGGGGATGTACTTCCGGAAGTATTACCCCGAGTGCATTGAGTGGCGTCGCTGGCTGGGCATCGCCGATGCGTGCTTCACGATGCAGTCGCGGAGCTTCAAGGCGAACGAGGACTGCAACGGCTATCAGTGGCTCACGCTGGGACACACCATGCGCTATTGCCTGGCTCGTCCCGACTTCACGTACTTCGAAAACGGCAACGCCCGACGCGACGCCGACTACGCCATCCTGTGCATGGACAATCTCGGTTACCAGGTCACCTATGGAGACGTGGGCGGGTTCGTCGGCTGGTGGAGCGAGCTGCCCTTCCTCGGCGGAGCCGAGTGGTATTACAAGGACGGCCGCTACCAGTGGGCCCGCGAGCTGAAGATGAAGGTCAGTGGGCGGGATTCGCAGTACGAGCTGGCCGTTGCCGATGCGCCGAAGGAACCGACAGACCTGCTCGGTGCGCGCGCCTTCCCGCTGGACTCGTATTACTGGAAGACCTTCGGCGGCCCGAAGGCTGTGCCGCTCGAAGATGCCGTGGATAAGGTCGTCATGCGCCGCAGCTTTGATCCTCGCAGCGAATACCTGCTGCTCGACGGCCTGAGCAACGGCGGCCATCGGCACTTCGACGGCAACTCAATCTCCCGCATCACCTGGAACGAGCGCATCTGGCTGTGCGACACGGACTACATCAAATCGCTGCCCAAGTTCCACAACGGCGTCCTCATCTTCCGCGACGGGCAATCGCAGACGATCCCGGACTTCTGCGAGCTGGAGCGTGCGGCCGACTTCCCCCACACCGGCTTCTCCGAGACCACGCTGCGCGACTACGCCGGCGTGGACTGGCACCGGAACATCATGTGGTCGAAGGGGCGGTACTTCCTGGTGATTGACGAGCTCGACGCCAAGCAGCCCGGCGACTACTCCTTCCGCACCATCTGGCAGACCCTCGGCGACGTGCAGCTCAGCGAGGACGGGCTGGCGGTCGAGCAAAAGGGCGAGCGGTTCCACTTTGGCACGACACCCGAGTATCGCCTGCGGCTCACCGACGACGAGGAGACCGGCCGCAAGAACTGGGGCGCCTACAAGTTCGCAGAGCCGATCATCCGCGTCTTCCAGCAAATCTGGGACGGGCGGCTTGCCGCCGATCAGGACGCCAAGCT
>JALGUG010000290.1 GCA_029820995.1 Candidatus Zipacnadia bacterium
CGGCTGACGTGGCAGTCCGGCGGCAGACGGCCGGCGCGGACGTGCTCCTGCACTTCGGCCAGCGAGAACCGGCGGCCGACGCAGCCGGGAGCGTCCAGCAGCAGCAATGAGTTGTCGGCTCCGCAGTACGTGCACTTTAGGGCTGTGGGCTTGAGGTAAGCGTCACACTTGGTGCAATGCATTGCCGATGCACCCCCGCAGGCAGCCCATAGTGTGAGTGCTTTTGGCTCCTGCCGGATGATTCATACCCCAAGGGCCCGAAACGCTCACCAAGGGAAGAAAAGAAGACCGCGGCTACGCCCCATGCGGGGACTTGATTGCGAGTACGATGCTGGAGGAGGTGCTGCAATGGACGCGGACCTGAGCTCGCGCCGACGGATGCTGGCGGCCCTGGAGGGGCGTCCAACGGATCGCGTGCCGTGCTGCTTCATGATCTTCTCAGCCCTGCGCAGCAAGTGCGCGTCGGACGAGGAGTTCGTTCGGAAGCAGGTGGAGCTGGGACTGGATACAGTGGTGGAGACCGCCTCCTGGACGGCGGGGCGCAGCCCGGAACACCGCGACCTGCCGGGCCTCCACCTGCGCTACCCGGAGGGGACCGAGATCCGCTACCGGCGAGAGACCGGGCGCGGTGGGCGACCGGTGCTGCACAAGGAATACGTTACGCCTGCCGGAACCCTCACGGCCGCGGCAACGATCACGGAAGACTGGCCGTACCCGGGCGTTGTGCCGCTGTTTGACGACTACCTGATCCCGCGCTCGCAGAAGTTCCTGATCGAGACCCGTCAGGACCTGGAGGTCTTGCGCTTCTTGTTGGCGGACCCCGCACCGGAGGACGCGGCGCAGTTCCAGCAGCACGCGGCCGAGGCGAAGGCGCTGGCGGCAGAGCTGGACCTGCTGGTGACGGGCGGAATGGGCGTCGGGCTGGAGGCAGGGGGCTGGCTCTGCGGATTGGAGCAGCTCGTATTGCGGGCTCTGGATGAGCCCGACTTCGTGACCGAACTGGTCGAGCTGCTCCACGCCTGGAACCTGAAGCGGATGCAGGTGGTGCTGGGAGCGGACGTTGACCTGTTCGTACGCCGCGGCTGGTATGAGGGCACGGATTTCTGGTCGCCCGAGCTGTTCCGGGCCTTTGTGTACCCGTATCTCCAGCGGGAGGCGGCACTGGCGCACGAACAGGGCGCCAAGTTCGGATACATCAACACCAGCGGCACGATGCCGGTGCTCGACCAGATCATCGAGGCAGGCGTGGACGTGCTGATCGGCGTGGACCCGGTGGAGGGCAAGGGCACTGACCTGGCTGAGATGAAGCGACGGGCGGAGGGCCGAATTGCCCTGTGGGGCGGCGTGAACGGCTTCATCACGGTAGAGGGCGGCAGCGAGGAAGAGATCAGGCAAGCGGTGCACGCGGCCCTCGGGACGCTCGGGCCCACCGGGTTCATTCTCTCTCCCGTGGACAACATCCGGGACGAATCCCCCGCGACATGGCGAAACGTTCAAGTATTCATCCAGGCGTGGAAGGAGGCGAGACAATGAGGCCTCTGGGCGTACTCGCGGGGCGACAATGGCAAAGCCGACCCCGGAGGGCCCGGCTCAGGCGCTCAATCGGTGGTGACAGACGAGCCTGCACTGCTAGTGGCGACGTTGGTACCAGAGCACGCCGACGATCACGGCAACCGCAAGGGTGACCATGATGATAGTCCCGGCGGTCATGCCGACGGGCGGAGCGGGCGGCACGCTTGAGAGGTCCGACGGAGAACTGGAGCTGGAAGGAAGCTTCTGCTTGTTTGCCTCGTTGCCTGTGGTCTCCCCGCCCTCGACCTCAGACTCCCAGATCGGCGCGCGCGCGGGCAAGGGCTGTCGCTCTGCGCGCTCCTTCTTGGCCCGCCTGGCGGTTAGTGCCTTGTTGCGGAAGTCCAGGCGCGCCTTTTCGGCGCCATCGTCAATGCCTCCGGGGGTACGCGTGTCGTACGGCGCCCAGCAGGGCACAGCGCACACCAAGGCAAGTGCCGCTGCCGCGACGACACCGGCCCACATCCTAACCCGCATAAAGCACGCTCCTTCGAAGAATCGTTCTTACGACCAAGCCCCCAGCTCTCGGCAGCCCTGTCCCCACACCACCGCAGAGGGCGTTGACCGGCGTCGGTTCAAGCGGTGTCAGTACAGTTCCGCGTGGCGCTCGTGCCAGTACGCGATCTCCGGAATGGGCGAAGGCGGGAACAGGCCCAGGTCAATCACGTTGTTCGGGTCATCCTGGTAGCGGCTGTTGATGCGCTCGTCGTACTCCAGGTAGACCTTGTCCCGGTAGATGATCGCCTCATCCTTACAGATTACGGAGCCGCTGATATGATGGTCGTAGCCGCAGCGGCCGGCGTAGAAGTGGTTGGTGAAGAAGATGCCCGCGACATGGTCGAGGTTATTGGTGGCCAGGTCGGCGTAACTGTCAATATCACCAATCTCGTCCTGGTCGAGTCCAAACATGGAGAAGTTCTGGATGGGGTTCTCGATCTGAACGTCGCTCCAGCCGTAGTTCCAATTGCGGAACTGGCCGTCGTTGTCCAGGTCCTCGGACTCAGGCTGAAAGATCCCGTCCCCCTCGCCCTCGTCGCCCGTATCCGGGATACCGTCCAGGCCCACGTCCTCATTCCCGGCGTTGAACAGCCAGTACTGCGCATACCAGTTGCCGCCGTGAGTACCCGTGTAGTCGCCCTGCACAATGCTGCCCCGGGCCGCGTAGCAGACGAGGTCTTTGTCCCCGTTGTCCGCCACCCACTGATCCCGGTCCGCTAGACTCCGGCTCGGCGGCGTGGGGGGCGTTGGCCCGTTCACATAGGTTGTGTTGTCGGCCAGGTAGACATTGCGGCCGGCGTAGATCACGCCCTTGCCCGTGACCTTGCCTTTGACGATGACGTCGCCTGAGAAGACCACCGGCCCGTTGACGACGATCGGGTTCTCGTCCGTGCCGACGAGCACGACGTCACCCGTGAAGGTCTCACCGTCCGCGATTACCGTCTGCCCACCACAAGTGAGACTACCATGCTTGGCGGCCGAGAGCGCAGAGTAGTAGCTGAGGTCCAGCAAGTTGGGCATGTCCACGCGCTCGTCATATGGGTGGCGATAGTCGGAGGAGGACGCTAGGCCGCGGACACCGTCGCCGCCGTCATCCACTTCAAAATGGGCATGAATGTGACCGTCCACGTAGGGTTGGTCGCGCAGATCAAACCGGCCGTTGGCGCGAACGTCGCCGTACGAAGTGATCCAGTAGCCGAAGTACCAACCCCAGTTGTTCAGGAAGTAGACGTAGTCGAACACCTTGGAGATCGGGTACTTGTTGACCAAGCTGTCAATCGTTTTCGTGCTGCCCTGTACCTGCGCGGTGGAGACCACGTGGTAGTACCCGTACTGCACCGGCGTGATTGCCATGGTCACGAGCCCGCCGCCTGTCGGCAGTTGGAATCCCGTGAGATCCAGGGCCGCCTCGGTAGGCGGACTGCCGGCCTGGACAAGCTGGGCGGCCTGTTCGACGCCCGCGTCGGCCAGGTTCGTGGCGATGGCGTCCGCCTGCTGGCGCACCGCAAACTCGCGGGATGACATCCCCAGTCGGATGATGGTGACGCTGACCAACATCAGGACGACGAGGGCGATCATAGCCAGCACGAAGGCCAAGCCTCGACGCCCGACGAACCTTGGATGGCTGATGCGCTGCATGTTCCTATTACCTCCTGTCCCGACTACTCCAGATTGCGTAGCGGGACCGTTCGGGCCATGGTCAGATAGCGGATCTGCCCACCCTTGTGCCCTCGAGCCGTTAGGATCAAGCGCACACCGACCAAGCCGTGCACTGTCGTCTGGTCTACGTCGGTCTGGACCGATCCGTCCTGCTTGATATACTCCACCTCAAAACCTGGACTGCCATCCGGCTTCACCAGACCGTGCGCCAGGGCCCGAACAGGCGTGCCGTTGCGCGAGAACCAGAGGCTGTTTCCGCTAGTAGACGCCGCGCCTGCTGCGTCGCCCAAATAGATGCTGATCGTATCCCCGTACGTGACGGAGATCGGGGCGGTGAGTTGCGCCTGTGGCTGAATGAAGGTCAAGCGGTGGTGATTGCTGAAGGCGGGGCGCACTCGTCGCGCTTCGCGGACCACCGGCATCATCCATTTCAGCGCCCACCGGGCTTGATTGTCTGCCGTAGCGGCCGCGGTCTCGCTGTACCATGCACGAATCCCTGCCAGGTACATGGCCCCGATGGCGCCCAGGATCAGCGCCAGCACTGCGGCGCTCATCAGCAGCTCCACCAACGTAACACCGGCCTCGTGGCCCAAACGAGAACGGCTCATCGCTCTGCTCATCATGGCGCGTCCTAACGCGGCACTGCTATTCGGTTCTTGAGACCAGCGTGGTTAACACCACCCGGCCCCCCGTGATGGTCCCCGGTCGCCACACCACCGTGACTTCAATCTTCTTGACGTCGGCGGCCCACTGACTGATCACGATTGTCGCGGTGCCGCGGTTGAGTTGCTCCGGCAGCTCGCCGGCAAAGTCGTAGGTGCCCACCGGCAGGTTGGTGTAACCCAGGGCCCGCAGCTCGCCGATCTTCGCCTCAGCGGTTTGGCTGGCAATCGTCAAACGACGGGAATACTCGGAGAGATTGGAGGCGTAGGCGAAGGCGCCCACAATGGCTGTCAGGGCCAAGGCCAGAATGACCAGGGCAATCAGGACCTCGATGAACGTATAGCCCCCGCTCCCGCGCCGCAATAGGCCCTGGCGGCCGTTCATAACTGCCTCCCGGGTTGCACACATACTTCACCGCAGTTACTCTTTACCACATTGTGGGCGAAATCCCCAAGGTATTTCTCGCTACAGTGTAAACAAACAGCGACAATGCGCCGCCGGCTCCGCCAGCCCGTCGCCCCAGGCCGGATGATAGGCGACAGCCGTCTCACCGGGCTGAAGGCAGTGTGAGCGTTGTTCGGGCGACGCCGCCCTTCTGAGCCCGCGCCACGATCTCCAGCTTCCCGCTGCTCTTCCCCGTCCGCCGGGCGAACCATTCCACGGTTCGGTGCCCGCCGGCCCGACCTAATTGGCCGATCTCTACGAGGGCCGCCGAGCTCAGTACCTCGGCGCCTTTCAACGGCTTCAGTTCTACGGAGACAGGCTGCAGGCTGCGCAGTCGCGTGCCCCACTCAGTCACATTTGTAGGAAGACCGCCGCTGTTGAGCACCGTGCTCTTGACTCGGTAGACTCGACCTTCGATATGCTCCGCACGTGTCTTAACGACGGCGATCCGGGGGCGCCGAGCCGCGTGTTCACAGATGAACTGTGCACACTTGGGAGCGATCTCGGCCAGATCGGTCAAGTAGGGGTTGTAGCGCCAGACAGGATGCCAGCCGCCGATCTCCACCGGACCAAGCTGCGGATG
>JALGUG010000291.1 GCA_029820995.1 Candidatus Zipacnadia bacterium
ACGTTTTGCACCCAGGCGGCAAATGCCGGCTGCAATGCCCCGGCCAGCCCGAAGGCCTGGGCCCACGAGCGCACGCCGTTATACAGGAACACCACCAAGATGGCCAGCAGGAGCCCCATATAGCCCCCACTGTGCGCATAGCGGTAGCTCAGCGGCGCGCCCACCAGGACAAATACCAAGCACGCGGCTGGAATAGCATACTTGAAGTGATACTCCACCGCCAACCGATGCGCGTCCCGTCCGCCCCGGCGGTGGGCCTGGATCAGCTTGCGCAGCTCTCCGGTGCCCATCTCGAATTCTCCGCGGTTCTCGCTCGCATACGTGCGCAGAGCCTCTCCCAGATCCATTCGTTTCACGTCAAAGGGCTCCGGTCCCGTCGGCGCGGGATTGCCGTGCTCGTCCAGCTTGTGGACGAACCCGTTGAGCAGGTGCCAGTCCTTCCCGGCACCCTGTGCCCGCTCAGCCAGGATGAAGCTGCGGGGCCGACGGCGCTGGTCGAAGGTTACGATCATCACCCGCTCCAGCACGCGAGTGCGCGGGTCCATATGGCCGATGAAGTACATCCGCCCCTGCGGCCCCCGAAACAACACATTACGCTCCTCGCGCATGAACGGCTGCGATTGCGTCATCTCGCTGTAGATCTCTTGCGAACGCTCGTTGGTCTTGGGCACCACGTACTCGTTCATGGCAAAGGCGGCCACCGAAGCGAGTACTCCGAATACCAGATACCACCGGCAGACCCGCACGAAGCTGACGCCGGCGGCGCGGATCGCCGTCAGCTCATTCTCCCGCGTCAGCCGATTGACCGCCATCGAGACACCCACCAGTGTGCCCACCGGCAGTGACCAGACGAAGGCGTGCGGCCCGCGGTACAGCAGGAACAGCAGCACCTGCTGCGTCGAGATCGCCGGGTTGCTGATCGCCGCCGAGATCCGCCGCGCCGCGTCGCCCAGCAGAATGGTGACGAAAACGAACAAACCGATCAGGAAGGGAACCCAGAGGTCCCGTAACACGTGGCGGTCCAGGAGACGCATCGGCTAATCCTTCACGGCACGAAACAGGTTAATGGTGACAACGCCCTCCTCCGTGCTCTTGCGAATTAGCACCTCCACCCGCTGGCCTCCCCACGCGGCTCGGTGGGCAACCGTATAGTCGGGATCCGGCGCGAGTTCCTTCTTTTCGTAGCCGGGACGGCCATTGAGCTGGCTCCAGTAGAACCCCGACACCCAGTCTACGTTGTCCGATGTGCTCAAGACCGCGGCGTAACAGGTCTCGTTCTCCGACACCGTCTTCGTCGCCTTTATGACCAGCGCACCGGGATAGAACTTGAGGCCGAATTCCTCCTCACCGATCTCTTCCACCGTCTTGTCAGAGTCGGCCTTCCCGGGCGTCAGTACTGTCGCTGATAGATCCACAACAGGGGTCGGGGGCTCCTCCGCGGGCGAGGGGTTCAACAGCATCGGCAGCGGCTCCCGCGCAGGAGGCCTCATCCGTGAGTACGCGAAGATCAGTGCTGCTCCCACAACAGCCAGCACCATTACCGTCTCAGCCAGCCTGAGCCGTGTCAATCTGCTCTGCACCCGTCCGGAAACAGTCGCGCCTTGGTACGCCCTTGCGCCCCTCTCTTCGGACGCTCGACGCACCATCCCGGTTCGCCTCGACCAGCTACGGAGAAAGCGCTTACGAGGCCGGAGGGGTTCCCTCCAGTACGACCACCGCGACGGCGTAACAGCGTTCGTGCGTCACGCTCACGTGGGCCTGGGCGCATCCCAGTTGCGAGGCTCGGTCGCGGCTGAGCCCGTGGAACACCAGCTCCGGCTTGCCCGACTCCGTCGGCAGCAGCTCAATATCCAGAAAGCGCACGCCCTGCGTCCACCCCGTTCCCAGCGCCTTCATCGCGGCCTCCTTCGCCGCGAACCGGGCCGCCCAGTCCTCCGCCGAGCCGCGACGCGCACACAGCTCCCGTTCGCGCGGCGTGAACACCCTCGCCGTGAACCGCTCCTCGTACTGGTGCACCAGGCGTTCGATTCGGAGCACGTCTACCAGATCTACGCCCAGGCCAACTATCACGAGTACCGCCGCCCATCCATGCCTTGCTCCCGCCAAACTGACGTGAGCCTATCGCTGCTCCAGAGGCCTCGGTCGCCCCTCCTCAGACAACTTCGCGAACGGCTCGATCTCAACCCCTGGCACCACGGTGCCTGCTCGAGCCTGCAGCACCGCCGGCGCATCGCCGGCGGCAAAATCGTGCGCACCATAGAAGCCTATCAGGTCGCCCGGCCCGAGATTTTCGTCTCCATCGAGGTCAATCAGTGCCGACACGTAGTAGTCCCCTGCCCGCAGTGGCATCGCGAAGCGTCCCTTGGGGCCCGACAGCTCCACTGCCGCGCTCAAACGCGCGAAATTGATGTCCTTGGAGAACTTCACCGCCCCCGACCTGATCTGCTCCCGCCAGACCACGCGTCCGAACACAAAGGCCGGGACCCGCGCCAGTTGCAGGGCGAACAGCACGGCGCTGCCGTCGGGGGCCAGAACACCGCCCTCGTTGCGCAGGACGCCGCGCCACTTCAGCTCCAGTTCGCCGGGCGGACTGTCCGGGCGCACGGCCAGTCGCGGCGGATCGCTGGTGCCGGGATGCGGCGCCGAACCGTACGACCACACGATGTCGCCCGCGTCCAGGTCCGAGCTGCCGTTGACGTCGGCAAACGCCAGGAGCAGGTAGTACCCGGGGTCCAGCTTGAAGGAGAACCTGCCCGATTGAGGGTCCGGGCGCGTACACGCCACTGGCTGCCAGCCGTAGCTCTGCACCCACACCACTGCGTTCTCGAACGTGTGCCCCGGCCACACCAGGATGCCCTTGACCGTCACCGGCTCGGCCCGCACGGGCGCGCCATCCTTCGGCAGAGGCGGTCCCGCCACCTTGCGTGGCGGCTCGATAGCCTGCAACTTCATGTCGGGGCCGAACACCGCACTGACGCGCAGGTTGATGTTCTGCGCAAATTGGCCTGCGCGCGCCGTCACCGTTCGGGGCCGCTGCCGATCATCGGTCAGATCCATCACGCCGTACCACCCCACACCGTCTCCCGGGCTCGCCCGCTTGTTCCCGTCCAGGTCAACCAGCACGTTGACATAGTACTCGCCCGGATCAACTGCAGTCGCGTAGGTCCCCGCTTCCGTCACTGCCGCATAGGTCATCACGACCTGCTGAAACTTGGGGTCCTTCGCGATCTGCACCACCGAGGTCGTCACATCGTGACCGGGCCAGATCACGCGCCCGGTGATCGTCGCCAGCTCCTCCTGCCCCGACACCGCCGCAAAACCCGGCAGCAAAACCGCCAGCAACAAAATCGCCCGGGTTCCGCCAAGCAAGAGCGGCCTTGCGGAGGGGCCGGAGGGGATCCCTTTAAGCAGCCCATCCGGCCCGCCCGGAGGTAGAGGCCCTGTCCCACGGCGGCTTGGACTAAGCATTAGCCGACCTCGCTCAGCAGCCGCCGCATCGTGCGCGCGTAGTGGGGGAGAGCCACCTCCGGTTCGGCGATCTCCGGATGCCACATCTTCTCCCACTCCAGCGACAGCCAGCCCCCGTACCCGTGAGCTTTGAGCGCGCGCAGAATCTCGGCGATGGGCAGCTCGCCCTCGCCGAACAGACAGTACGCGCGTTTGCCCTCCACTGTGCGCGCATCCTTGGTGTGCACGTGCCGCAGCGACGGGCCGAGAGCCGCCATGGTCTCAGTGACGCTTTCCCCGTGCGCCAGCGGGTGATGAATATCCCACAAGGACTGGAAGGCCTCGTGCGCAACGGCCTCCACTACTCGCGCCAGGTCCCGACCCCGGCAGAACGCATCGTGTGTTTCAATCACCACCGTCAGGCCCGCCTCTTGCGCCGCCTCGGCCGCTCGGCGCCCCGCCTCCGCCATGGTGGGCAGAAGCTCCTCTATGGTCTGCCCCGGCTCCAGCGTCCCGCCAAAGACCCGGATCAGCCGCGCACCTAAATCCGCTCCCAGCGTAGCGAAAGCGCGCACCTCGTCCACGTTCTTGTCGCGCTCCGCTTGCTCGGTGGACGTGAATTTCGCCGACGAACTCACGCACACAATCGGGCAGCCAATGTCCTCAAACCGGCGCCGCACGCCGGCACGCTCCGACGGCGCCAGAGCCGGCGCCTTCGGCAGGAACAGCTCGCGCTGGAGCCCCCGCAGCTCGAGCCCCTCATACCCATTGTCCTCGGCGCACGCCAGAATTTGGTCCAGTGTCCAGTCCGGACAACCCAGCGTCGAAAACGCAATCTTCATGTACCCGCCTCAGAACTAGAGGAATGGCCGACGTTCAGGCGTGTCGAGCCGGCGTGGCGCCGGCCGATGCCTTTGGCCGTCCGGCATTGTGTACTCATCAATCTTGAGGGCCAGGCCGCCCATCGTTCGCCCGGTGGCCAGACAAGACCGTGCGAAGCTCGTGGCGTCCAAAGTTGCCTCTGAGATCTTCAGGTGCCCGGCATCCACACCCGCTTGCCCCCAGGCCGGGTCAACGGCGACCCAGCGCCCCACGTAGACCTCGTTCCAGGCGTGATAGTAAAAGGCGCCGCGCGCATATACTAGGCCGGTGACGAACTTGCACGGCAGCCCCTCCGCCCGCGCCAGGGCGGTCAGCAGTACCGCGTGCTCCGAACAATCCCCCGACATCTGCCGCAGGCACTGCCGAGCAGTAATCGGCGCCGGCTCGCTCGATACCTTCTTCATCTCCTTGTGAACCCACCGGAGCAGTTTCTCCGCCACCCGCCACGAATTGCGCTCCCCGTCCACAGTCTTCTTGGCCACAGCCTCAATCTCGGGGTCCTGGGACTCGACATACTCCGTCGCCTGGAGCCATGGAGCCAGCTCCGGCCCCCTCAGCGGCAGTTCCGGCGCACCGTCTCCCGCGAAGCTCTCCGCCTGCAGCTCGATTACTGCCTCGGTCGGGTCGTCCGCCGAGGGAGTGACCTTTTGACGATGGTCGCTAGGTACCAAATCGGCCAGCGGCATCGCGGCCGCCCGAGCTGACAGCTTCATGCTCTTGACCTGCCGCGGCTCCGCGATCAGAACGCCGACCTCGACCTTGTTCACGAGCCTCAGTGGCGAGACCTCCGCCAGCGCCTCCGCCTCGGTCACCCGCTCCATTCTCACTCCGCCCAGCAGCCCCGCCACTTCCTGGCGCAGCGTCGTGCCCTTTTCGGTCATCCAGGTCATGGCCCGGAAGCCCAAGGCTTTGCTCGTCGCGGCGATCTTGAACGTCGGCACTCTCTGGCCGCCGAAGTCCAGCTCTTCCCGCGACAGCACCTTGACTGCCATCTCATCCAGACCGCCCATTTCGGGCAGGAAGGTCTGGAACTCGAACTCGTCGCCGACCTTCAGTTCGCCGGCCAGAATCCTCCGAGCG
>JALGUG010000292.1 GCA_029820995.1 Candidatus Zipacnadia bacterium
GCTCTATCGCTGCATGATCATACCGATCCGAAGACATCCTGTCGCTTCTCCCAACTAGCGCTGTGTCCGTCTGCCTCAGACGCGCTCTTCGGCTGAATGCGCAGATTATAGCCCCGTGCGTCCCCCTGTCAACGTGCCTATCTTCCTTGACGGCCGGCCGCCGCCCCTGCCCTCTGCTGCCTGGCGCTATGGCCGGCAGAGCGCAAGGATGACGCCGGCCATCAGGTGACTACTTCTTTCTCTTTGCCGCCTCCGTCAGCTCAACGTATTCCACACCCAGCGTGTCCAGCGCGGAAAGCACGACCCCGTTACCCGGGTCCAGCAACAAGAACGGCTTCCCCCTGCGACCGTCGCTGTCAATAGTCTCCAAGATGCGCATCTGCACCAGCACAATGTGCCCTTTCCCGTATGCCAGCACCGCAATACCGCAGGGCTCCGTCAGGGCCTCCCACCCGCCGCCCGTCACGCGCAGCGCATCGTTCACGCACTTTTGGAACGCAATCTTCGCCGGCCCGCCGGGGAAAATCGGATGCTCCCGCAGCACCCGACACTCGCCGAAGTCCGGGTCGGTGTATTCCACTCCCGGCGGAAGCCACTTGCCCTGCCACTGCTCCGGGAAGTTCTGGTTGAAGATCACCAGCGACAACCCCTGCTTGACCGCCTGCAGCACTGCCACGTGGTCCTCCGGCTTGGCTCGCTCCAACCCTTGCGCGATCCGCCCGGCGATCATGGCTGCGTAGCGCTCGGGCGAGAGGTCCTTCTTGCTCAGGTTCGCCGGCCTCCCGTACTCCGGCACCTCCTCCACCGGCGCGTCCCACGGCGGCACCTGCACATAGGGGTCCGCCTCCCGGAAATCCGGCCACATGGTCCCGTTGCCGCAGCGATCCAGCGCCTCCAGGCTCCACATCGCGCCCGCCGCCGTGACCTTAAAGGACGCCGCGTATCGTCCGCCTTCCAACCTCATCGCCTTCGCCCGCCACCGAGCCTCCGACGGAAATGGCTTGTGCAGCAGGCTCACGCTTTGCACGCCCGACCCGTCCTGCACCCTCACTCGCACGGTCACCCGTTTCCGTCCCGGCGAGAGTTGCTCCACACGCACTGACGGCCGGGCAAGGGTCGGCCCTCGCTCGTCAGCGGTCAGTCGAAGCTCAATCGCCCCCTCTTGCGGATAGCGCAGCCTCTCCCCGTTCGTTCCGACGACCTCCCAGTGATATGCCGGCTTCCTCCAGCCCGGGCGCACTTCCGGCTCCGCGCGAAATCGTGTTCCTGCCTCGCGGACCGCGCGAATACGCCGCTCCTGTCCACCGACCTCCACACAGCAGGTCACCGACTTCACCTGCTCCTGCGGGCCGACGGTGACGCCCAGCGAAACCGGTCGCCCCGGCGCCCGGCGCCGCACGGGCACGTGCCCGATGAATAGCTTCCCCGCAGACAACTTCTCCTGGAATCGTCCGTACGCCGCCCGCAGATCGTCCCGGTCCTTGCGAACCTCCTCGACATAGTTCTTCCAGTGGAACTCCGTCGTGTGCATGCGCAGCGTGTCCACGAACGGCTTGTACATCGTGTCGGTGACTTCCGCCAGCTCCTCCCAGTGCTGTACGGCGCGGTGGGAGCACCTGCACGCCGCCGCGTACTGCGACTCGTCCCACGTGCGCCTGAACAAAGCCAGGTGCGTGGCCGCCCGCATCTTCTGCTCGTAGTATAGTCCCAGCGAGATCAGCGCTGAAGTCTCGATGGCCAGCGAGTCGAACTCCTTCTGGCCCGGCTCCATCAGCACTCGAGCGCGCCCCAGCGCCTGTTCCGTCTCGCTCACGGCCGCCTTGAGCAGGTCCGCCTGCTCAAAGGGCGTCAGCCGGGGCGAGGGCCGGCCGCTGATCGTGCGGCCTACGTACTCCCCGATCGTCTGCATCACATGCGTATCCAGCGGCCCAATGCCGGCGAATTTCGCCAGGTTGTACCCCGTCTCCAGTTCCGGCGCCATATTGCGATGGTCCGGGCCCAGACAGTGAATCTGGTAGATTAGCGGCACGATCAGGCTCGACTTCTGCTGCAGGTCGAACACAGCCCGGCCGGCCCGGTCTCCGAAATGCCGCCGATACTCGGCCAGCACCGGCTCCAGCGAAGTATCAGGATCGTACGACAGTCGCCCCCACAGCGCGTACCAGGCCCAGTCGCGCTGGAAAACCCAGTCAAAGAACCGGTGCCGCTCCGGGTACTTCAGGTAGTAGTCCCGCTGTGGGTAGTAGGTATTGATCGCCTCCAGGCTGAAGCCTGCGGCGCCGCCCAGAGGGTAGTTGCGCACCGTGCGCCGCACGTAGTCGGCATTGGCCCAGCGGAAAATGCGATGGGTCCCGTTGGCGCGATTCTGCCACAACACCCGGTATGCTGTGGGCACCGAGAAGTAGTTCTGGTACGAATAGTGCCCCCAGCCGGCCATCCGGCCCCCCTGCACGATGTACGGCAGCCCGAACTGCTCGCCGTTGTACTTGATCTCGATGAAGAAATCCGGGAACTCCCGCCCGATCTCCAGAATGCGCGGCTTGTTAGCGCCCCACGTTCGGGTGTACAGCGGGATGTTCAGCCCGGTTTCCCGGATGCCCGGCAGATAACTCTTCTCATAGAAGTCCTCCCGCCGCCCGGACTCGCCGATGCGAAACCCGATCATTCCCAGCCCCGGACAGCCCTTCAGCAGGTTCCGCACGCACTCCCGCGTGTAACGCGCCAGGTTCTCCTCGCTCTGCTCGTACCTCGCCTTGGGCAAATCGTTCACATTCCACGAGGCATGGTAGCTCATCAGCGCGATCTTGATGCCCCGGTCCTGGGCCAGCGCGCAGACCTTGTTCAGCATCGCCAAGTTCTTACGCTTCTCCTCCGGCGGCAGACCGCAGCCGGGGAAGCTCTCCGACTCGACGAAGTACGGGTAGATGTTGGGGAAGTTCGTGCGCCGGATATCGTACATCCCGTGCAGGTCCACCCAATTGAACCGTGCCCGCGCCAGCAGGTCCAGGTACTTCCGCCAGAAGTCCTCACTGCGGAACCACCACGTCTCCCAGGTCCGGCCCCGCCATGGCAGGGACAGAAACGGGTTCGTCGCCCGAAAGGCAATAAAGGGCTTCTTCACCACCGGCTGCCGGAGCGCGCCGGCGGCTCGGGCCATACCTTGGGCCCGAACCAGGTCCGCCAGCTCCAGGAGCCCGTACATTGCGCCGACTTCATCGCTCCCCGCCACGTGGATGATGTGCCCCCTCCGCCACAGGACGAAGGCCTCGGGCTCCCCCAGCTTGCCCCGTGCCGCGCGCGGCAATTCTCCACATTGCGGCGCTCCAGCCACGCCGGCGACCACCCCATAGGCGCCCGGCGCTTCCCCCGGCCTCAACGGTCGCAAAGCGGGCACCTCCCCCCTGTCCCACAGCGCCCGTTCCACCTCCTGGAAGCCGAACATGATCGGCCCCGCGTGATCGCCGATGTCCAGGCAAATCGGGCCCCGGCAGTAACCTGCCGCCGCGGCCCAGAGCAGGATCAACGGCAGTGCCGCGCGCCTCATGCTATCAACTCCCAATCCGCGCCAGGATCATCGTCCCGATCAGAATCAGCAGCACGAACCCACAGGCCAGCAGGAACCCGCCCAGATCGAAGCGGTACGTCCGCCACAGCCACCCCAGGTCTACCAGCAGCAGCCCGGTCGGCTCGTCCACATCGTCAACATCAGGTCGCTCCTCGTCTCGCGGCATGCCCTTTTGTTCCGTCATGCTTTCCACCTCCTAGTGCAGAACGACCTCCACGCCCTCGGCCTCCAGCTTCTGCTCCTGACCCACCGGCGTCCGCAGCAGGGCGTAGAAATCCCGCAGCTTCTGCCGAGGTTCCGCTGCCGTCAGACACGAGACCGCAATGTGCAGGCCGAAAGCCACCGGCAGGTACAGCGCCATCAGGTAATGGGCTTTCGTCTTCATGTCCCAACCCAGCACGAACATCCCGAACAGCCAGGCCCCCACGGCGCCCAGGAAGCTCGCCCATGCCCCCCAGCGGTTGGCCCGCCGCCAGCAGACCCCCAGCCACCAGGCCGGGCCCATCAGAGCCGACAGTACCCAGAAATACTTCAACCCGCGCACCACGCTGGGGATCGCGAGCGCAAAACCGATTCCTCCCGCCACCACCATGATCGCCACAATCCGCCCCACCAGCAGGTGCTCCCGCTCCTCGGCCACAGGATCGCCCCCCTGCCGCCGCCGGTGAAACCGCTGCACCAAGACGATCAGCGCCGCCTGCAGCGCTGCGCTCAGAACCGTCAGCACCGTCATGAGCCCCGTCTGAAGATCCAGCCCTGCACTGCGGTAGTGCGCCAGGGCGCCGTACGCCAACACCGGCACCAGTGGCGCTCCCGGCAGCACGTAGGCCAGCTTTGCGAACCGGGCATACAGGTTCCGGGTAAACAGTGCGCTGGCATCCACCATAAACGAATCGCAGGACGACATCACTGCCGCCATCATCGAAGCCAGCATCAGCCCGATACCCCCCACCGGCAGCAGGTCCCGAGTCGCCGCCCCCCAGGCCTCCTCGTGATGGCTGAGGTGCGGATACAGCACAATGGCCGCCAGACCGATGAACGCCCAGGCGACCGTGCAGAACCGCTTGATGAACGGGCCAAAACAGAACGCGTACGCCGCGGCCTTCTCATCCCGCGCCACCCCGCAGATCTCCAGCGTGTGCGGCTGCGTCACGATGTTCACCAGCCCGTTGACCACGGTCATCACAATGAAGAACACCGTCACGTCCCCCGGCGCCACCAGGGAGAAGCGCTCCGGCGGAAGCATCTGATGCAACCCCGCAAAGCCGCCCACCCGCCCCATCAGCGCCGGCACCATGACGAAGGACAGAATCACGATGAACACCGATTGAATCGCGTCCGTGATTACCGCCGCAACCAGACCGCCCGCCACCGAATACAGAACGAACAGCACGGCCATCACCAGAATCGAGGCCGTAATCGAGATGCCCCCCGACGAGATCGCTTCCACCGTCCGTCCCGTCCCGTTCAACATGATGCCGATGTTCAGCATGAAAATCGTGATCCCCAGAACCGCGTAGGCCTCGCCCAAACCCGCCCCGTACCGCCGCTGGAAGAAGTCCCCCGTCGTAACGTACCGCATCCGCCGGAACACCGGGCCCAGCAGCCAGTAGAACGGCGTGCAAAACAGCCACAGCCACTGATACCAAATGCCCGCCAAACCGACCTCATGCGCCTTGCCGGACACGCTGACTGGATGATCCGTGTGAGTGCCGGTGCCAAACATGTGCAACATGGCGAATAGCTTGCCGAAGCGCCGGCCGCCCATGAAGAAATCGCCCTCCGACCGCACGCCGCGGCTCACGTACAGGCCCACCCCCGTGATCCCCGCCAGATAGACCACGATCACGATCCAGTCGGCCAGGTGCAGCCCGGCTGCTCCCATGGTAGCCCTCCCGGTACACCGCAGTAGCCAACCAACGGCCCCTTCTCCCGAGTCCGGGCAAACCCTTGCCCACCCGCGTCCGAAAACGCGGCCGCACCAACCCCGATCCGGTCTCGGAGGCCTTCGGCT
>JALGUG010000048.1 GCA_029820995.1 Candidatus Zipacnadia bacterium
CCTCGAATCGCTGAAGGGCAAGCCGGTCAACGAGACCCACATCAACCTGAACGACGGGACGAATGAGGGCCTGCGGCACCTGGAGCTGCCCGTGTTCTCGGTGCAGTACCACCCTGAGGCCTCCCCCGGGCCGCACGATGCGGATTACTTGTTTGATGAGTTCGTGCACAACATGGAGCGGTACGAGGGGACGTAATGCCAGCACAGGACCGATGACTGTGAGGTCGGAGCAGAAGAGCGTCACGGCTCTGAAGAGCCGTGCCATACGGCAAGGAGTGCGGAAGGGGCCTCGGGCATGGAGGGCGCGTCTCGCCACCGCGGGCGGCCGAGGTGCGCGCGGATGCGGACTTCGTACGGCTCGCTATTGTTGGCGCTGCCGACAAGTCGCGGGACATGGGCTGGACCAAGCTGGACGACCTTGTGCAGTGGGCCGAGAATCTGTAGGGGCGGTCTCCCGTGGGCCGGATACTGCGAGCCGCTGGCGTACGCTCGCGGCTGTCGTATTCGGCCCCTCCTCAGGGCAAAGCCGACGGCGCAAGAGGGAGCAGCCCCCTGCAACAGCAGGCCAGGGACAATCGCGGCCCGGCGGTAGGCGCTGCAAGGAGACGACCATGCCGAAGCGGACGGACATCGAGAAGGTCTTGATCATTGGGTCGGGGCCGATCATCATCGGGCAGGCCTGTGAGTTCGACTACTCGGGGACTCAGGCGTGCAAGGCGCTGCGCGAGGAAGGCTACAAGGTCATTCTGGTCAACTCGAACCCGGCCACAATCATGACCGATCCCGAGATGGCCGACGTCACGTATGTCGAGCCGATCACGGTGGAGAGCATCGAGCGCATTATCATCCGCGAACACCCGGATGTGATCCTGCCGACGCTGGGCGGGCAGACCGGCCTGAATACCGCGTTGGAGCTGGCCGAGCGGGGCGTGCTCTCGCGGCACAATGTGGAGATGATTGGGGCCAGCCGGCTGGCGATTAGGAAGGCGGAGGACCGGGAGCTGTTCAAGGACGCCATGCTCGCCGCGGGCTTGGAACTGCCGCTGAGCGACTTCGCTCACAACACGCGCTCCGCGCTTCGCATCGCGGAGGAAATCGGTTATCCGCTGATTATTCGGCCCTCCTCGACGCTGGGCGGAACGGGCGGCGGAGTGGTCTACAACCGCCAGGAATTGGAGGAGGCGGTGGGCCGGGGCCTGGAAGCCAGTCCGATGAACGAAGTGCTGGTGGAGCAATCGGTCATCGGCTGGAAGGAGTACGAACTCGAGGTGATGCGCGACCGCCGCGAGAACGTGGTGATCGTGTGCTCCATTGAGAATTTCGACCCGATGGGCATTCACACGGGCGATTCGATCACTGTAGCCCCGGCGCAGACGCTGACGGATAAGGAATACCAGGTGATGCGCGACGCGGCGATCAAGATCATGCGGGCCATTGGAGTGGATACCGGCGGCAGCAATATTCAGTTCGCGGTCCATCCGGAGACTGGTCGGATGGTCGTGATCGAGATGAACCCGCGCGTGTCGCGGAGCTCGGCGCTGGCCTCCAAGGCGACGGGGTTTCCGATTGCCAAGATTGCGGCGAAGCTGGCCATCGGCTACACGCTGGACGAGATCCCGAACGACATCACCAAGGAGACGCCGGCCTGCTTCGAGCCGACCATTGATTACTGTGTGGTGAAGATCCCGCGGTGGGCGTTCGAGAAGTTCCCGGGTGCGGACCCGACGCTGCAGACGCAAATGAAGAGCGTGGGGGAGACGATGGCGATCGGGCGGACCTTCAAGGAGGCGCTGCAGAAGGGGATTCGGTCGCTGGAGATTGGGCGCTTCGGGCTGGGAGCCGACGGCAAGGGCAGCCACTACGACCGCATGCCGCGGGATGAGCTGATGCGCCAGATGCGGCACCCTCACCCGGATCGGCTGTTTCAACTGCGCAGCGCCATGCGCATCGGTGTCTCGGTGGAGGAGCTGTACGAGCGCACGGGCATTGATCCCTGGTTTCTGCGGAACATGGAAGAGATCGTGCGGATGCAGGACGTGCTGGCGACGTATAGTGGCCCTGGGAGCAGCAACGGCCGCCCGCCGGTGACGGCGGAGCTGATTCGACAGGCGAAGCGGATGGGTTTCTCGGACCGGCAGCTCGCGGTGCTGTGCGACTCGACGGAGGCGCAGATGCGAGAGTTCCGCAAGAAGTGCGGAATTGAGCCGGTGCTGAAGCTGGTGGACACGTGCGCGGCGGAGTTCGAGGCCTATACACCGTATTACTACTCGACGTACGAGGAGGAGGACGAGTTTCGTCCGCCGGAGAGGCGGAACATCATGATCCTGGGCAGCGGACCGAATCGAATCGGCCAGGGCATCGAATTCGACTACTGCTGCGTTCACGCCGCGTTTGCGCTGCGCGAGGCGGGGTACGAGACGATCATGGTGAACTCGAACCCCGAGACGGTCAGTACGGATTATGATACTTCCGACAAGCTGTACTTCGAGCCGTTGACGCGCGAAGATGTGCTCAACATCATCGAAAAGGAACACCCGGACGGTGTGATCGTGCAATTCGGGGGGCAAACGCCGCTCAATCTGGCGGAGGATCTGCACGAAGCAGGCGCGCGGATCATTGGCACGTCGCCGGCGAGCATTGAGCGCGCCGAGGACCGGCGCTACTTCAAGGAGCTGCTGCAGCGGCTGGGGCTGCGGCAGCCGGCGAACGATACCGCGGTGTCCGTGGAAGGGGCTCAGGAGGCGGCCAACCGGATCGGCTACCCGGTCGTGGTGCGCCCGTCGTTCGTGCTGGGCGGCCGAGCGATGGAGATCTGCTACGACGACGATGATCTGGTCGGCTACATGACGGCGGCCGTGGAGGCCTCGCCGGAGCGTCCGGTGCTGATTGACAAGTTTCTTCAGGACGCAATTGAGATTGATGTGGACGCGCTGGCCGACGGACAGCGGTGCGTCATTGGCGGGATCATGGAGCACGTTGAGGAGGCGGGCATTCACTCCGGCGACAGCGCCTGTGTGCTGCCGGCCTTCAGCCTGGCGGAGGACGAACTGGAGAACATCCGCAAACACACGGAGGCACTGGCGGCGGAGCTGGAGGTCGTGGGGCTGATCAATATTCAGTACGCTATTCGGGACGACCAGCTCTACGTGCTGGAGGTCAACCCGCGAGCCTCTCGCACCGTGCCCTTCGTGAGCAAGGCAATCGGGGTCCCATTGGCCAAGCTGGCGGCGCTGGTGATGGCGGGGGCGAGTCTGGAGGAACTGGGGTTCACGCAGGCGCTGGACATCGAGCATGTGGCCGTCAAGTGCCCGGTATTCCCCTTCTCGAAGTTCAGCGGCATTGATACCCTCCTCGGGCCGGAGATGAAGTCTACCGGGGAGGTCATGGGCATTGACTCGAACTTCGGTGGCGCGTTCGCCAAGGCCTATCTGGCGGCCGGACACGAGTTGCCGATCCGGGGCACAGTGTTCGTCAGTGTAAAGAACCGCGACAAGCGGAACATGATTTTCCTGGCAAAGCGCATGCAGGACCTGGGGTTCCGGATTGTGGCGACGGAGGGCACGTCCCGGGTTTTGAGGCGGAACGGAATTGACGCCGAACTGATCTACCGGGTGTCCGATCCCCGGGGTCACAACGCGATTGACATGATCCGGGACGGCGAGATTGAATTGATCATCAACACGCCGCGGGGGCGCGCCGAACACAAGGACCAGGTGCGGATTCGCCGGGAGGCCGTGCTGTACAACGTTCCGGTCATCACCACACTCTCGGGGGCCTTCGCCGCCGTGCGGGGTATCGAGGCCTTGCAGCGCGGGAGCATTGCGGTGAAGTCCCTGCAGGAGTATCATGCGGCCATTGTGGGCGCGATGAGTGCACAGCGAGCGCGCGCGCGCAAAAGTTGACAGCGGCCGACGGGCGCATGTATAATCGCCGCTCCAGGGCCTGGGCAGTGAGGGGAGAGCGGGAGTCCTGCAGCACTTTGCCGACCGTTTGCTGACCGCCTGCCAAGAGCGCAACTCCCGCGTTGTGGTCGGCCTCGACCCCCGTTGGGACCAACTGCCGCCGTCGCTGCAGCGAGAGCCAGCTCCGCAAGCCTTCGAGCGGTTTTGCTGGGGCATTATCGAGGCCGTCCGGAAGGTGGCTGTGGCGGTGAAGCCGCAGAGCGCCTTCTTTGAACGGTACGGTTCCGCCGGCGTGGCGGCCTTTGAGCGCGTGTGTCGGGTGGCTCGCGAGGCGGGCCTAATTGTTATCGGGGATGTGAAGCGGGGCGACATCGGCTCGACGGCGGAGGCGTACGCTGAGGGGCTGCTGGGGGCCGAGTCGCCGGTGGACGCGATCACGGTCAACCCGTATCTCGGCTTTGACGCTGTGGAGCCATTCATCGAGGTGGCGGCGCGAAACGGCAAGGGCGTGTTCGTGCTGGTGCGGACCTCGAACCCGTCAGCGCGGGATGTGCAGGACCTGGAGAGCGGGGGCGAGCCGCTGTATCTGCACGTGGGCCGACTGGTGCGGGAGTGGGGGCGGGAGTATGTAGGAGACAGGGGGTACTCGCACGTTGGCGCCGTAGTGGGGGCGACGTATCCGGAGGAGGCCGGCAGGCTGCGTGCCGAGCTGCCGGGCGTGCCGTTTTTGGTGCCGGGGTACGGGGCGCAAGGGGCGGGGGCGGCGGACGTGGCGCCGGCCTTCGATGCTGAGGGGCTCGGAGCAGTGGTCAACTCGTCACGAGGTATCATCTTTGCGTATCAGCAGGAGCGGTACGCGGCTCGCCCGGGCCCGGCCGACCTTGTGGGTGCGGCCCGGGCCGCGGCGGAGGACATGCGGAGGGAGATCCAAGCGGTGCTGGGGGCGTAGGCCAAGGCCCAGGGCAGGGCGACCGTGAGCAGGTTGCCCGTACGGCGGGATCCCACGGGTGAAGTCGCTCCCACACGATAGGAACACGGCAAGGGCGGGGCAGAGGAGAAGCCATGGGGCTGGAGGGCCGCAGCCTGGTCTCCGTCTGGGACCTGACCTGTGGCGAGATTCGGGGACTATTGGAGCAGGCGGGCGAGTTCGCCGCGGCAGGCGGTGGGGGTCTGGGCGCCGGGCGGATTTTGGCCACGCTCTTTTACGAGCCGAGCACGCGCACGCGGTTGAGCTTCGAGTCCGCGATGCTGCGCCTGGGCGGGCAGACGCTGGGCTTTGCGGAGGCGGCCAGCAGCTCCGTGGCCAAGGGGGAAAGCATCGCGGACACGGTGCGCATGGTGGGAGCCTACAGCGACATTGTCGTGCAGCGGCACCCATGGGAGGGGGCGGCCAAGGTTGCGGCCGACGCGGCCAGTGTGCCGGTCGTCAATGCCGGCGATGGCGGACACGAGCACCCGACGCAGACTTTGACCGATCTGTTCGCGCTGCAGCGGCGTCATGGCCGGCTGGGCGGGCTGACGGTCGGCCTGTGCGGCGACCTGAAGTATGGCCGCACGGTGCACTCGCTGGCGCCGGTGCTGGCGCGATTCGGCTCCCGATGCGTGTGCATCGCTCCCCCGGAGTTGGCAATGCCGGAGCGGTTCATGGCCGAAGTGGAGGAGCTGTCGGGCCAGCGGCCGCAGGAGACGGCGGACCTGGCGGCAGCCCTGCCGGAGTTGGATTGCCTGTACATGACGCGGATCCAGAAGGAGCGCTTCCCCGACAAGTCCGCCTACGAGCGCCTGAAGGGCAGCTACGTCGTGGACCGGGCTCTGCTGGACCGCGCGCCGGAGCATCTGAGCATACTCCACCCGCTGCCGCGAGTGGACGAGATTGCGCCCGAGGTGGATGCCGACCCTCGCGCGGCGTACTTTGAGCAGGCCGCCGGAGGGGTCTTCGTGCGAATGGCCCTGATAGCGGCGCTGCTGGGGCTGGTTGACTGGCCTGATGCGTCCGAAGAGCGGGAACCGGCCCAGATCGCCCGGGAGCAACGGCGGAGAAGACCGCAGGCGGACGTCGGAGCGTGCGACAACTTGAAGTGCGTCACCCACCACGAGCCCGGCCTGGCTCCCGACTACCTCATTGTCTCCGATGATCCGCCGCTGCTGGTTTGCGAGTACTGCGAATGGGAGAAGCGGCCGCTCCCGCTTTCGTTGGAGTCGGAAGGCTAGAGCCGCTTTCATGACCCGACGAGCACGCTGGTCGCGCCGGAAGGTGCTCCTACGGGGTTATGAAAGGGATTCTGGCGCATACCTGACCAAGAGCGCGCCGGCGGCGCGAAGGAGGAGAGCGTAGTGACCTACGAACTCGCGAAGTGCGAAAAGGTGGCCCTCGCCTATTCGGGCGGTCTGGACTCAGCGCTGTGCATCAAGCTGCTGTTTGACCGGTACGGCGCCAAAGAAGTGCATGCGGTGACGGTGAATGTGGGGCTGAGCGAGGAGGAGCTGGAGGAGTGCCGCGCCAAGGCGGAGCTGCTGGGCGTGCCCTGGTACTTAATTGATGCGGAGCAGGAGTTCGCCGACGACTGGATCGCCAAGGCGATCCGCGCGAACTCCAACTATGAGGGCTATCCGGTCTCGACCTCGATGACGCGGCAGCTTATCGCTCAGAAGGTGGCCCTGTGGGCCGTTGAGCACGGCTGCGATGCATTATGCGAGGGCTCGACCGGCAAGGGCAACGACCAGTACCGGATGCACAATGTGTTCACGATGTTCGCGCCGGACTGCACGGTGATTGTGCCCGTGCGGGACTTCGACTTCACGCGTGACGAGGAGAAGAAGCTGTCCAAGGAGTACGGGATTCCGTATCGTGAGGGCATTGGTGATGACCGCACCATGTGGTGCCGCTCCATCGGCAGCGGCGAAGTAGACAACCTGCAGATGCGCATTCCGCAAGAGGATTACATCTGGTACAAGTTTCCGGAGAATGCGCCCGACGAAACGACCAGGATCGAGATCGAGTTTCGCGAGGGCCTGCCGGTCAAGTGCGACGACCAGGAGGGCATCGCGGCGATCGTCCACTACCTCAACCGCGTGGGCGGCGAGAACGCGATCGGCAAGATTGACATGTTCGAGGATGGAATGATGTCGCTCAAGTCGCGCGAGGCCTACGAGGCTCCGGCGGCGACGATCATCCTCAAGCTCCACCAGGACCTGGAGCAGATGTGCCTGACGAAGGAAGAGGTGCAGTTTAAGCCCCTGGTGGACCAAAAGTGGGCCTACTTGGTGTACCACGGAGCATGGTTCCATCCGCTCAAGAACAACCTCGACGCGTTCATCGAGCGGTCGCAGTGGGCGGTGAACGGTCGTTACGTCGTCGAGTTGTATAAGGGCAACATTGACATCGTATCACGGGAGTCGGACTCGACGCTGTTCAGCCGGGACATTCGCTCCCTGGCGACCAAGGGCTTCGACCAGCGGGATTCGGGGCCGGCCGTCAAGATTCACGGGATTCAGTACCAGATCCTGGCGCAGAGGGGCCTGCAATGAAGCAGCTCTGGGGCGGACGATTCGACAGCGACCCCGCGTCGCTGGCGATGAACTATGCCGAGTCGATCGAGGCGGACAGCCGGATGGTCGCCGAGGACATTTGGGGCAGCGAGGCGCACGCGATTATGCTGGCGCGCCAGGAGATCATCACCGAGGAAGAGCTGCGGCAGATCCTCAAGTATCTGGAGCTGGCGAGAGAGGAATTTGCGCAGGGCACGCGGACGCTCAAGCGCGAGCTTGAGGACGTGCATATGAATGTGGAGACCGTGCTGATCGAGGGCGCGGGCAAGGAGTACGGCGGCAAGCTGCACACGGCGCGGTCGCGGAACGATCAGGTGATCGTGGACAGCAAGCTTCATCTGCGCACCAGGCTGCTGGATGTGGCCGATGCGCTGGCGCAACTGCGGGGCGTTCTGTTGGAGCGGGCCACGAATCATACCGAAGATGTGATGCCCGGCTATACCCATACTCAGCACGCTCAGCCGATCACTGTGGGCTTTTGGCTGAGCGCCTATGCGTCAGCTCTGGCCCGCGATCACGAGCGTCTGCAGGGAGCCTTCAATCGAGCCAATACCTCGCCCCTAGGCGCTTGTGCGCTGGCGGGAACGTCCTTTCCTACGGACCGGCGGTTGGTGGCCAAGCTGCTGGGCTTCGACCGCGTGCACGAGCACGCCCTGGACCTGATCGGCGCCCGGGACTTCGTGGCGGAGGCCCTCAGCGCGATGGCGATCCTGATGTCCACGCTGTCGAAGTTGGCCCAGGAGACGGTGCTGTACTCGACATACGAGTTCCGCATGGTGGAGCTGGATGATGCCTTTGCGTTCGGCAGCTCAATCATGCCGCAAAAGAAGAATGCCTGCCTCGCGGAGTTGGCCCGGGCCCGGGCCGGGAACGTGTTCGGGCGCCTGATGCAGGTGCTGACCATGATCAAGGGCACACCGATCGGCTACAACCGCGATGTCCAAGAGGACAAGCCGCCGCTGTGGGAGGCGCTGGACTGCACCGAGGCGACCGTGCTGGTGCTGGCCGGCGTGGTCTCGACGCTCGAGTTGAAGCTCGAGCGGATGCGGGAATTGGCGGGGGCCAACTTCTCCACGGCCACCGAACTGGCGAACTGTCTGGTGCGGGACCATGGTCGGCCCTTCCGCGAGAGCCATGAAATCGTGGGCAACATCGTGGGGCAGCTCTGCAAAGAGGGCAAGAACTTCAACGATGTAGAGCGCACGGGCGAGCTGCTGCGCGAGCACGGCATTGAACTGGCGCGCGATGAGTTGGCCGCGGTGGTTGATCCGGAGCGGGTGGTCCGGGCGCAGCGCAGCCTGGGTTCGACCAATCCCCGCGAAGTCCAACGGATGATTGCCGACCTCTCACGAACCCTGGATCGTGACGCCAATTGGTCTGCCGCCGCGCGTCAGCGCATTGCGGCGGCGCAAACTCACACGCGGGAGATTGTGCAGAGAATCATTGAGGGCGGCTCTCTGGCCGAGTGCCGCCTTTGAAAGACGCAGCGGAAGGCGCAAGGTGTTTCACACCGCCGTCCGGATCCTAGAGCACAAGGGCGTGGCGCCGGGCTATGTGAGGATGGGCCTGGACGCGCCCGAAGTGGCAAGAACGATTGCGCCGCTGCTGTGCCGCCCCTTCAGCGTGGCCGCGGCTGACCCGGCAGACGGGACGATTGACCTGATCTTCCGGACAGTGGGACGGGGGACCGCTCTTCTGGCGGCCATGGAGCCGGGCCAGAGGCTGGAACTCACGGGCCCACTGGGCCACGGCTTCGATTTGCCGCCGCGGCGGAGGACCGTCCGAGGCGTTCATCGGGGCCCAAACGGCGGACCTGCTCCTGGGCATTGAGGAGTTCGAGCGAGACACAGACAAACTTCACCCCGCCACGGACGACGGCTCTGCCGGGCACCACGGCTTGCCGACGGAGCTGCTGAAGGACCGCCTGGCGCGGGACACGGAGTGCGAGGTGTATGCCTGCGGGCCTCACGAGCTCTTGCGAGCGGTCGCCGACCTGACGGCCGAGCACAACGTGCCTTGCCAGGTTTGTCTGGAGAGCCAAATGGGCTGCGGATTGGGCGCCTGCCTGGGATGCGTCATTGCGGCACCGGCCGAGGGCGACGGCATCGAGTACGTTCGAGTGTGCACCGAGGGTCCAGTCTTCGATGCGCGACGAGTCGTGTGGTAACGACCATGTGTGCGTCCCATTCTGACCTCGACCTCACGGCTCAACTGGGCCCGCTGCGACTGCCCAATCCGGTCATCGCGGCCTCCGGTACGTTCGGCTATGGCGCGGAGTATGAGGACTTCGTGGATCCTTCGGCGCTTGGCGCCGTCTGCGTCAAAGGCATCACGCTGGAGCCGCGTCCGGGGAATCCGCCGCCCCGGATCTGCGAGACCCCGGCGGGAATGCTGAATGCCATTGGACTGCAAAACCCAGGGGTCGAGGTCTTTCTGGAAGAGAAGCTGCCGCCGTTGCGGGATGGGGGGGCGCGGGTCATCGTCAACATCAACGGCACCACACAGGAGGAGTATGCGGTGCTGGCTGAACGCGTATCGGGGGCGGAGGGTGTGGTGGCGCTTGAACTGAACGCTTCGTGCCCCAATGTCCGGGAGGGTGGGATGCACTTCGGCACCCGGGGGGACCTGCTGGGGGCGCTGACGGCCCGGGTGCGGCAGGCGACCGACCTGCCCTTGATCGTGAAGCTCTCGCCGAATGTGACCGACATCGTGGGGCTGTCTCGCGTGGCGCTCCAGGCCGGCGCGGACGTGCTGAGCCTGATCAACACGCTGCTGGGGATGGCGGTGAACCCGCAGACGCGGCGCCCGCGCCTGGCAAGCCTAACAGGCGGGCTGTCGGGGCCGGCGATCAAGCCCGTGGCGGTTCGCATGGTGTACGAGGTGGCGCACGCTCTCAAGGCGCCGATCATCGGCATGGGCGGCATCATGACCGGGCTAGACGCCGTGGAGTTCCTTCTCGCCGGGGCGAGCGCGGTCGGAGTCGGAACGGCGAGCTTCGTGAACCCTCGGGCTTGCCTGAACGTGTTGGAGGACTTGCGCAGTTACCTGCAGCAGCAGAACGTGGCCGGCGTGAGCGAGCTGGTCGGCGGGATGCGGCTCCCCGGTGATGCGGACTGAGCTGGGGAGCCGAAGGTGGTGCGGCAGATGACGCTCGAACAGCGTCTCAGGGACCTGCAGGCGCGTCTGGGCAAGGCAATCCTGGTGCGCGGCGTGCACGCGCCGGAGCCTGAGTTCCGGGGCCGGATCATTGAGCGACCGCGCCATATTGTGATCGAGTACCGGGACGACAATCCGGGATACTTCTGGGATCAGGACCTGCTGGCGGAATTGGTGGAATATCTCGAACAGGGCCGCGTCAATGTGACGCTGCTGGAGAACGACTTGGAGGACGAAGGGGACTGGGAGATCTGAGGTGTTGTCGAGCAGGAGTATGCTTAACGTGGTTCGTGCCTCCCGGCTGCTTGCCAGGGGTGCGGGTAGCGACCGTGGTTGACACTGTAGCATCGCTCTGCTATGATGATCATGGAGGTCAGCCGGCATGAGGAAGATTGATTATGCTGCGCTTGAGGCGCTGTCGACGGAGAAGCTGGAGGCCCTCGAAGAGCAGCTCGCGATGAACTTGAAGCGTGAAGAGCAAGAGCGGCGGCGTAAGCTGGAGGAGCAGGCACGGAAATCGCGCAAGAAGCGCAAGATGCAGAGGTCCAAGTAGCCGCTGAGGCGGCGGATCTTGTGGCGGCGTAGCTCAGATGGTGAGAGCGTGCGGTTCATACCCGCAGTGTCGGCGGTTCGAGTCCGCCCGCCGCTACCACTCGCGCGGACAGCCCTGCCCATCTCGGGTTTTCCCGGCGGCGGGGCGACGACTCTTGCGTATGCGAGGGTCGTTTTTGCTGAGGCAGCAGGCCTGGCTGCGTAGGTGTCCCCAATGAAGTCGGACACGCCCGACGACATCCGCGCCTTGGCGCGGTTCATGCAGGAGCACGATCTGGAGGAAGCGGAGCTCCGGCAGAACGGCGTTCGGATCCATCTGCGCAGGGGGAACGCGAGCCCGGAGCGGAGCGCGGAGGTCCGCGCGGCCGAGGGGACGGTCGCGGGGGACGAGATCCCGCCGGGAACGGTGGCGCTGTTGAGCCCGATGACCGGGATCTTCTACCGTTCGCCGGCACCCGACCGGCCGCCGTTCGTTGTGGAGGGCGATATCGCCAACGAGGGGGACACGGTCGGGCTAATTGAAGCGATGAAGGTGTTTAACGAGATCCTCGCCGAGGTGTCAGGCCGCGTGGTGAAGATCTTGGTCGCCAACGAAGCACATGTCGAGGAGAACGAGCCGTTGATGTATCTGGAGCCGATTGAACCGTGAAGGAGAGGTCGCCGGGAAGCGGCGAGTTGGGATATGAGCGTGGGTCAGGTTGGCGTGGGCATCGTAGGAGCGGGCATTGTCGGCTGCGGGGCGTACCGCTGTCTGACGACTAATCCCCACGCCATTGAGCGTCGAGCAGGCGGACCTGTTCGCGTGGTACAAGTGGCCGATATTGATTGGGCGCGCGAACGGGAGGTAGATATTCCCGCCGAGCTGCGGACGGAAGACGCCTTCGCGCTGACGCGCAACCCCGAGGTACACGTTGTAATCGAGGCGGTCGGAGGCACGACGGTTGCCCGCGACGTGATCCGGTCGGCCATCGAGCACGGCAAGAGTGTGGTCACGCCGAATAAGGAACTGATCGCTCGGCACGGCGCTGAGCTCCTGGACGCAGCCCGTGAGGCCGAGGTTGACCTGGAGTTCGAGGGCAGTGTGGGCGGCGTGATCCCGATCGTGCGGTCATTGAAGGAAAGCCTGGTCGCGACCCAGATCAACGCGCTGTACGGCATTCTGAACGGCACGACAAACTACATCCTCACGCGCATGAGCCGGGAGGAAGTGCCGTTCGAGGAGGCGCTCGCAGAAGCGCAGGCCAAGGGGTACGCCGAACAGGACCCCAGCGCCGATATTGAAGGCCACGACGCGGCGAACAAGATCGCGATCCTGGCGGCAATCGCCTTTGGGCGGCGGGTGACCATTGATGAGGCGTACCGCGAGGGGATCTCCAAGATTGCGCCGGCGGACATCCGCTATGCGCGCGATCTGGGCTACGTAATCAAGCTGCTCGCCATCGCCAAGCGCGGCGACAACCAGATCGAGCTGCGCGTGCATCCGGCGCTGATCAGGCTGGACCATCCACTGGCGGCCGTGAACGATGTCTACAATGCCGTGTTTGTGGAGGGCGTGGAGTCGGGTAACGTGATGCTGTACGGGCGGGGAGCCGGCTCACTGCCGACCGGCACGGCTGTGGCCGGCGATGTGGTTGACTGCGCCCGCAATATTTTCAGGGGGAGCCCGGGCCGAGTGCCCTGCACGTGCCAGGGCGAGGCGGTGGTCCGGCCGATCGAGGAGATCGAAGCACCGAACTACATTCGGATGCGGGTAAAGGATCGCCCCGGCGTAATGGGCGCCATTGCGACGCTGTTCGGTGCGGAGCAGGTGAGTCTGGAGTCCGTGGTGCAAGAGGGGAGCTTTGGGGAGGAAGCCGAGATCGTATGGGTCACGCACCGCGTGAAGGAGTCGGCTCTGCGCGCGGCGTTGCGCCGCATCAGCGAGCTGGATGTCGTTGTTCGGGTCGAGAACTGCATTCGAGCTGAGGCCTAGCTCATGGACGCGACCAGTCGGCTCGACACGCAGAACTGGCGGGGCATCATCGCCGAATACGAGGCGTACTTGCCGGTGTCCGAGGCAACACCGCGGATCACGCTGCGCGAAGGCGGGACCCGGCTGATCGAGGCGCCCCGTCTGGCACGGTCGCTGGGACCGCGAGTGAAGTTGTACCTCAAGCACGAGGGGCTTAACCCGACGGCCTCCTTCAAGGATCGCGGCATGACGCTGGCGGTCTCGAAGGCTGTGGAGGAGGGCGCCCAGTGCGTGATGTGCGCTTCGACCGGCAATACCTCCGCCTCTGCCGCGGCGTACAGCGCCCGAGCCGGCCTGCGCTGCATTGTGCTGATTCCGGAGGGCAATATCGCGCTAGGCAAACTGGCCCAGGCCCTGATTCACGGAGCAGTCGTTCAGCCCATCGAGGGCGACTTCGACGCCTGCCTGGACCTGGTGCGAGCGTTGACCTCGCAGTACAAGATCGCTCTGGTCAACTCGCTGAATCCGTACCGCATCGAGGGCCAGAAGACTGCGGCGTTCGAGATTTGCGACGTCCTGGGAGGGCCGCCGGACTACCACGCACTTCCAGTGGGCAATTCGGGGAACATCACCGCGTACTGGTGGGGGTACCGCGAGTACCACGAACGCGGCATCACCGACCGGCGCCCAGTGATGCTTGGCTTTCAGGCAGCGGGGGCGGCTCCGCTGGTCCACGGGCACCGGATTGAGCACCCCGAGACGATCGCGACGGCGATCCGCATTGGCAATCCCGCCCGCTGGAAAGACGCGGAGGCGGCGCTTCAGGAATCGAAGGGCCTGGTCGAAGCCGTGACGGACGAGGAGATTCTGCGCGCCTACCAGCGACTGGCCCGCGAGGAAGGTCTGTTTGTCGAGCCGGCCTCCGCGGCAGGATTGGCCGGTTTGCAGAAGTTGGCCGACCGGGGGTTCTTCGGCGACCGCGAGGTCACTGTGGTCTGCACGGTGACCGGGCATGGGCTGAAGGACCCTCAGACAGCCGTCTCGTTGGTTGAGCCTCAGGCGCCTTGTGCAGCCGATTTGGGGGCCGTCGTCGAGCGCCTGCAGCTTTGAAGTCTACTCCCTGAGCCCCGGGTGTGCCCGTTATGCCTCTGCCACCAGCACTGGTTTCCACCGATCTCCCCGGCGCGGATGCGAAGCGGTCGGGGAAAGTCCGCGATGTCTACGAGTACGGCGACAGGCTGCTCATCGTGGCCACGGATCGTCTCTCGACCTTCGATGTCGTCCTGCCCACCGGGATTCCCGGCAAGGGGAAGATCCTAACCGCCTTGTCACTGTATTGGTTTGACAAGACGAGACATCTAGCGCCGAATCATCTGATTACCACCGATCTGTCTGAGTATCCCTTCGATACGACACTCTACGAGGAGCAGCTCGAGGGCCGCAGCATGCTCTGCCGACGGGCCACGGTGCTGCCCGTCGAGTGTGTGGTGCGTGGCTATCTAGCCGGCTCGGCCTGGAAGGCGTACCAGAAGGACGGCGAGTACTGCGGCATCAACCTGCCTCCGGGCCTGGTGGAATCGGCGAAATTGCCGGAGCCGGTGTTCACACCGACGACGAAGGCGGCGCACGGGCACGACGTGCCGATTACGATGGAGCGGATGGCCTATTTCGTCGGCGGAACACGGGCGGAGTTGATGCGAGAACTGTCCCTGACCATCTACGGCTTCGCTGCCGCTCACGTCGAAGAGCGGGGCTTCATACTGTGCGACACGAAGTTTGAGTTCGGCATGATCGGCGACGAGCTGATGCTGGTGGATGAGATCTTGACGCCCGACGCCTCGCGCTACTGGGACAAGGAGAAGTACGAACCGGGACGGTCGCAGGAGGCTTTCGACAAGCAGTACGTGCGCGACTATCTGGAAGCAACCGGCTGGGACAAGGAGCCGCCCGCGCCGGCCTTGCCGGATGAGGTGGTCAAGAGGACGATCGAGATCTATCGGGCTGCGGAGGAGCGAATCACCGGTTCCACGTCGGTCTGAGCGGCCCGGACGGCAGCGACAACGCGTTGTGAAGACGGTTCTGCTCGCCATTGACGGCTTAGCTTCCGGCCCCGAGCCGGGTCTCGCGGGACAGACGCTGCTGGACGCCGCCGAGACGCCCAACTTAGATCGCCTGGCCCAGCAGGGCTGCCTGGGCGAAGTGGAGGTGCTGCCGAGCGGTCTGCCGCGGCGCTGTGACGCCGGGTTCTTTTGCTTGTTGGGTCTGCCGCCGGAGACTTACACGAACATCGGGCCTTTAGAGGCCCTGGGTGCGGGAGTGAGCCTGGCTCCGCGCGATACGGCCTACATCTGTCAGCTCGTCAGTAGCGACGGCCACGGGATCACCGAGCCGTACGCAGGCGGGGTCGAGACCAGCGAGGCCCATCGCCTAATGGCTGTGCTGGAGGAGAAGCTGGAGGAGACTTGGTTCCGCTTCTACCCCGGCGAGCGTGAGAGGCAGCTCTTGGTGTGGACGAATGGGCCGCCGGACCTGCTCTGCACCGAGCCGAATGCGGCGGCGGGGCGCGAGGTTGACGAGGCGGTTCCGCAGGGGGAAGCGGCGCACATTCTGCGGCGGCTCATTTGGGACTCGATCGAGCTGTTGGACGAGCACGATGTGAATCGTCGGCGACGCGATCGGGGCCTTCCACCAGCGAACATGGTGTGGCCATGGGGACCGGGGCGGCGTCCGGCACTGGAGGAGCGCGTGAGGCCGGTGGTGGGACCTGTGGCCGTGGTAGGCGCCAACTTCGCTCGCGGGGCGGCGCTGTTGGCGGGAGCTCGGGTTCCCAGCGTGCCCGGTGCGACCGGATGGTGGGACACCAGCTTCCGGGCGAAGTCTGCGACGGCGATTGCGGCCGCTACGGCGACCGACGCGGTGGTGGTGCATGTGGCCTGTCTGGGGGCGCCCTATGGCGGAGGACTGGCCGATCGCGTGGAGCGTCTGGAGGCGCTGGACAATGAGCTTGTGGGCCGGTTGGCGGCCCACTTTGAGGACGCCGAGGAACGAACCCGGCTCGTCTGCGTTAGTACTCTTGGCGGCTCGCCGGAGGGCGAGCCAAGCGGTACAGCGCCTTTTATTGCAGTTCCCTCCTTTGACCGCGGCGACCGGCGAGCCGAGATCTTCTCGGAGGCCGCCGCGGCGAGCACTGGTTTGCAGCTCGACTCTGCCGCAGAGTTTCGCCGGCGGTTCGTACAGTGACGCGTGATGCCCTCGGACCTGGTCGCCGTCATGCGCGAAACCACGGCGCGGTACGGTCTGCTGGCGCCGGGCGAAAGCGTGGTCGTCGCGGTGTCCGGCGGGCCGGATTCCGTGGCGCTGGTGCACGCGCTGGCGCGACAGGTGCCGGACTGGCACCTGAGCCTGCACGTGGCTCACCTCAACCACGGCCTCCGAGGTGCCGAGAGCGATGGTGAGGAGGCATACGTACGCAGGCTGGCGCGCAGACTAGAACTACCTTGCACTACGGAGCGCGTGGACGTGGGCGCGGAGGCAAAGCGTCGGAGGGTATCCGTAGAAGTGGCGGCGCGCGAAGTGCGTTATGAGTTCTTGGAGCGCGTGCAGGCACAGACGGGGGCGAGCAAAGTCGCGTTGGCCCACACCGCCAGTGACCGGGCCGAGACGTTGCTGATGAATCTGATGCGGGGTGCGGGGCTGGAGGGGCTGGCGGGCATGCCACCGCAGCGGGGTGTCTTTGTGCGCCCGCTGTATAATGCCTTTCGGGCCGACACGGTGGCCTACTGCCGACGGCACCGGCTGCGACCGCGAGAGGACAGCTCGAATCGCAGCCTGGACTTCACGCGCAATCGCGTCCGCCTGGAGCTCTTGCCCTTGATGGCCCAGATCGTGGAGCACGATGTCGTTCCCGGACTGGTGCGAGCCAGCGATTTGCTGGCGGCGGATGGGGAGCTGCTGCAGAGGATTACCACGGAGCGCTTCTATCCGCGCGCCGCGGGGTCGAGCGACGGGGCGCCGGAGCTGAGCCTGGATGCTCTCGAGGCTCTGCACGTGGCAGCCGCGCGGCGCGTGATTCGGATGGCGTACAAGCATGTCTGCGGCACGACCGAGGGCCTGAGTGCGGACCAGGTGGAGCGAGTGCTGGACCTGGCGCGGCGGGGGCGTACAGGGGGGCAGGTCGTGCTTCCCGGCGGGTGCGAGGTCACCCGTGGTTACCGGACGTTGGCCTTTGCCCGGACGGACAGCGAGGCGGGGGGCCAGCCGGCCGAGGCTTGCGAGGTGGAACTGGCGGTGCCCGGCCGGACCAGGATCGAGTGGGCCGGGCTCGAGCTGGAAGCCGCCTTACATCGCAGGAAAGAGGTGGGGGAGTGGCCGCAGACGGGGTCCGAGGCCCTGCTGGATGCAGACATTGCCGGCACGCGGTTGACGGCGCGTCCGGTGCGGGCTGGAGATCGGTTTCAGCCGCTGGGCCTGGCGGGGACGAAAAAGTTGCAGGACTTCTTGGTGGACGAAAAGGTTCCACGGTCCGCGCGTCAAAGAATGGTCTTGGTCACGCGGCCCGACGGGATCGTGCTGTGGCTTGTGGGGCATCGGCTGGATCACCGGGCGCGAGTGCGGCCGGAGACTGAGCGGGTACTGTGGCTCAGGGCGCGGCCTTGCGGCGATGGCACACAACGGCAGTAATGAGACCGACAAGCCGGAGAACGCCCAGGCGAGACAGCGTGCTCAGGAACACGTAGTTTGGCCCTGGGCGCTGCTCTTGCTCGGGGCGATAATACTGGCTCTGTGGTTTGCGCCGCGGGATGTGTTCCGGCGCCTGAAGACACAGCATCTGAGCTACTCCGAGCTGCGGGTTGGAATCGCGGGCGAACAGATTGACCGTGTGACGGTCATCGGCGGGCGGAAGATCACCGGCCGGTTCGTGGGAAGCGGGCGAGGCTTTGAATGTATGGTGCCGCGCGACGAGGACAACGTAGCTCAGAGTCTGCGAGCACTGCAGCCCGGTCTGATCGTGACTGAGTTGAGGCGTGATCCGGCCCAGATCTGGCTGCAGGTGGGAGCAGCGATACTGGGGATCGCGGTCGCGGTCCTGGTGTTGCGATCCTTGCGCGGCGCACAGGGGTCAGGGGAGCCGGCGCCGGGAGAGGCCTTCAGTCGGATGGTCGAACAGGAGGAGAGGCGCCGTTGTGGTCAGGAGAAGAACACGAGCGAAACGGGCAGCATGCGTCAGGAGAGATAGATGCGGATTCTGGGAGCAAGCGTTGTAAGCTCAAGCGTAGCCGAGGGGCAGGAGGGAGGTGATAGCCGTGGGACGGACCAGTAGCAGCACCCTTGTTTTTGTATTGATCGTCCTGCTAATGCTGTGGGGCGCGTACATGGTGCCGCGTGTCACCGATGCGCACCGCACCACGAAGCGTGTAATCTATAGCGAGCTGCTGCGCCAGGTAGCGGAACATCGCGTCGAGTCCATGGAGATTGTGCGCGGGACCGACGTGCGCGGTGTCTACCGACGGGAGGGCGAGGACGAGGAGCAATTGAAGTTTCGCTGCACGGTCCCGGCCGGGCAGGAGCATGCTGCCGACCGGTTCTTGCGGCTTGACCCGACTCTGGACATCGAGGTGCGCGAGAGCTCCGTCGGGGAGAAAATCTTCCAGTATGCCGGCACCCTGATGATCCCGCTGGCGATCATCCTGTTCTTCTATCTGCTCATGATGCGCCAGATGCAGAGTACGGGGAGTCAGGCGCTCTCCTTCGGGCGGAGCCGGGCGAGAATGGTGTCCGATACCTTCGAAAAGGTGACCTTCGCGGACGTGGCCGGCATGGATGAGGTGAAGGAAGAGCTTCAGGAGGTCGTGGACTTCCTCAAGGATCCCGCGAAGTTCCGCAATCTGGGCGCCAAGATTCCTCGCGGCGTGCTACTGCTGGGTCCGCCCGGATGCGGCAAGACTCTGCTGGCGCGGGCCGTGGCGGGGGAGGCCGGTGTGTCGTTCTTCTACATCAGCGGCTCTGATTTCGTGGAGATGTTCGTGGGAGTGGGCGCCTCACGGGTCCGCGATTTGTTCGAGCAGGCGAAACATAATCTACCGGCGATCGTGTTCATTGACGAGATTGATGCCGTGGGCCGGCAGCGGGGCTACGGCATCGGCGGCGGACACGACGAGCGTGAGCAGACACTGAACGCTCTGCTGGTCGAGATGGACGGGTTCGATCCGAACGCCGATGTCATACTGCTGGCTGCGACGAACCGTCCGGACATTCTCGATCCCGCGCTGCTGCGGCCCGGCCGATTCGACCGCCGCGTGGTGGTTCACAATCCTGACGTCGGGGAGCGCAAGGCCATTCTCGACCTGTACGTGCGCGAGAAGCCGATTGCCGAAGACGTGGATGTGGACGTGCTGACGCGCCGCACGCCGGGGTTCTCGGGAGCCGACATCGAGAATTTGGTCAACGAGGCCGCGCTGCTGGCGGCACGCAAGGACAAGACCGTCATCGAGATGGAGGACTTCAACGAGTCGGTGGAGCGTATCGTGGCGGGGCCGGAGCGCAAGAGCCGCATCATCGGCGACAAGGAACGCCGAATCCTGGCCTATCACGAGGGCGGACACGCTCTGGTCAGCAGCATGCTGCCGGGCCTTGATCGCACGTACAAGGTCACGATCCTTCCCCGCGGGATGGCTCTGGGATACACGATTCGCCTGCCGGAGGAGGATCGTTATCTGATGAGCCGCACCGAAATGCTCAACACTCTGGCCTACATTCTCGGCGGCCGCGTCGCCGAGGAGGTCGTGTTCAACGAGATCACGACCGGCGCCCAAGACGACCTGGAGAAGGCGACGGAACTGGCCCGGGAAATGATCTGCGAGTACGGGATGAGCGAGCGGCTGGGGCCGATCACGTTCGGGAAGAAGCATGGGCCGGTGTTTCTGGCGCGGGACCTCGTTGAGGAGCGGAACTACAGCGAGGCGATTGCCAAGGAGATTGACGACGAGCTCCGGCGGATCGTGGAGAGCTCGCACGAGAAGGCTCGAGAGATCATCACTAGCAATCGGGACAAGCTCGAGCGTTTGGCGGAGGTTCTGCTGGAGAAGGAAACAGTGGAGCAGGAGGAGGTCGCGGCCATCGTTGCCGGACGCGAGTACCCCGAGGTGACCGGCACAGGCGGTGCCGAGCAGCCGGCGAGGGATGCCGGGAGTTCGGACGCCGAGCCCGAGCCCCAAACCCCGGGTCTGCCGGCCATGCCCCCAGGGCTGCCGGACGGACAAACCGGATAGCGTTGCTGATCCAAGATGAGCGCATCAGTGCAGAATTCCCAGGCGGTAGAATCGCGGCGACTGCGCATGCTCGGAGACTATGTGGGTGCGGAGGAGCAGGCCCGCCGGGGGCTGGCGTCGGTGCCTGGGTCGTCCGAGCTGCGGGTGCAGTTGGCCCTGGCGCTAAAGTGCCAGGAACGCCTCGACGAGGCCCGGGAGGCATTGCAAGCGGCTTCGTCGCTTCCTTGGAGCGACACTCAGGAGTTGTGCCAGCTTGCGGAGTTGCTGCTGATGATGGAGCAGCGTGTCGACGCCCTGGCGCTGCTCCGCGCAGGCGCGGCGGAGCAGCCGAACGATTGGCCCCTTGTCCAGCAACTGGCGCCACTACTCTTGGAGGACGACGCGCACGCCGAACTACTCAAGCTGTTGGAGCCCCACGCAGCCCGGGCAGCTAGCAACCCGGCCCTCCTGGAGAACCTGATCGCGGCGTACGAGGGCACGGGCGCGTACGATCGTGCGGTGGAGTATGCTCGCCGTTGGGTGATGGTTGCGCCGCTGGATCCGTATGCTCACTTCAAGCTGGCTGAACTTGAGCAGCGCCAGGGACAAATGGGCGTCGCGATGGGACGCTATCGTCTCGTTTGCGAACTGGCCCAGGGCGACGAGGGCCTGCGCGAGGCGGCCGAGCAGAGCATGGAGTCGCTGGACCTGGCGCAGCTCCAACAGATCGCCGCGCTGGCGGCCGCGAACGTCGTGTTCCGCACACATCTGCGCCGGGACCGCGAGGCCGCGCTGGAGGAACACGGGTTCCAGCTCACAGACGACGGGCTTGCGGTTCTCAGTACCGTGGACCTGGACAAGCTCTCCATGGTCCCCGGCTCGGCAGACAAGCGCATGTCGCACTAGGCCGCAGCGGGCATGGTCCTGTCATTCTTGGGACTCGGCTCCAATCTCGGCGATCGCCTCCGCTACTTGCAGCGGGCCTATCTGGCGCTGCGCGGCGCGGACGGGCTTTGCGATCTTCGACCCTCTCCAGTGTACGAGACGGCGCCGGTGGGCCTGACTAGTCAGCCCGCTTTCCTCAATATGGTGCTAGAGCTTCAGACGTCGCATTCGCCGGAAGAACTCCTTCGGGTGGCGCTCGAGATTGAGCGGCGCTTGGGACGCCGACGCACCGTGCGCTGGGGTCCGCGCGTCATTGACATTGATGTCCTGTGGTACGGCGGGCGGGAGGTGCACGGTCCGGAGCTTACCGTGCCGCATCCACGCTTGCTGGAACGGCCCTTCGTCCTGGTGCCGCTCGCGGACCTGGCTCCGGAGCTGCCGGTGACGCCGCATCGGACGGCCCGGGAGTTGGCAGAGGTAACGCCGGACCTGCGGATGGTTGCTGAACCGGCGGAGTTCCTGCGGACTCTCCCGGAGGTGGACCAGTGAGGCTGTTCCAATACGAAGTGAAGACGCCCGAGGGACAGACGCTCCGGGGCCAGATCCAGGGCCAGAACGAGGAGGCGGCAGCGGCCCAGCTCCATGCCCAGGGCTATTGGGTCGCTCGCCTGACGCCGCTGGCGACCGCGGAGGTCGCCGCTCCCCGGCGCAGCCTGCTTCACCTGTTCTTCCCTCCGGTTCGGCTGAAGGACATTGCCGCCGCCTTCCGCGAGCTGGCCACGATGGTCAATTCGGGAATGACGCTGATCCGATCGGTGGATGTCTTGGAGCGGAACACGACCAATCCGCACCTGCGCCAAGCGCTGCGGAGCGTGCAAGCGGAGATTGAGCACGGTGGGGCGCTGTCGGAGGCGATGCGGAAGCATCCGTCCGTGTTCTCGGACCTCGCGGTCGGGATGATCGCCGCCGGCGAGCAGTCGGGCAAGCTGGACGAGCTGCTGACGACGCTCGCTGAGTATGTCGAGGACGAGCTCGAGATCCAGCACATGATCCGGCGCGAAACCTTCTACGCCAAGATTCTGTTTGCGGCGATCTGTCTGATCCCGCTGGCAGCCGTGTTCTTCATCGCCTCGCTAAGCATGTCGTCCATGAGCAGCTTCACTCTGGCGGCGACCCTAGTGGCGGTCGGAGGCTTGGGCGCGCTAGGTCTGTTGGTGGCAGGGGTCGTGCTCGTGCGCGCGTACAGCCAGAGCCGAACGGGCAAGCGTTGGATAGACAACCTGAAGCTGCGGCTGCCAATTCTGGGCAAAATCACCCAGCGGTTCACGCTGGCCCGTTTCTCGCGGGCGCTGTCGGCGCTGTACTCGGCTGGGATCCCCATTATCCACGCTCTGCCGATTGCGGGGCGGGCCTCGGGCAACGAGGTCGTCGCTGATGCCGGCGTCGCGGCCTCCCAGGAGCTGCAACAGGGGCGCGACAGCAAGGTCCACGCTGCTCTGGCCCGCACGCGCCTCTTCCCGGACATGGTCGTTCAGATGATTAGCACCGGCGAGGAGACCGGTAACCTGGATGGCATGCTGGACAAGGTCGCCGAGTACTACAAGGCGGAGGCGATTACCGCAACCAAGCAGATCGGGCAGGCGATTATTCCGCTGGTGGTCTTGATTGGTGCCGTTGTCGTTGCTATCCTACTAATCACGTTCTACACGGGCCTGTATAGCGGAGTGAGTGCTTTGGCTCGGTGAGTGGGCCCGCACAGTTGAGCCAGGGACCACAATGCGGCTGCCGCCGGCGGAGGATTTCGACCCGTACCGGGTTCTGGGCGTGCCGGTGGGCGCGACGGAACGGGAGATCAAGCGGCGCTACCGCCATCTGGTGCGCCGCTTCCATCCGGACGTGTCCGGCTCGGCCGCCGAGGCGCACGAGCGGTTCGTTCGGATTGCTCAGGCGTACCAGATTCTGTCAGATCCGCAGCGCCGGGCGGCATACGACCGGCGAGCCGGGCTGGAGGTACGGGTGTCGGAGGCAGAGACGCCCGTTTGGGACCGCCGGGAACGGGTTCCCCAACTGCTGGCCGAAGCACGAGAGCTGGTTGCTGCGCGGCGTCTGCGGCGAGCCAAGCAATTGTGCGTCCGAGCGCTTGAGCTGGATCCGCTCAATGCGGAGGCCTATGAGGTTCTGGGCGACGTGTTCTTCGTCGGAGGTCAGCGCGAGGTCGCGCGGGACATGTATGAGGAGGCCAAACGCCTTGGCGTGCGGCCGCGGCGAGCGGAGCACAGGACGGAGCGACCGTTGGACCAAAGCGAGGAGGAGATCCCCGACCTTGCGCCTGTCTCGATCCGCTGGATACTGGTCGTCGGCGGGGCCGCCTGTGTGCTCGTGAGCCTGTTCGTATTCCGCGCGATGCCCGAGCGCCCGGTGCCCCTCGGCTTCTCATGGCCGCCGATCGTTACGGGCCTCGTAGACGGCTTTGTCCTGGGGATTACTCTCGCCGCCGCAGGAGCCCTCGGCTCCTTCGACGACGAGTTGGTCGCCGAGAGCCTGGGCCTCGGCGAGCACGAGCTGCCGCTGGGACTGCTGCTGGGGACCTCGGGGTTGCTTTCGCCGCTGCTGGCCTTGTCGGCCTACGGCATTCACGCTATCATGCAGGGAGGCGTCTCGCGACCGGTGTTGCTCGCATTCGGATGCACCTTCGCCGTAGGCGGGGCACTGCTCGTGGCGGGCCGCGACCAGGCGAGTGTGGCGCACATGGTCTGGCCGGGCCTCAATGTGATCTTCATCAGCCTTCTCGTGGGCTGGGCCATTGGGAGCATCTGGCGGCCCACGGTTTGGTGGCAGCGTTGACGGAGGGAAGAGATTGCAGGTCTTGCGCACGGTGGCCGAGGTCCGCGCTCTGGTGGCCCGAGCCCGCAATGCCGGCCGGATTGTCGGGCTGGTGCCGACGATGGGCGCGCTCCACGAGGGGCATCAGTCGCTGATCCGACGAGCGGCGGCGGAGTGCGACCTGGTTGTGGTCAGCGTGTTCGTCAACCCCACGCAGTTCGGCCCCCAAGAGGATTTCGACCGCTACCCGCGAAACGTGGAGCGGGACGCCGAGCTGGCGGCCGAAGCGGGTGCCGACGCGGTGTTCGCGCCCGGCGTGGGCGAAATGTACCCCGAAGGCTACCAGACGTACGTCACCGTCGAGCGAGTGACCGCCGGGCTGTGCGGGGCGCATCGGCCCGGTCACTTTCGGGGCGTGGCGACGGTTGTTCTGAAGCTGTTCAACATTTGCCGGCCGCACCGCGCGTATTTTGGTGAGAAGGATTTCCAGCAACTGGTGGTGATCCGCCGTCTGGTGTCAGACCTGAACGTGGACCTGGAAGTTGTCGGCTGTGAGACGGTGCGGGAGCCGGACGGCCTCGCGCTAAGTTCGCGCAATCAATACTTGACCGATGAGGAGCGGCGCGTCGCCCCGTTGATCTATCGCGCTCTGAGGCGAGCGGCTGAAGGCCTGCGGAGCGGACAGCTCTTCCACTTCTCCCCGGAGCAGATCGTGCGCGGCGCCCTGGGCCGGGAGCCGCGGATGAAGGTAGAGTACGTTGAGTTCGTGGATCCGGTGGCGCTGGAGCCCAAGGATCCCTGCCAACTGCCCGTCGTGATTGCGGTGGCGGTACACCTGGGTCAGACGCGGTTGATTGACCACGTGATTATCGAGGGACGTGAAGATGCTTAGGTTCATGGCGAAGTCCAAGATCCACGGGCTGCGCATTACGGCGACTGAGCTTAACTATGCGGGCAGCCTGACGCTCGATCAGGACCTGATGGAGGTGGCCGATCTGCTGCCGGGTGAGCGCGTGCAGATCGTGAACCTCAACAACGGCTCCCGGATCGAGACATACATGATCATCGGCGAACGAGGCTCGGGGGTAGCGTGCCTCAATGGGCCGGCGGCTCGTGCCGCGGTCGTGGGCGATCGGGTGCACGTGATCTGCTATTGCCTGGTCTCGGAGCAAGAGGCTCGCGAGTGGCAGATGAAGGTAATCACCGTGGATGACGCCAACCGGCCGCTGAAAGCCTCCGGAGCATAGCATCGTGGCATTGACACCGCCCCCCATCACGGACATTCGCGAGACCGTGCGGCGCGCTCTGGCCGAGGACGTCGGCCCCGGCGATGTTACGACATTGGCCACGGTGCCCCTGACCCGGCAGGCGGAGGGGGCGATCTGCGCACGTGAAGCGGGCGTTGTCTGTGGGCTGCCCGTGGCGCGCGAGGTCTTCCGGCAGGTAGACGATAGCATGGCCTTCAAATCGCTCGTACGGGACGGCACTGAAGTGGCCGCCGACACGACCGTGGCCGAGGTCCGAGGGGCAGCCACCTCGGTGCTGACTGCGGAACGGACGGCGCTGAATTTCCTGCAGCACCTGAGCGGCATCGCAACGCTGACGCGGCAGTTTGTGGGGGCGCTGGGTGAGGCTCAGGCGCGAATTGTGGATACGCGAAAGACTGCACCCGGATTGCGCGTTCTGGAGAAATATGCCGTGCGGGCGGGTGGAGGGACCAATCATCGTCAGGGGCTGTACGACGGAGTGTTGCTGAAGGACAATCACCTGGCGGTGGCCGGAGGCATCGAGGCAGCGGTACAGGCGGCTCGCGCCGCGGTGCCGCACACACTACGGATCGAGGTCGAGGTCACAACGCTGGATGAGCTGCGCGAGGCCCTGGAGGCGCGCGCCGATGCCATCTTGTTGGATAACATGTCGCTGGAGGAAATGCGGCGCGCCGTCGAGCTAACGGCCGGGCGGGCCCTGCTGGAGGCCTCGGGGCGCATGAGTCTGGAACGCGTTCGGGAGGTCGCCCGGACTGGCGTGGACCTCATCTCCGTCGGGGCACTGACCCATTCCGCGCCGGCGCTCGATCTCAGCCTGGAGATCCGTCGCACATGGTGACCCTGCGCCGCGGGCCCGCCGGCGGTTCTCGACACGCCCGGGGAGAGATAACTCCATGCGTCAGACCCTGTTGGGCATCGTGGTGGGCCTGTTTGTTCTGTTCCTGGGCACGGAGATCGTGACCTTCGTGTTCCATGACTGGCTGGGCCTCTGGCCCAACATGACCCAAACCGACGCGCTCCTCGCTTTGATCATCATCCTGCTGAGCGTGGCCCTCTGCCGCCTGCGCCCGATAGCCAATGCTGCCGCGCCGCCGTCTGACAAGCCCAAGGTCGCTTTCCCGAAGCCGGCCGCGCGGCGCAAGCGCTGAACAATCGTGCCGCCGAGCCGGAGGCAGTCGCCCATAACTGCGCTCCTATCATCAACGGCCACCCCTGTACGACCGCCTTCACACGCGAATACAATGGCCCGCCTTCTACGCGATGGTCGTCGAGGTTATGAAAGCATCTCTACTCGATTCGCACTACCTCGTCCGGGTCCGGGCCGTCTTCACCCTCGACCCATTCGTCTAGCAGCTCTTCCAGTTCGCGACGAGTGAGCATCCGCCCGGCAAGCCTCTGGTGTAGCTCGGCCAGACTGCGACGCGGCACGGGTCGCTCGGCGAGCGCCCGGCGAATGTGCGTCGCCGCCCCCTCGCTGAGCAGCAGCAGGAGTTCGCGTCCACTGGGCGTCTCGGGAAGAGCAACGAGGCGCCTGAGGCGCGCGCGGACGTCGCCCGGCTCGGCCAAGCTGTCAGCGTATTTGAGCAGCAGCTCCTGGCGCTGCGGCGCTCGCAGTGCCCGAGCGTACTCAGCCAGGCCCTGCTCGACCATCGCAGCCAGCTCGGCGGGAGGCACTCGCTCGGGACCCTCCGCGCTGCGCAGGCCACACCGGGGGCAGATCGGGGTCTCCAGCAGGACTCTCTCCAGGTCCGTCTCCGGACATCGCTTAGCGAGCTCCGCCTCCACAGCCTCGGCCACGCGAGCAGCCGAATGCCGGACCTCGATGCCGGTCTCGGCCAGCGCCTCCAGAGCGCGAAAGGCGGGCGAGGCCTTGATCTGCTCATACCCTTCGAACTGTGCGCCATGGTGACAGCGGGCGTGCCACGCGAGATACTGCCGGCGGTAGGCGGTCAGGAAGCTTTGGGCCAGGCGGCGAGCCGTGGCGGCCTCGGTGACCGTTCGCTCTCCCTGGGCCACGAAGTCAAGGAACTTCTGCCGCGCCTTGTCCAGGGCCGCCGGCAGGCCCTCGGCGAGCCGTTGGTCTGAAGCATAGCGGTAAGCGGCCACGATCTCGTCGGCGCGGTGCTGGAGGAAGTCGCTCAAGCGGTCCAAATTGCGCAGCAAGAGCTTAATTCGGGGGGCCCCCGCCCGGACGTCGAGGTAGGGAGCCGCTTTCTCCAGAAAGGCGGCCAGACCGCTGGCCGTCGTCTTGTGCTCGTCGGCGTGGCTGTACAGGCGCTCTAATTGCGACAACAGATCGCGCGATTCCGACCAGGTGTCTGCGGTCTGGTCGAGTGCCTCCCACAACTCCTCGAGCCGATGGCGTAACTCGGCCACCCTTTGGAGCTGTGTGCGCTTCTGCTCGCGTAGCGCGGTCCAGATACTCTCCTGGGTGGGCGCGTCGGGGTGGAGCACGGGCATGTCCAGGAACCAGCGGGAGGCGCGACTGAGCAGTTGCCACTGCTCGTACGACAACAACGGGGCCCGCGCCACGTACTGGACGTGGGCAGCCAGCGGCGTAGGAATCTCCGGGAGGACCAGCGGCTGCTGCCGGGCGTCCAGCGGCATCAGGTGCCCGAGACGCAGCAGGGCCGCCACGATCAGCTCAAACTGATCGGGCAGCAGGCCGTACTCGGATTTGGCGAAGTACTGGGCCAGGTCAGCACAGGAGATCGGCCGGCCTCGCTGAGTCAGGGGGCCGGGATCGCGCTGGCGGATGCGGTCGAGCACCGCACCTACGACGCCGCCTTCTGTGGCGTGGAGCAGGTATGACCCACCGCGACCAGTGGCCAACCCGAGGGGAACCATCACGGCCTCGATGAGCTGCGCCAGCGGCGAGGTGACCTCCACCTGTACCTCAGCCGGCCGGACAAACTCCCGGACCAGCAGGTCTACACCATCCTCGTCGGTCAAGGGGCGCCGGGGGGCGATGGCCTGGAACAGAGGGTAGACCTCCTGCAACATCGTCTCGGCCAGGCGTCGCAGGGCTGCCTCCCAGTCGCCCCGGAGGGCCGTCAAGTCGTCTGTGGAGAGCAGCGGGCCCGAGGCGCCCAGCACCTCGCCCTCGTAGTAGGCCGCCTCGACCACCGCCCGAGCCGCGCGTTCGCGCGCCGCTTGCTCCTCTTGCAGTCGCGTCAGCAGCGGGCGCGACCGGGGGTCCTCCCGGAGCGCGGGCTCTTCAAGCAGTAGCCGGTACGAGGCGTAGTCCTTCAGGGCATCCAGCTCCGCCGGGGCAAGCTGACGGGGCACCCACGCGGCCAGGCCGGCGGACCACCGCGTCGGCGGCAGCCCGGCACACAGCTCGCGCCAGCGACGCGCTTGAGGTGCCTGACGACCGAGCCTGCCGATGTACAGGCGTGCCGTCTGGAGCGCCTCCACATCCGAGATGGCGGCGACAGCACCCGTTAGCTCCGCAGCATCCAACCCCGTCAGGTCCGCGAGGCGCACGCCGATGACCCGCGGGGAGTTGCACCAGTCCACTTCGGCCAGCGCTTCGGCCCGAAACCGGGCCAGCGGGAATGACGGCTCGGTACAGGCGGCAATCGCTTCGTCCACAATCAGCGGATCGTCGTCGGACATCACGGATTTCTGGGCGTGAATGCGTCGCCGAACCTGTTCCGCGACATGCGAGGCGACGTCCACCACGTAGACGTCGTCTTCCGGCCGGTCGGCGCGGTGCAAGACGTCCAGATAGCTTCCCTGCAGTCGGAACGTCTCCAGCACGCGCCGCGCGCGGGCGACCGGGTCCTGGTCATCGGCCTCCCCCTGCCGATAGGTTGCCTCGGCCAGCAGCCGGACCGGAACATCAATCCCGGCCAGGCGCAAAACGATGAGCGCCTCGACCAGGCGCAGGCCGAAGGCCGCCTCCTCGGCCAGGAGGCGTTCCACGTGTTTGGTGTAGTAGTCGTGGACCTGCGTCACGTACGCCGCCGTTTCACTGCGTCGGGCCATTTCCACCGCGAAATGCTGAAACAGCACGTCCAGGCCCACAAGTTGGCGGGCATCTTGATCCAGCAATCCCGGCAAGCCGTCCTCGGGCCGCCCGCCGACTCTCGTGAGCACAAAATCCACCAGGCTGCGGGTTTGAGAGAAGACACGGCTCGCCGAGGCCTCCAGACACGCCAGGCTCAGAGGATGCAGCGGATATGATTCAGCCAGCGACTCGGGCCGGAGCTCGGTCTCGGGGAAGGCCGCGCCATAGACTTCCAGCGTCTCGGCCACGGCTTGCTGCAGTGCCTCCTGGGACACGGGGCGCACGATCCGCTCGCGCAGTACGCGCCGCATTTGGTGGATGGACAGAGACAGGCGGGTGTTGTACCGGTCGCGAATTTCATTGAGCGCGACGCTCTCGATCTCGCCGATGCTCTCCAGCTCCTGCTGCAGCGTCCCCACGACCCACAGGGGAGCGATCTTGCTGCGCTGACCCAGGAAGTGCAGGAAGGCGCAGTCGTTGCGCGCGGCCTTCGCCTCCATCGCCGCCAGGAACATGGCCAGATCATCGAGCAGCCAGACCACTCCGCCGAAATTGTGCTGTCGGATCACCTCCAGCAGTCGGGCCAGCCGCTCGATGCGGGATTGCCGGAAGTCCAGCGGATAGCCCAGCTCGCGCACCAGCTTGCGGCCCGCCCGCACCGCCTGCTCCGGCGAGGAATCCCGCAGCGTCTCCCACGTCGTCCCGGCCCCGAAGTCCTGCTCCAGGAGCGCGGCAAGCGGCTCGGCATAACGCGGCGCCACATGGCGGTCAATCAGCTCCAGAGCGTACGATTCCTCGGAGAGCGGCACATTCAAGCCATACTTGGGCCGTCGCAGCTCCTCCTCGGTCAGGTCGAAGACAATGTCCTCCAGATGTTCCCGCGATCCGCGATGCTCATCCAAGGGCACTGGGACGACTACGAGCGGCGGTACGGCGCGAAGCAGGCCGCGCACGTGTTGGTACTCGGGGTGGGCCGGCAGGAAGTAGTCCCAGGCGGCGTCGTACTCCGCCAGCAGTGCGATGACGCTCAGGAAATGGGTTTTGCCGGCGCCGTGAGGGCCCTGGATCAGAAAGCCGGTGCCCCGTGCCTCCTGCCCGGCCAGACTGCTGAGCACGGCATCCAGAGTAGCCTTGTTGCCCTCCGGCGCCACGACATATTGAGCCAACAGGTCGTGCAGCGCCGCAGCAGCTCCAGCCAGCGGCGCCTGGGGGCTGCGGTCGAGCTCTCGGCGCAGAGCCTCCAACTGCGCCAGCGAGACCACCGTCGGCACTTGCGCTAGTTGGATAACCTCGCCGATCCTCATCCGTTCAACCTCTTGCGGGGCCCTTCGGGTGTCCACTTGCGGGCGCTTCGGGCCGCGCTACAATTGCCCCAGGATCACAGTCACGGCCTCCGTGGTGTCGCGGCAGGCCAGCTCGACGAAGCCGCCGGCCGCATCCGGAGTGGCGACCAGGCCGTGTTCTCGGCACTCGCGCAGCAGCAGTTGGAGCCGCATTCGCGACAGCAGGAACAGTCGTGCCAGGTCGCCATTCGCCAGGCGGTCTGCGGGCCAGCGGCGGTCCGAGCGCGGGCAGGCGGCGTAGAGGCAATAGGCCAGCGCCGGCCATTCCACGGTCCGGCCCGCCGGGAAGTAGCCCAGGCATCGCACGCCTTGACTGACAACCCAGGTCGCATCGAGCGCTTCGCCCGCCCGGAGCGTGCGCAAGGCCAGTTGCGTAGAGGCCCGACGTCGCAGCCCCCATTGCCGCTGCGCATAGCGCGCCAGCGCAGCGTGCGTGACGACCTGATCGGTCTCGAACAGTTGCCCGGACCGCTCGACCGCGAATTGTCGGCGCGTTGTGCCCTTCGGCGCAGCGTTCAGCACAAAGTACGGGAAGAACACGTCGCCCATGATGGCCAGCAGCAGCGGCTCTCGGCGACTGGTGGCATAGAGAAGCAGGTGCCGGCGGGCCGCCTCGTCCGGGAGCGCCGACAGCAGCTCGTGCAGCGGCGTTGGGACCAGCTCGCGCTTCGATTCCGGGAATAGCCGTCGCACCACGGCCCAGGCAATGCGCTCGCGCTGCCGCGGCGTCGCAGTCGCCAGGCGGCCGCGGATCGCGTCCAGAAGCTCCGTCCTAGTCTCAAGCTCCCGGCTCATCCGCACTGCGGCCAGGGCTATATCCGCCTCCAGCCCCACGGTGATCGCCTTGTGTCGCCGCTCTCGCTGCGCCATCGGTCTTTGCGATCGCTCCCAGCCGTGGACAGTCTCCCCAGGTCCGAGCTGTTGAGCCGAGGTGCGCCAGATTCCCCTTGACTCGCGCCCGGCTCGCAGACTATACTCGCGCGTGTTGGAGGGTCGAGATGTTACCTGCCGTGTGTTGTGAGTTCTTTGCTTGGCGATGGTGGCGTGGCGCCCCATGAGGGGAGCGTCGGCCACCGGTGTTGTGTTCTCTAAGGTAGTTCAGTAACAGATTCCACCGGCCGCAGGCGAGTTCCTCTCAGCCCGCGGCCGTATTGTTTGTATCGTCGTGACGAAGCGGCCGCAGGCCCAGAGCCTCCGGCCGCTGTTGTGTTTAGGTCGGTATGATGCAGGGATCCACATGCTTCTCGGCGGCTCCTATAGGTTCAAGTACCTTCGACGCTGGAACGGGCTTCTCCTTTCGTGCGGCGGCACGTTTTGTCCGCCGGGCCGGAGAAGGCCGGTCTCGGAGCGAATTGGCATAAGCTAAGAAGGGGGAGACCATGTACACTCCCGACCGAACTCTGTTCCGCGAACGCGCCCAACAAGGCAACCTCGTGCCCGTGTACCGCGAGATACTTGCGGACCTCGAGACGCCGGTGTCCGCCTTCTTGAAGATCCGCGGCGGAGCTGAGAACGCGTTCCTGCTGGAGAGTGTGGCGGGCGGCGAGAACGTGGCGCGGTTTTCGTACCTGGCGGCGCAGCCGCGCCAGGTCTTTTTCACCAAGGGCCACACGGTGACCATCCGCAACGATGAAGCCGAGACGACCCGAGAG
>JALGUG010000049.1 GCA_029820995.1 Candidatus Zipacnadia bacterium
GGGGCCTGCTTGCCGGGCGTGCTCTCGGCCGCCTTGCGCGCTCGCTCTCGGGCGCGAGTCTGGTCCTCGGCCGGCAGGGGTGGTGGGGTCCTGGGCGTGGGTTCGGTGGCCTCTGTGGCGCCGGCAGCTTGCTCGCCCCCGGAGGGCTTCTGCTTTTTGCGGCGCTCCTGGCGACGCCGCTCCACATCTATGCGCAGCCGCAGCGGCTTGCCCTTCTGGCGTTCCTGTGGGACGATCAGCTTGTCTACCAGCTCTCCGCTGTCCGTTTCCTCGCGCCACATTTCGGCGTACTCCGCTTCGGCCCACTCGCCGTGGTTGGTCTGCAGGCGGATATTGCCGTCAAGAATGATCAGGTCGAGCTTGCCGTTCTCGGTCTCGGCAATGTAGGTCACCTTGTCGGCGAAGGCCGTTCGGATCTCGCCCTCCGGGTCAGTGGGATCATACTGCACCGCCTTGGGCTGGGCCGCGCCCTCCGCGATGGCTCGCTCTTCCTCGTAATGGTACGTCAGCTTGTCACAGGTGAGGATGGTTAGCTTCGTCTTGAACTCCTCCTCACCGGTCTCCTCGGGGGTCTCGCGTTCCCGTTTTGCCTCCTTGGCTTCTGCGGTCTCGCCCGGCTTTGCCGGTGTCTTGTCGGCCTCGGGCGCGGACGCTGCCAGGGCCTTTACTTCTTCCCCCTGGGCTTTCGCGAGCTTCGTTGTCGCGAGTACCAATTCCGGATTGAGCCGGTGCCGGGCTTCGACGCGCACGTTGCCCTTGACAATCATGTACTCGTCGTCAAAGAACACCTCAAGCTGCTCGCCCGTGATGGTGGCATCGGGTTCCTTGAGCTGCAGGTGGCCGACCACGCGCGCCCAGTTGTCCTCCTCATTGTACAGCGCCTCATCAGCCAGCATGATGCGCTGCCCGCGGACCTTCTCATCATTCTCCTCCCGCGTGAAGGGCTGCGTCATCACCACGTTGCCGACCAGGTACCATGCCTGCTCCTCGCCGTCATAGCGTACGTGGGCCGCACGCGCCTCCACCGGCTCTTGCTTCTGCTCCTTCTTGCCTTTCTTCTTCGTTGTGGGGGATGGGAATGCGTCGGCGCCGGAGGCGGGGGGTTCCGTAGGCTCGGTCTGCGCGCCTGCGATGACGACGGCCAACGCCACCGCCGCTGCAGCCCCTGCCGTCACGCCGGCTCGCCATCCCTTGCGCCGGAAGATCATTCCAGTTCCTTGAGCTTCTGCTCGGCCTCTTTGACGTCCCGCACCACAATTGCGGGCGTATCCAGCTCGAAGTCCTGCGTTTCCAGATTATACCTCAGATTGCGGCCTACGACCGCATTCGATTTCGTGCGGGCGCTCACCTGGCCCGGCGCGTGAACGGTCTTCCGATCGGGAAAGTAGCTCATGCCTCGCGTCGAGACCGTGATGTCCCTGTGGGTCAGTACGACCTCCTCCGGGAAGAACAGCCGGCGTTCGGCGTTGATCCATTGCACCTTCTCGGTCGTCATGATCGCGCCTTCGCGGGTCACGGCACGACACCGCCCCGAAACCAGGAAGTCCTTGGACACCACATTAAGGTGCGCCTTCTCCGCACTGACGCGGATCGCCGCGGCCCCCGCGGTGTCGTAGATGATGCCCTCCTTGAGCTGCTGGGCCTCCACGCTCCCGCCGCCGGTACGAAGGCTGATCTGCTCCAGTTTGATCCGCCACGCCGGCTTGCCGGTCTCGGCGTACTGCTCCAGCACAGGTTGCTCGATCTGCAGCACCGGCTTCTCACCGGGGGGCTGAACGCTCGTCTGGGCTGAGGCCCCACGGGCGACAACGGAGCGCGTGTGACGACGGCTCCGCACCAAGATGGCCGTGGAGGCCCCCACACCGACGACCATCAGCGCCAGAATCGCCGCCAAGGTCTGCCGTGGCGTCAACCGCGGACGAATCCTCGGTAAGCGCAAATCGCCTTCTCTTTTCCTCCGGTCAGGAAGTGGGTCCGGTACAAGAGACGCCCCCCGGCGCTGCTTGTTCAGCACCGAGGGGAATGTACCTATCTTTGCCCGGGGCCGCATTCAGGGAAACACGGGCGGCCCAGGCGGCCCGGCACTGAGTTCGAGAGTGCCGACATCTGTTGTCTGGCCGGCCTGAATCTGCACGCCCGGCACGGTGGCGGAGCCCGCCTGCCCCGTCGGCGCAGTGGCCGACAGGGTGTACAGCCCCGTGGGGACATTGTAGACTGTGAAGACCCCGTCCGGTTTGCTCAGGCCCGACACGCCGCCGATCAGGATCTGTGCCCTGGAGACCGCTGCGCCCGCAGAGCGCGCGGCACCGGTAACAGCCCCGCGGCCCGGAAGAAGCTGCGGCGGAAGATAGAAATCGCCGATGTTATTGTCCCCTAGGAACAGCGTCACCGCGGCGGAGATCGCCTGGTACCCCTGGGCAGCGGCCACCAAGGTGCGGTTGCCCGCCGGCAGATTCGCGATGAAGAAGGAACCGTCGCCGCCCGTTAGAGCCACCGCCGGCGCCCCCTCCGTCTCCTCCACCACAGCCGACGAGCGCCAGCACTCCCAGCGTCACAACTGCGACTAGTACCACGCCTGAATGACTTGCGGCGCCATGAAACCGCACAGTCACTCCTCCTTTGCGAGCTGTGCTGCGGCTATTGGTGCTCATGCGCACTGACGCCACATTCTAACACAAGGTCCGCCCGTTTGCAACCTCGACGAGGCCGCGGCCGCCCGTCGCTGCCGGTACAGCCATGTCTAGGGGGCCGTCAGGGCAAAGTCAACGCCGGTGATGACGGACCCGGCTCCGGGGAGGGTAACCTGCGTCGAGGCCGAGTTCGGTCCGATGCTGGCCTCGATGGTGTACGTTCCCGGCGGCACGAACAGCCCGTACGCCCCCTCCGCGTTGGTCACCGTCCGGTCCAGTTCCTCGCTGGTGGAGACGAGGGTTGCCGTGACCGTGACGCCGGCATTGTCGCCCTGGTTCAGGACGACGACCGTGCCCGCGATAGTGAAGGGTGTCCCCGGTGGCGTGGTGTCCGTCACGGGCAGCTCGACTCGCAGAGGCGCCATATCGGGCCGGACCTCCACGGTCTGGAGGAAGGGGTCGTGTCCCGACGCCGAGACCTCAAGATTCTGTGGGCCAACCGGGACAGCAGTGACGGTAAACTCGCCGGCGGCGTTGGTCGTGACCGCAGGGCGCTCGCCGAGCTGCACCAGCGCGCCCGGCAGCGGCGCCTGGGTCTCGAGTGTGACCACCAGGCCGCTGACATCCTGCATCGAGGTGCCCGAGGTAAGCGCAAAGTCAACCGGGTCGTTGGTGCCCTCGTCGTCGGCGATCACCAGCACGGTGCGCGATTCCAGCAGGAAGTCGGAGGCGATGGCGTTGGCGACAGCCGAGCCGCTCGGCACGCCGCCGATGGAGTAGAACCCATTGTCGTCGGTGTGGCCTCGCACGGAGAAGCTCACCGGCTCGCCGGGGACCGAGGTGAACTCAACCAGGGCCCGTGCGATTGGGGCGCCGGGGTTGGCGGTGGTCACCGTGCCGGACATGGTGCCGGTCAGTGAGGTATCCGCCGGCGTCAAGGTCACGGTGACCGGGTCCTGTACATTCCGGTCCGGGACCAGCGTGAGCAGGTGGTCGTTGGTCACGTAGCCCGCGGCGGTCACGGTCAGCGGCTGCGTGGGTGGCGTCCCCGTCCCAAAGGGCACCTCCCGGACTTCGAAGCTGCCGTCGGCGCCCGAGGTCCCCACTTTCCCGCCGATCACGACTCGCGCGTTCGCTATCGGGTCCGTCGTCTCTTCGTCAATCACCGTTCCCGGAACAACGGTTCCGGGAGGAGGCGGGGGCTCTCCGTTTCCGCCTCCGCTACCGCAGCCGGCAAGCAGCACCAATCCCGATATCAGCAGGGCGCTGGTGAGAACTGTGGCCAGACACTTCTGCACGTGCATCATTCCTTTGCTAACCTCACAGGCCAACGCCGACTACCCGGGGCGACACCGGTGGGATTTGGCGGGTCTGGTTCGGTGTCTCCAGCCCTAGCGAACGACAGTTAGCCGCAGCAACCGGCGGACGCTCTGGCCGTCTTCGCCGTCGGCGCGGATCTCGAACAGATACGAACCGTTCGGCACGAATCGGCCGCCACTGTCCTGCAGACCCCACACGACCTCGTGGCTCCCTGCGCCGAGTGCTGCGCCTTGCACCAGCCTGCGGACCGGCCGGCCCGCGATATTTCGCACGGTACAAGTGACTATGGCAGGCGCGCTGAGGCTGTAGGCAACGGCCGCCGCGCGCCCCGCGCCCGTCTGCGCCAAGCTGGTAATCTGCAGGGCGCCGCCCAAATGCTGGAACTCCACGGCGAAGCGCCGCGGCTGGCCGGGAGCGCCGGCCCTGTAACGATATGCCGCGACCGTTCGCATGTACCGCCGCGCACCCGCATCCAGGTCCACGAGCACCGGACGCAGGTCCTTCGGCACTCGGCTCAGCTCCGGCCAACTTACCTCCACTTCCGACCCGCCGGCACTCGTCGTGATCTCAAAAGCCCACGGCTCCCGTGTGTTGGCGCGGATATCCGACACGTAGTGCCCGGAGGCCGCGGCCCAATCGTCGTGGATGAACCGCAGAGCGACATACTGCGGAAGATTGGGAGGCGCTTCCAAGTCAAGGGTCGGATCAAAGCCCGGCGTGGCCTGCGTGCTCACACCGAGGTAGCTGCTCGCCGAGTGAAGCGACCCAACGGACACCATGAGGGGCAGGCGCCACGCCGGCTCCGGATCACTGCTGCGCGCCTGGCGCGACGCCACGCCGGCACCGGTCGAAGAGCCGGGCCCGGGGATGACGAGTTGCAGCGACGGGGAGACCAGCGACTTGAGCCAGTAGCCCATGAACGGATGCAGCGTATCCGTCTCCAAGTAGCCCTGATCCTGCGAGTACTCGAAGATCGCCGCTCGCACCCAGCGATTCGCGACCGCAGTGTCCAGGTCCACCAGTGACCCCGAGCCGCGCCGGAAGCGCAGACGCGTGACCGGAACGTCGGTCCGGAAGCCGCTGCCGATCATGTTCCAACCCGGCTTCAACTCGACGACAACGTCACTGTCGGCGGCCGGCTCAACCCCGATGGTGTCCAGGTTGATGTCCTGAAAGATCTTGAGGAAATATCCCAGTCCCGGCCGGATGGGATCCACATCGGGGTAGATGCGGTAGCTTCCGCCGTCGCGCTGAGGGTCCCAGCGGGCCAGCAGGAAGCGCTGCGGGTCGAGGTCGAACACCGCGGCCTCGTCCGTTTCCAGCGGCACGAAGGGCAGGCTAATCAGGTGCAGGCCATTGAGCCCGACCAGGAACCCCTTCTCGATCCGCGACTGGCTCCCGGCCTCCAGGAAGACGATATACGAATCAAACATCACGTTCACGGTGCGAGCGAAGGTCTGATCGCCCTCGCCGTTATACGTAATCGTCATCTGCCGCGGCGTCAGGGCCCCCGAGGTCGCCACTGTGCCCCACGAGCCACGCTGCACCTCAATGCCCTGGGGACTCGTGCCGCCCGTGATGTCAATCGTGCCCGTAGTAGGCCCGATAATCGCGCCATATATGTTGTTCTCGCCGGCCTCAAACCCGCGCTGACCGTACGGGAACGGGAAATCGCGTACGATGTCGCCCAGGGTCATGCGCACCGTGATCCGCTGTGGGCCGCCGATGTTGAAGAAGGTCGGCAGCAGAAAGCCCTCGCCGGCGCCGTCACCAGTCGAAGGCAGGTCAATGGTGTAGCCCTCTTCAGCAAACAGATCAATGGTGAAGTTGTAGTTGAAGTAGTTGTTGAAAATCCGCCCCCCGCGCGGGGTCTCGTCGCCTTCGGGGTTCGTGATATAGTGCTCCGCAATAAGGGCCACAGAATCCGTGAATGGGATATTCCACACGTAGAGCTTCTCGCCGGCGGTCACGCCGGTGTCTAGAGCGTGCTGGCGCCGGATCCAATCTTGAAACCCGAGGTTTTCGACCTGCGGTAGAGCCTGTTCGGCCAGAAGACGCAGCCGCCGAGAATCACCGGCCAACTCCTGGCTATACTGGGCATAGTACGCGGCATTGAAATCGGCGAAGAACGAGGGACTCTCGACCCAGCACTTCAGCCACGCGGCGAAGCTCATGGCGATACGCCATACCAGCATGCCGCTAAACCCTGACTGGGGGTAGAAGGTGGGGTTCCCTAGGGGACGTTGGTTCTCGGCTTCGTACACCGATCCGGCGTAGAAGGGCCCCGGATCAATCGGGTTGTACCCGGGCGACACGCCGGGCGCAATCTGCACCGCCGTCGCCGCCGCACGCGCCATCCCTTCTTCCCACGCATCGAAGAAGATCAAGGCCTCGTCGCGGAAGGCCCGCAGCACGAGCAACATCAGGACAAAGCTGTCTTCCGTGAAATTGCCCGAGGGCTCCGGGATGCGAATCTCGTTCGTGGCGGTGTCGTACGTCCCGCCCTGAATGCTCTGCAGCTCCGGATCCAGGATCACCTTGACGTCCAGGTCAAAGGCCGGCGGGCCGTAGACCTGTCGGGCCACGGGCACGGCGTTGGCCAGGTAGGCCTGGAAGGCATCGCGGTCGGCCTCGAACCCCTCCCAGCCCTCGAAGCTGAAGCGGATCTCGTTCGCGGGGTCGCCGACTTGCCGGCCGGTTACCAGCGTGCGGTCGAGGTCCGGCGTAGCCATGCGCCCGTTCACCACGTGAACGATCGTGCGCGGAAACCGCAGCTTGGCCTCCGGGCTGAGGGCGCCGGCGGCCTGCAGGAAGCGCAAAGCGCGCTCTGACCGCTGCAGAGCGTGGACACTGTGCTGCTTCCGCACAGCCTGCCGTATTCGGGACCGGGTGCCGACGGCCTGCGCTGTCGCGCGCTCCGACACGGTAATGGCGCCCAGCGGGCCGGTACAGTGCGCCTCGAAGGGCCCCGTACTCGTCACGTGGAAGGGACCGGCCGCGGCAGGGAGAGCTAGCATAGCGATCAGAACAAGGCGAGCGGTGAAGAGGGAACGGCTCATACGTTGGGGACCTCCCCGCGCCGCCGTGGCTGTGGCGGCACGTCACACACTAGAGATAATCATCTTCTGGGGCGCGTAGGTTCCATCGGATTCGCGGGACGCCGTACGAACGTTCTGCCTTGGCGGCTTTCCGTCTTCACGGGCACCTCTCCTGCCTGCCCTACCATCGAAAGCAGCCCACTACACATTCCTTCCGTGTGCTGGCTTCGGGGCCCGGTCCTGCAAACGATGCCGGATGGCGCCCCGCCCTAGAACCCGAAGTTGTTACGCATGCCGCCGGGGACCGAGATGCCGGGGCTGCCGAAGGGAGTAGGTGGCCCCGACCTGTACCGCTGGCTGCTCCCGCCGAAGCCACCGAAAGGCGAACCAATGCCGCCATAGCCGAAGCTCTGCTCGTTGTAGAACCGGCTACTGCCGCGGCGAGGAGGACCGAAATCGAATCCGGAGCCCGGCGTGGCGGCCCGAGTTCTCTGACCGGTCGCGAACGCGGTGGTCAAGCTGATGGTGAAGATGTTGGCGGTGAAGTTGGCGTTCTGCCGCGAGACACCAGGCACGTTCACCTCGGTCGAGGCCGGCAGGCGCGAGGTATTCTGGAGGAACTGGTAACCTGCCCGCAGCGCCATGATGTCGCTGATGCGGTACTCCAGCGCGAGCTCGGCGTTTTCCCGGCGGAAATCGGCGAAATCGCCGCCTCGGAAGTCGGAGTGCGCCAGGCCCAGCGACAAGCCCACGCGCTTGTTCAGGTGGTACGTGACCGTCCCGCTGACATCCAGCAGCGAGGTGTCCACCATCTTGGCCTCTTGCTGGTCGCTGGTTGAGAAGCTCGGGCTGGTGCCCTTTTGACGGGAGAGGTTGAGGCTGAAAGACCAGGGGCTGTCCGGGCGATGATAGGACCCGCCCAGGCTGATCCAGTTATTCGTAATCTCGCCGCGCCCAGCCTCCAGGAAGTCCGTGCGGTCCAGACTGAAGGAGGAGTTCAATGACAACGCGTCGGTCGGCTGCCAGTCGAAGGAGATGTCGCCGCGGTATTGGTTGCTGTCGGCCAGGTAGCCGATATTGCCGCCGCTGGTATACTTGCGTCGAGACAGATTGAGGTTCAGACCAAAGCGCTCCCATGGGCGGTACGAGATACTCATCCTGGTTTGCGCGTCAGTATAGCGGTTGCGCGAGGCCGAGGCGGTCGGCAGGGTTGAATCGCCCGTGGTGCCGCTGGGATTGGGAATGCCGCCGGGCAAGTCGCAGGTGTAGGCGGCCGGCCCCCCCGTCGCGTGGCCGAAGGTTGAAAAGCCGGGGCTGGAGCCGAAGCTCGGGCTGCTGATGCCGCCCACAGCGCCGCCAATCCCCCCGTAGTACCCGCTCTGAACCGCTCCGCACGACGAGGACAGCGTCTGATCCAGGTTGATGCCCAGGTTGTCCCACGGATTGTAGGAGGCCGAGAATTGGAGTGTGCGGCCGGTGGAAGCCTCCTCAACCCCGCGCGCTCGCGAGCGATTGGTGCTGAAATTGCCGGTCAGGTGCAGTTTGCTCCCCGGCTGGTAGCCGAAGGCCGCGCGCAGCATCTGGGAGCGGCTGCCCGTGGCGCCCGTTGGTGTGCCCACGTCGGTGCCCGCGCCGAACTCACCGACGTCCTGGTGCGAAGAAGTGAACGACAAGTCGGCGCTCAGGCGGCTCTTCTCCGGGGCCCAATTGAGGCTCACCTGATCGGTGACAAAGTTGCTGTCCGCCCGCGACGTGCCGCTGTTGCGCAGCGCATTCCGACTCAGTGACAGTCGAGGCCAGTTGGGACGGTGGATATTGACCCCGAAGGCAGTGCGTCCAACCTCATTGTCCAGTGTGGTCCGCTCGGCGGTTCGACGAAGCTGCAATGAGGTCAGGGGAGACGTGTTCACCGTGGGTTGGGTGAAACCCACTCCGAAGTTGCGGCCGCCGCCATAGCCGCTGAACCCGAAGGCCAGTCCCTGGCTGCTCTTTAGACGTGACCAGTCGGTATAGAAGTCAATCCAGTCCAGCGGTCGGTATCCCAGGCGCGCGTTGAGGCCCCGCTCATTGCGCTGGAACCCCACCGTGTCAATGTATGAGAAGTTGGGCTCGATGGACCGGTACTCGACTTGCGTGTTCAGTTTCTTGGTCTGGTACCCGCCCGCCAGCCGCAGCGCCAGGCCGCTGGAACCCGCCTCGCTGGTGCTCTGCGCGACTGCCGCGTTAAGGTTTAGGTCCCGGGTCACGCGCAGCCCCAGATCCATCCCGATGACCGTCGTGTCGCCCGCGGTGGTGCCGGGGGCCACACCGTAGTAGTACTTCACCTGAACCCACGACGTGGCCGGCACGATCCGCCGGAACTCGATCACTCCCAGGTCCCGACGGATGTCGAAGTCCACGCCCTCCACTTGCTGGATCCCGTCCACCAGAACGACCAATGCCTGCTGAATGATCTGCTCTTTGCCGTCAATGATCACGCGGGCGCCGTCCTCAAGTACAGGGCGCCCGCGCAGCTCGAAGGGGCCGGTGCTGTTGTTGGCGATGAACCGGTCCTCGGCGAAGTCGGCCGTATCCACAGAGGCGTGCCCCGCCCGGTCCTGTCGCAGCATCGTCAGCCCGATCTCGCCCCGCTTGAACAGCGGGCCCGACAGCCGCCCGCCGAACAGCGTCCCCGGACTGCCGCCGGCCGCTAGTGACTGGTACGAGACCGAGATCGTAGCGTCGCTGGGAATGATGCGCGGTTGCCCCTCGAAGGGCTCGAAGTAGAGCTGGCCTGTCTCAAAATCAAGGCGGTAGTCTTTGCCCAGATGCATCAGCTCTTCATTGACCTTGACGACCTCACTGCCGTCCAGCACGGGAGTAAAGCGCAAGAAGTACGGGCCGGGCGTGTTGTTCCCCACGAAGGTCTCGCGCCGAACGATGCCTTCCTCGCGCGAGCCAAAGGCCTGCAGACGGTAGTCGGCCCCAATGTCTGTGTCCAACTCAATTCCGTGGAGGCTCTTGCTGAAGCGGGCGAACTCGTTCCCGGCCAGGTTGACGTTCAAGTCGCCGTATCGCACCGTCGTGTCGTGCCCGGCATAGATGAGCTGCCAGCGCGACCGCGACGGCCCGTACCCCAGGCTAGTCCAGTCGGCTTGAATGCCGAACTCGTTGCCCGGCACCGGCAGGGGGCCCTCCACGCGCATACTGCTCACATTCGTGGTTGTGCCCGTGTTCCAGTATGCGCTGCGGTATGCTGCCTCTGTCCCACTCACCGAGGAGGCTCGGAAGGTCAAGTCATTGCGACCGCTGATGTTCAGGTTACGCAGCCGGCCAATGAACCGCTTGACGGGCCTCCGCAGTGAGATCAGACCGCGTCGGCGGGGCCGAGGCTTGCCGATCTGCTCCAGCCCGCTATCGGCAAGCGCCTCGGAAAACGCCTCATCAGGCTCCAGACCGGCTTCCTGCACCTGCAAGATGGAGGCCGGGTCCTGGTCCCCATAGCCGTCAGCGCCAACACCAAGCCCACAAATGAGCAGGCAGAGCAGCCCTACCCCTGCAAGCTGCGCAAGGCATACCCGTCTGCTCAGGACCTCGATCCGTGCTCTTACTCTCATGCGCGCGGCCGTCCGGGACGTACAAAGCTAGTGCCCACAGGGACGCGTCAACAACCGCCCTGCCCGGCTAGCCCGGCAAGGACTTCGAAATTCCTTTCAGCTTGCTTACGCAGCTTCGCCGCCAAGCCCGCCAAGTCCTGCGTGCAGCCCCGATTGCGTGCCGCCTCGAGGGCCTGCCACAGCTCCTCCTCCGACGCAGTCAGCGGGCAGCCCGGCCCGGCAGCGATTGCCTCCAAGAACACCTCGATCTTCGGATCATACGTCAGACCAACCACTGGCCGTGCGTGCGAGACCGCGAACACCAAGCCATGCAACCGCATACTTACTACTACATCGCAGGCCCCCGTCAGCGCCGCCAGCTCCGAGGGCCGATAGCTCCCCGCCACTACTCGAGCGCTCGCGCCGATAGCCTCCGCCAGCCGTTCCGCCAATGGACGGTCGGCGCCCGGCTGGAACGGGAAGATCACGCTTCCCAGGCCCAGCTCTCGATAGGCCCGCCGTGCCACGGCGCCGAGTCTGGCAATCAACTCCTCGACGCCGGCCCAGGGGCGCAACACAAAACCGAGCCGCCGTCCATCGCTCGACAGACCCTCCGCCGCCAGCGCCTGCTCGGCGCGGTCCGGATCCGGTTGAGGCAGAGCCAGGGCGCAGTCCGGCAAGACTTCCGCCGCTCGCGCTCCGCGTTCCTTCAGCCAGTCCGCCGATTGGCCGTCCCGCACCGTAACTAGTGCGGCACCGCGAAACAGCCGCGCCGTCCACGCCGCAGCACAATTGCCCCTCAGCGGCCCGATTCCCTGGTTGTATACCACATAGGGCGTTCTCGCCCACCGCGCAAGCTGCAGAACGCCCAGGTAGTAAAACGGCGACGCGCGGCTGGTAACATCCTGGATTAAGCTGCCGCCGCCGCTGACCAGCAATGTCGCACGCCGAACTTCACGCCACACGGCCCGCAAACTGCCACGGTCAACCGCCTCCACTCCGTACCGCTTCGTGGTCACCGTCGGATCGGCCGACAAGACGACCAACTGAGCGTGAGGCAAATGGCGCTTTAGGCCCTCGATAGTCGCCTCCAGGATCGCCTCGTCGCCGGCGTTATCAAAACCGTAGTAGCCGGAGAACACGAGGCGGTCCATGGAGAGCTCGTCGGGCGCCAAGGAATCCTTCACCGGCAAGTGTACCACACCGCACAAAGCACCGTCAAGCATAACTCCGGCCCGCGTGAGTATCCATGTTCGACTGCCCGGAGCAGGCAGTCGGGTGTTCGGAGTTTGGTCCTCTCGCTCGACACCGCCGGACGTGCTTCGGGGGGCGTTATGAGGGCGCTCTGGCCCGGCACGTCCCTTGCCCTGCTCTGTGCAGTGCCCGTGTTCTCGCCTATCGAAGGGGTTACTATTCCACCCGGCCACCGGCAGTTCATCCACACGGCCCCTTGGGCTCGGCGGCTTGTCTGGGGCACCCAAGTGTGATATGATCGCCTTGTTCCGGTCCCGCCGGGGAGTGGCGCATGCAGATTGCCATCCTGATCGAAGACGTGTCGCGGACCGGAGGGCAGGAGCGGGTGATCGCGGAATTGGCGCCGCGTCTGGCTCAAAATCACGAGATTCACCTGTACTGTCTGACGGCCCGCGACATAGACGAAGAACTGATCCATGTTCACCGACTGCGCGCGCCCTGCCGCTTCACCATGGCGCGGGCCTTATGGTTTACGTTCACCGCCGGCCGGGCCGCGCGTCGCGCGGGGCACGATCTCTTGCTGTCCCAGGGCGGCAACTCGCTGCATCAAGACGCGGTCTTGTGTCACACTTGCCAGGCGTTCCGAGCGACTCTGTGGGATGCTCACTGGCGGTTGCGTCCTCCGACGCTGTTTCAACGGCTCGTACGCCGCCTTTGGACCCGGATTGTGGTGAATTTAGAGCGGCGGGCGGTCCGGGCCTGTCGTGGGCATGTCGCCGCAGTGTCGGACGAGCTCAAGCGACAACTGATGGCATACCACGGCCTCCAAGACGAGGATGTGGTAGTGACGCCCAACGGCGTTGATCACAGCGTCTTCCACCCCGGCACTCGGCAGCAGTTCCGCCGACCGACCCGCCGGCGGCTGGGGCTCAGCGATCAGGACTTCGTGGTCGTCTACGTCGGAGGGCAGTGGCTGCAGAAGGGCGTAACTCACTTGATTGATGCCCTGGCGAAGATGCAGCACCAGGGCGCCCACCTGCTCGTGGTCGGGTCCGATGATCCCGCTTTCTTCCGGGAATATGCGCAGCAACGCGCCGTTGAGCACCGGGTCCACTTTCCCGGAGCTACACCGCGGCCGCAGGAGTACTACGGCGCCGCCGACTGCCTGGGACTGCCAACGGGGGCCGAGGGCTTCTCCCTCGTAGCGCTGGAGGCCGCAGCGTGTGGATTGCCGGTGCTGATGACACGGGTGGGCATCGCCGGCGAACTGATCCAAGACGGCATCACCGGGTTCTTGATCGAAGGCCGAGGCGACGACATCGCTGCCAAGTTGGACTTCTTGGCCGAAAACGAGGCACGACGCCGGCAGATGGGCCAAGCGGCGGCGGCAGCGGCGAAGCGTTTCTCCTGGGATGCCCAGGCGGCGGCGTTGGAGCGGCTATTGGTGCAGGCGGCGGCAAGCCGGGAATCCGGCGAAGCATGTGCGGCTACCGAAGCCCCGCCACGAGGGTACTAAGCGGAGCAATCTGAGCTATGGCAGCTTCGACGGCGGAAGTGCCGGCCCAAGATGGTGTGGATGAGCGAAGCTTGCTTGCCGCTTCACTGGCCTCCGCCCGGCGAGGTGCCGGGGCGGCACTGCTCTTCATGGGCATCGGTCTGGCCATAGTGATCATCGGCAAGAAGCTCCAGATCTTCCCGTTGCTCGGCGGCACCGCCGTGATCATCGCCGGCCTCATTTGCCTGGTGAACACGGAGTGGGGCATCTACGTCCTCCTGTTCTTTTGCTCCGTAGACGGGTTCTTGAAGAGCGCCTACGCCTCGCCAGTGACCATTGCGCTCAAAGACGTGGCCCTCATGCTCTGCCTGCTGCGATGGCTGGGCCCCGTCGCTCTCGGCCAACGCCGGGGCTCGTTCAAGGGCGCTCTGACCATACCGATGCTCTGCTTTATCGTCTATGTGCTCGGGGAGATGTTCAACCCTCTGTCGCCGGGCGTCTGGGCCGCTTTGGCGGGCGCGCGCACCTGGGTCATCTGGCCGCCCCTATACCTGCTCCTGCACGACACGCTGCGCGATCGGTCGCGATTCTTCGCTCTCTTGGGCTTCATCTTATGTCTGGGAGTCGGCGTCGCTGCGTACGGCGTTGTCCAGAAGGAGTACGGCTACGAGCACCTGCGCACCATCGCTCCCGACGCCTACAACCTGCACAAACGTCTCGGCTACAACACTGCCCAGGGCTCCGAGCACCGTGTGTTCTCTACCGCAGTGCGAGCTGGAGCGCTAGGCCAGAACATGGCGATGAGCGCCCTGCTCGCCATGGCACTGCTCTCCTGCTGCCGGACCCTGACGTCCCGCTCTGTGGTCTCGTCGGGCGTCTTGGTAATGCTCGTTACTCTGGTGTTCAGCGGCAGTCGTTCTGCCGCGTTCGGGTTGCTTCTGGGATTGATCGTGCTGGCCGTCTCAGTCCGCCAGCCGGGCATCTTGGCAGCAACGGTTCTGGTTGTCCTCATGGCGTGGATGCTGGCCATGCGGGCCACTGAAGGTCGAGCATACTATCGCTTTATGGAGGCTATTCGCAACAGCAGGGCCACCATCGAACGCGTCGAGGGGCCATGGCGCAGATCGCTGGAGCGTGCCTCCCAGCACTTCTTCGGAGTGAGTCCGGCGACCGGCATGGGCGTGGGGCGGATGTCGGCCTTCGTGGGACGGCAGAGGGGCGGGCCGACGGGGATCATGGTCGAGAACGAGTACGGGCGGGCGGTGACTGAACTGGGCGTCCCCGGCTTTCTGCTGTTCATGTGGCTCATTGTTTCGGCAATCAGAGTGGCGGTCCGGTCCGTGCGGGCCTCCCCCAACCCGAGCGAGCGCTGGCTTCGCTCGTGCCTACTGGCAGCGCAGTCGGCCATGCTGGTGATGTTGTCTGCCGGGCCGGCGTTGTACTTGGCGCCGGGTGGTCCCTACTTCTGGGTGTCGCTGGCCATGATCGAGCGCATCACAACCCTGCCGCCGGGAATGGTGGTTCAAACCGCTCGCCGCCGCAGTCGCAGATCCCGTGACCGGTCCCACCGCCGGGACGATGTGCCGTTGATGGAGACCCCGGCACAGCAGCCGCCGGAACCTCCCCGCGTGATACCGCGGTCTCCGCGAGCGCTCCGGGCTGCGGCGGCCCGTGACCGGCAGGCCGAGCTGGGGTCTAGCGAATGACCTGGCGCTTGCCGCCCCCCGCCACAGCCGCAGCCTCGAGGGCCAGTAGCTTCCGCTTCCACTCCAGGCCCGCCCCGAATCCGGTCAGCCCGCCGTCAGCGCCAATTACGCGATGGCATGGCACAAACAGCGGGAGAGGGTTCCTCGCCATCGCTTGCCCCACTGCCCGGGCCGCACGGGGTTTGCCGACAGCGGCGGCCAGTTCCCCGTAACTGCGTGTTCCTCCGTAGGGGATTGCGGCGCAAGCTCGAAGCACATCCTGGCGAAAGGGTGTCATGCCCCTGAGGTCCAGGGGCAGTTCGCACGCGACCACGTGCTGCGAAAAGTACTCCCGGGCAAAGTGCGCGGCCCGGGCCAGCAAGCTGCCTTGCGGCGGCAGGACGAGATTGCTGTCCGCCGCTTGCAGTGCGGCCTGCCTGGAAGATCGGGGGAGCACTGCCCGCACCAATCCGACCGGCGTCGCCGACACGATCAGCCAACCCCACGCCGTGTCAACGAGCATTGTTCGCACTTCATCCGATGCGATGCTCACCATGACGTCTCCGGCACAAAGCAATGGGGCCCCGGCCGGCCACGCGGTCCGGGGGCCCGTGTCGTCGTAGCTACTAGCGCTTCACTGCCACCGTGCGCACCACGATATCGCCGCTCGGCAGCTTGCGCTCCACGCGCAGGATCACATACGGCTTACCGATATCCTCCTTGATCGCGGCCTGGTACTCCGCCACCTTCGTGATCGTCCGGTCGTTGACCTTGATGATCACATCGTCTCTGGCGATCTTGTTCGCCGCGTCGCTCAGCGGGTCAACGCCGACCACCACCACACCCTGATCGCGGCTGATGCTGGGCCGCTGCTCCCGCAGCTCTTCCGTAATCTGCCTCACCTTGATGCCCAGCTCCTCGGCTACGGCAGTCTTGGCTCCCTGCGCCGGCTCGCCGCTGGCATACTTGGCCGGCAATTCACCTACTTTCACCGTCAGCCGCATCTTCTTCTTGTCGCGCACGATGTCCACGCTGGCCGTCGAGTTCGGCTTCGTCCGGCCGACCTCCTTTTGCAGCTCCCAGGAGTCGTGTACGGGCTTGCCGTTGAACGCCACGATTACGTCTTCAGCCTGCAAGGGTACGGGCTTGGCTCGGGCCGCAGGTCGTCCCTCTTGGACCGACTCGACCAGTACGCCCTGCTTCACACCGTAGTAGTCCCGCGTCTCGGCCGTGAGGTCAGCGATGTGAATCCCCAACCAGCCGCGCTTGACGATACCGTGCTTGATCAGCTCCGGTACGATCTGCTTGGCATCGTTGGCCGGGATCGCAAACCCAATGCCCGCATTGGCCGGGAAGGGCCCGCTGGTCTTGATCGCTACGTTGATCCCGATAACCTCGCCCTGAATGTTGACCAGGGGACCGCCGCTGTTGCCCGGATTGATGGCGGCGTCGGTCTGAATGAGATCCCGCACCATGATGTAGTCCGATTCGCCGGGAATGTAGCGGCCCCGGGCGCTGATAACCCCCACGGTGAGCGTGCCGTTAAGCTGGAACGGATTCCCGACAGCGATCGCCCACTGTCCGATCTTGACCTTATCCGAGTCGCCCAACTTGAGCGTCGGCAGCTTGCGTTCGGGCTCGATCTTCACCACAGCCAGCTCAGTGCGCGCGTCCGAGCCGATGATCTTCGCCGGGTACTCCTTCTCCTCGCTCCCGTTCATATTGGGGAACTTGACTTTGACATCCTCTGCGCCGCGGATCACATGGCGGTTGGTAATGATGTAGCCATCCGCATCGAAGACGAAGCCCGAACCCAGGCTGCGGGCCCGCTGCTTATACAGATCCTCGTCTCCTTCACCTTTCCCTCCACCCCCGCGCTCCCGAAACCACGGCCCAAAGAACGGGCTGTCCTTGAACATGTCCCGGAAAGCTTTGATCTGAGGATCCAGCTCTGTAACACGTTCCGCACTGATGTTTACGACTGCCGGCAACACGCGCTCAGCGACTCGAGCGAAGTCGTTCTGCAGCGCTGACACGCCGCCTCCGCCGGCAACGGCGACATTGCGCTCCTGCGCCTCGGCCCGGGCTCCCGATAGTGCGGGCCAGTAGTAATACCCGGTCGCCAGCACTGCGCCCAGAACCAAACTGAGCAGGATGATGATGATGTGAGCATGACGGTGGCTACCCTGTACGCTCATTAGCCCCCTCGCCTCCTCTTTCGGTTTGGGCAATCAGCTCAAGGCCCCGAGCGCTCTCCTTGGCCTCTCCACGGCCCAACTCCGGCCGGTCACATCCACTGTCCGGCCTCGGCACCGATACCACATGCGCTCGCCAAGTCGCCTCGTAAGCCTTGGGCTGAACTGCCGAATGAGGCACTCCTCGACCCTCTAAGACGCTTTGACGTCCGAGCAGGTTCACACTGCCCCAATCGTCGCCTGGCCGCTCAGTGTGCCAGAACACCCTCGATCTTCTCGACCAGCTCTTGCTTCGGTACCAGGCCCACTACCAGATCCTGGATCTCGCCCTTCGAGAATAAGATAACCGTCGGAACGCCTCGGATCCCGTACTTCATCGCCAGGCCGTAGTTCTCAGCCACGTTGCACTTGCCCACCTTGAGCCGGCCGTCATATTCGCCGGCGATTTCCGCGATGGTCGGTGCCAAGCGCACGCACGGTGGGCAACCGGGCCCCCAGAAGTCCACCAACGTCGGCACGTCCGAATCCAAGACCTCCGTCTGAAAGTTGTCCTCTGTGATTTCGAGTGTCCCGGCCATTTGATTCTCCCCTCGTGTCTGTCCGTTCGCAACGGAAATTGAGATCGGCCCACAGCTCCGACTCCGCAACCGGTCGCGAGCCCAGTGCTGCGCCAGTGTCTGGCCCAACACCAGGCCGACCGCGTCTGCCAGAACATCTGCCGCTTCCGGCATCCGCCCCGGCACGAAGCTTTGGTGGAGCTCATCGGTCACTCCGTACGCCAAGCCCACTACCACGGCCCACAGCCCCGCCTGCCCGGATAGGATCGGCCCACTGGCCCCCCGAAACGCCCGGGCCAGCAGAACTCCCAAAAGGCCATAGGCCATGACGTGGGCCACCTTGTCCCCTCCGCGCACCGGAATCGGTGTCGGCACGCGCGGAAGGCTACTAGCCCAGAAAATCACCGCCATCCAAAGGATCGCCGGAAGCCAGAGAGCCGCGGCGCGGTATCTCATCTTGAGACCCTACAAGAGCGCGAGGAACTCCTGCTCGCTCAGCACCGTCACTCCCAGCTCCTCGGCCTTCTGCAGTTTGGAGCCGGCCTTCTCGCCGGCCACCACGAAGTCAGTCTGCTTGCTTACGCTGCTGGACGTCCTTCCCCCGCGCCGCTTGACTTCCTGTTCTGCCTGGGCCCGAGGCATCGCCTGGAGAGCGCCTGTGAACACAAACGTCTTACCCGCGTAGGCCCATCCCGGCGTAGCCTCCGTTACTGTTTCGGCCCGCGGGTCAATCCCAACCGCCCGGAGCTTCTCCACCAGGCGTCGACTTCGCTCCTGCGACCAGAAGGCAACGATGCTGGCCGCGATCGTCTCACCAATCTCCGGGATCGCCGCCAGTTCCTCTTGAGACGCCCCCGCCAGAGCGTCCAATGAGCCGAAGTGGTTGGCAAGCACCTCCGCGATGTGGGCACCGACATGCCGGATGCCCAGAGCGTAGATGACCTGGGGGAGCCCTCGCCTTTTGCTCGCCTCCAGGCTGTCGAGGAGATTCTGTGCCGACTTCTCGGCCATATGTTCCAAACCTGCTAGCTGCTCAAGCTTCAAACCATAGAGGTCTCCTGCGTCGGCCACCAGGTCGTTTTCTACAAGCTGCTCAATCAGCGCGGGCCCCAGCCCCTCGATATCCATGGCGTTCCGGCTGGCGAAGTGCTTCAGATGAGCGCGGCGCTGCGCCGGGCACAGAGGGTTCTCGCACCGGAGCACCGCCTCGCCCGCCCGCCGCGCAACCGGGCTGCCGCAGACAGGGCAGCGGTCCGGCATGACAAACTCGCGTTCCGCGCCGCTGCGGCGCTCGGTCAGCACGCGGACGACCTCCGGAATTACGTCGCCGGCCTTTTGCACCACAACGGTGTCACCGATGCGGACGTCCTTCCGGGCGATCTCGTCCTCATTGTGCAGCGTCGCGCGGCTAACCACGGAGCCATCTACCAGGACCGGCTTCATCACGGCTACAGGAGTGAGGGCGCCCGTGCGGCCCACTTGCACGACGATGTCTTCCACCACCGTCACCTGCTGCTCGGCCGGGAACTTGTACGCGATGGCCCAGCGCGGGCTCCGCGAAACGTGCCCGGCCGCCGCCTGCACAGCGAGGCTGTTCGCCTTCACCACAACGCCGTCAATCTCGTAGGGCAATTCGGCGCGTCGTTCGCCCCACCGGCGGCAGTACTCCCCGGCGGCTTCGATGTCCGGCACCGCCTCGGTGTGCTCATTGACCAGGAACCCGAGGGACTTCAAAAGCTCGAGTTCATCCTGGTGAGTGCCCAGAGACACGCCTTCGACCGCCCCCAGGGCATAGAAGAAGCTGCTCAGGCGGCGTTGCGCCGTCACGGAGGCATCGAGTTGGCGGACCGACCCGGCAGCCGCATTGCGCGGATTGGCGAATTCGGCCTCTCCCGCCCTCCGTCGGCGCTTATTGAGGCGCTCGAACTCATCGCGCGCCAAGATCACCTCGCCGCGCGCTTCCAGCAGCGGGGGGGGCTCGCCATGCAGCCGTAGCGGGATGCTTCGAATGGTCCGCAGGTTCTGCGTCACATCCTCCCCGGTCGTGCCGTCGCCGCGGGTGGCCCCGCGCACAAGCACGCCTTCCTCGTAGGTCAGGGAAACCGCTAGACCGTCCAGCTTCAGCTCGCAGATATACTCGATCGGCGCGTCAAGATCCCGCCCGAGGCGCCGTTTGAGGCGCTCGTCGAAGGCTCGCAGCTCCTCGAAATCGAAGGCGTTGCCCAGACTGAGCATCGGTGTCCGATGCCGAACCGTGCCGAACTCCTCCACCGGCGGGGCCCCGACGCGCTGTGTAGGGGAGTCCGGCCGTCGCAGCTCGGGGAACTGCTCTTCCAGTTCTTGCAGTTCGCGCCTTAGTCGGTCGTACTCGGCGTCGGAGATCTCCGGTGCGTCGAGAACATAGTATAGATGGTCCGCTCGATTGATGAGGCGGGTTAGCTCCGCGATCCGTTGGGCGGCTGACTTGCGGTCCATCGGCTTCCTGCTTCTCCGCTACTCGGCCACTTGGGTCGTCTCGCCTCTTAGGCGGATGGGAATCTCGTCCTGCGCCAGAACCGTGCCGCTCCGGTTGTGGGCGCGCACTGCAACCTTGTGCCCGCCGGGAGCGAGATCGGTCCAATCGAGACGGTACTCAAACGGAGCCGTATTCGTCAGGGCCTTGACCCGGCCGTCAATCTCGAATGTCACGTACGAGAACTCCTCCGACGACGTCACCTCCGCCCGCAAAACAGTGTCTCCGGCGATCTCCGATCCGGCCGCAGGCGACACAAGTCGCACGGTCGTGCGGACCGGCTCGACCGGCCCGGCAGGCGCAGGAGAGGGGCGCGCGGGCCGCCTGGAGACGGCCCGAGGCGGTTGCGCTTCGAGCGGCATACTAGCTGTGGCGGAGGGTGCAGCCACCTTGCCGGCCAGGAACGCCGCAATCGTCAGCATGCCCAGCAAGTGAAAGCGCATGCGGTGCTTCATGTCGCGGCCGCCACCCGTCTTGGCCTCCAGTAGGAAGGAGTACAGGCCGTGGCGGAAGCCGAAGTGCCGGTGCGCCAGGGCCAGGTTGTCGGAAGAATCGTCGAAGAAGGCATTCAGCGGAAAGCCGTAGGCGTTGGCGCGAAACGTCAAGGTTCTGGCCACGAACATGCAGTCACCGGATAGGGCGGGGGAGAGGGCCGCGTCCGGCCCCAGAGTCTCCACGAAGTTCACCTTGTAGGCTGCCTTGCGGGAGTTGGCCGGCAGCTCGTGCAGATCAACGAACGCATGAGGACGCCACATCCGCACCGCAGCCTCGATGGCCCGTGTCTCAGGTTGACTCAGCGCAGCCCAATCGCGATTGAGGTCGCGTCCCTGTGCGTTGCGCCGACGGTTCCGCTCGGCGCCGTCCGGATTGACCATGGGGCAGATGATCAGCGTCACGCGGCGCAGGAGATTGAGCTCCGGTTCATTCTGCGTCCCCACCAAGTGGCGAATCAGGGCCATGGTCGCCTCTGTGCCGGCCTTCTCGCTGCCGTGTTGACGCGCGATAATGAACAACCGCGCGGTCTCGCCGAACTTGGTGCCGGGAGCGTACAGGGCCGCCAACGGAATCTGCCGCCCCTCGTGGCTGAGGCCCACGCTGTAGGCACTCAGGCGCGGTGACGCCTCGTCCAGTGCCTTCAAGGTGTTCACAACCTCCAGCCAACTGTGCGGTCGTCCGGGGTACTGGGCGCAGATCTCGTCCAGGAGGTTCGCCGCGGAGACGCCGCCGGCAAGCAGCAGAACAATCAGCCCTGGGCACACCCCCAACTTGAGCCGCAATCGCGTCATCTACTTCCTCACCGATGGTCCACTGGCCGTACTCATGCCCCGGCAATGCCCAGTGCCCTCGAGACCCCTACGATAGCACGCCGTTCGTGTCCGGCCAATCCGCTCCGGGTCGCCCTTCAGCCGCAGTCCGGCCAGGCGAAGATGTCGCAGATGTAGGGGATGCCTCCGGCCTCCCGAATCGCCTCAGCCACCTCTCGCTGACGGTGCGGGCAGTACGCCACCATACAGCCCCCGCCGCCGGCCCCCATTTGCTTGGCGCCATACGCGCCGGCACGGATCGCCGCGCGACATAGTGCCTCGATCTTCGGCGTCGAACACGCCATCTGGCGTTCCTGAGCTTGGTGGCGCGACATCAGCTCGCCGATGCGCCGACCATCGCCCTGCACCAGCGCCTCGCGTCCCTCCAGCACGCACTGGTGGACAATGTCAAACGCTGCCAGTGTACGCGGATCCCCGGCCTCCAGCTCGCCCCGGATCCGGCTGAGTACCGCCTTGGCCTCGCGCGGTTCATTGCTGTCGCCGACGACCACGGGGAGCTGCTCGATGGGCAAGCGCTCGGCGTGCGGGTTCTCGCCTGTGGTAATAAACGTCACTCCGCCGTGGGCGATGGAGTACTGGTCCATCCGGCCACAACTGATGCCGCACTCGTCGTGCTCCGCCCGATAGGCGTACTCCGCCGTCTCGTCCGCCGACAGCCCCAGGTCGAACATGCGCGACAGGGCCAGAATCGAGCCGACGCTAATCGCGGCCGACGACGACAGCCCGGCGCCGATGGGCAGGTCACCGCGGTACGTCAGCTCATACCCCGAGGGAATCAGGCTCCCCAGCAGGCGCGTGGCCGCGCGAACGTACTTCATGGCGCCGCTGTAGTCGGGGGCATCGCCCAGCGCGAACTTCTCGGTGCAGTTCAGGTCGTAACTGTGCAGCACCACCAGCCGATCAGAACGCGGCCCTCCCTCGATGTGCAGGAAGATGTTGATGGCTGCGGCGATCACCGGCTTGCCGGCGAGGTCAACCTTATCGCCAAACAGGCAGATGCGTCCCGGCACGTCCAGGGCTACCACTCTCAGGCTTCCTCCGCGGCGGCTGTGCTGCAGTGGGCGCTGCGGTCACTCGACCTACAACAGGTTCTCCGCCTCTTCCAGGTCCGACAGGCGGCCAACGTCTTGCCAGTACGCGTCCTGGTCCACGAAGCCCACGACCTTCTCGCCGGCCGCAATCATCGCGGGCAGCGTCTCGGTGGCAATGTCCTCGCCGTCCTTGAAGTACTCCAACGCCACGCCTTGAAAGCAGTTCACCGCAGCGTGACACGCGCGCTTCAGTTGCGGCTTCTCCTCGAACTCGATCACATTGTCGTTCTCGTCCAGCCGCGCTACCCCCGTATGCACTCGGACGCCGGACACAAACCCGATGGTGGCCAACGCCTCGCTTTGCACATGCTTGCGCACCAGCCCCTGCGTATCGAGGTTGGTAATGATGTCGCCGTAGTGCACCAGGAAATTCCGCTCGTGCGCCAGGAGCTTACGCATCTTGTAGATCTCCCCGGCCGTCCCCACCGGCTCATCACTGTGCACGTACTGAATACGAATGTCGAACCTCTCTCCCGTACCGAAGTAGTTCTCGACCTGCTCACCGAGGTGCGAGATCGCGATGATAAAATCATCGAAGCCTTGGCGCACCAGCTTGGCGATGATGTGCTCCAGAATCGGCTGACCCGCCACAGGAATCATGCCCTTGTTCACGTAGTACGTCAACGGCCGCATGCGCGTTCCGTAACCGGCACACAGGATCACGGCTTTCATCGGCGGTCGTCCTCTCGGGGGCCGTCTTGGCGCCACGGCATGGTCACTCTTCCTCGGACAGCGCATACGTCTCGAACAGCCGGCCCCAGTCCGTCTTCAGCATCTCGGCGACGCGCTGCTGACCCACGAACCGGTACCAGTACGCGTTATGGTACAGGTTCGAGGCGGCGTAGGACCAGGGCGTCAGGAACGTGCGCAACAGCAGCTTCTCGAAGGGCTTGAGCCAGCCGTGGTAGATGCACTTCTGGCCGCGACTGGCAAAGGTGTCACCCACTTCGAAGCCCCAGTTCCAGTCGGAGATGTCCTCGCCTACAACCTCAATCTCGGAGGGATTCCCGACGCCCAGCCCGCGCTCATGGGCCAGGCGGATGTAATCGAGCTTCATCGGGTCAAAGCCCATCATCTTGGCTGCCGTGGCGTCAATGGCGACCTGGTCGTGGCTGGCCAGCAGCACATTCTTGACCACCGGTTGCATCGCCCGCGGACCGGGGCCATTCCCCGCGATGGTGCCGTCCATCACGGCGAACAGGCCGGTGTGGATCTCCTGTTGTATCGCCAGCAGGTCCACAATCGTCTCATGAATCCGCGAGTGGGTATAATGCCGGCGGTTATCCAGCAGACCCCCAAAGGCGTTCTTCATGGCGCCCGTGGTTGTTGTGAACACATGGGTCTTCACCGTGGGCATGTGCAGCGCACTCCGGCCTAGAAACAGCCGGGGAATGGCCACGCCCTCCGGGAAGAACTCGGGCAGCGCGATCATCTCAGCCTGTGGCTGATAGACCACCCATTCGATGTCCGGCTTGTTCAGGTAGACAAACTCCAGCCCATGCTTGCGCAACGGTGCGATCAGGTGGTTGTTCTCGGCGCCGTCCTCCGGGTCCACCACCACCGTGGCATTCTGGGCCGGGATTAGGCTCTCCGCCGGATAGCCGTCACTGGTCATCTTGGTGCAGATCCCGTCAAACTGCCAGGGGGTTGTCGAGCAGCCGGGAAAGTAATACTGCCAGGAAATGTTGATCTTCAGGATCGTGTCCTTGTCCTGCGGCAACGCCTCCCGGTAACCGGCCAAGTCCATCACGCGGCCAATGTCTGCCACAACTGTCTCAGGAGAAGTCAGCAGAACGGCCACCTTCCCCAGCAAATCGGCCCGACGACACGACTCTTCCGGCACCTCCAAGTGCGGCCTCGCCGGTGCGTGCTTCTCAGTGGCCATAATGCACCACCTCTCATGGACGGCTAGCCAACTTAGGTCTGCGTCACAGCAACTAAGGGCAGTATAAGCAACTGGCCAAGGGGCGTCAAGTTTGCCGGCCGGCCGCCTGTTCGCGCCCTTGGCGGCTGCAGTAGGCTATGCTATAGTCAGCCGAGCACGCCACCATGAGACGGCGGAGAGCTCCGAAGTCGGCCAACCTTTTGCTACGCGAACGCGCTGTGGGTTTGCCTCCACTGCGCCCCGGCGGTGCGCGGGTCTGCGTCGTCTATCCGAACACCTATCATGTCGGCATGTCCAACCTGGGCCTGCATACGATCTTGCGCCTGTTTCGCGAGGCAGACGGCTTGCGCGTTGATCGGGCCTTTCTGCCCGACGACCCTTCAAGGGCTCCTCAGACACTGGAATCCGGGGAACGGTTGGCAGCTCAAGATGTCCTCGCGTTCAGCATTTCGTTCGAATCGGACAGTTTAGGGGTCGCCTGGCTCCTGCGCCAGGCGGGCCTCGCCGTCTTGCGTGCCGAGCGCCGGCCGGGCGATCCGCTGGTGATCGCCGGCGGGCCGGCAGTCAGCGCCAATCCGGCGCCTCTGTCCGAGATCTGCGACGCTCTGTTTATCGGCGAGGTCGAAGAGCAAGGCGGCGCTTTGGCTCAAGCCTTCGCCGCGGCGGCAGCGACCACGCCGCACCGGCGCGATGAGCAGTGGCGGGCCGCGGTGCTGAGCGAGTTGGCCCAAGTGCCGGGCATGTACGTGCCCGAGCTGACGGTGCCCGGCACGGTCGAGCGGCAAGTCGCTCGGGATCTCGAAGCCTTCGAGACCGTCTCTCGTATCCTGACCCCGGCAACCGAGTTCAGCGATTGCTTCCTGGTGGAGGTCGGGCGCGGCTGCAGGCGCGGCTGTCGCTTCTGTCTCGCCGCGCAGCTCTACAAGCCCGCCCGCACGAGAGCCGTGGGCACTATTGTCGCGTCAGCTTCCCGAGGTCTGAACCACACCAATCGGATCGGCCTGGTTAGCGCCACACTCTCGGACTATCCGCAGGCGGAACAGGTCGTCCGGGCTCTGCTCGAGCAGGGCGCCAGGGTATCCACCTCCTCGCTACGGCTCGAATCGCTCACCCCCTGCGCGATGCAATCCACAAGCCGACCACTGAGGCACAAATCTGGCATGCCTTGGAGCTGGCCGTTGCCGCCGGTCTGAGCAAGGTCAAGCTCTACTTCATGATCGGTCTGCCCACCGAGACCACGGAGGACATCCGTGCGCTCGCCGACCTGCTCCTCCGCGCGGCCCGGGACTTCCCGGCCTTGACTCTCTCGGCCACCATTTCGCCCTTCGTGCCCAAGCCGTGGACGCCCTTTCAGGAGGTGCCCTTCGGTCCGCCGGCTGAGTTGACCCGGCGACGCCGGATCATCCGACAGGCCCTGCGCGGCAGCAGAATCGCCCTCTCCGGCGAGAGCGTCCGCAGTGCCGCGGCGCAAGCGGTCCTGGCACGAGGTGGGGCCGAGCTCGGCCGCGCCTTGGCCGCGGCGAGCGAAACCGGCCTAGGCCTCAGCGATCTGCGCCGTGGCCTGCGGCAAATCGGCCGACGGTTCCAGGACTACGAGACCGTTGTGCGCGGAAGCGATGGCAAGTATCCGTGGCAGGTCATCCGTTTGTCTCGGGACCGGCCGTGACGAAGCTCACAGTTTGCCCCTTACCGCCGGGGGGAATCGTACTAGCGGTGCCGCATCTAGGCCGGTCAATGACCTGGAGAGGCACCGCCTGCCGACAGGGCGCGGCTGACCACCGCGCCCGTTTTCTTCGCCGTCGCCGCGCCCTTGACGCCTGGCGGTCACGCTCCCTATAATGCCATCCTGACGATCCCCGGTGCCGTGCGCTCGCTTCTGCTGCAGTCCAGGAGCCCTCTGTGGCCTACGCATACTATCTTTCCTTCCGGCCCCACGAACAAGAGCTGGCGGCAGCGGAGGCGGCGGCACTCGTGCCCGGTATCGCCTTGTCCGGGCCGCTAGCCCGCGCTCCGGTTGCCGTCAATGTCCGCCGCGCTGCTCACGTGGCGCTCTGTGCTCGGGTCCTGGCCGAGGGCGCCAGCTTCTCACAGGTCCTGGCTCAACTGGAAGCACTCAGCCCGAAGGCCCATGACTTCGCCATCGAGGTCCGCAAGGTCCCGCCCAAACCGGACCTGCACTCCGTGCAGGCCGCCGTCCTCTTGGCCGACCGGATGAGCGGCGCTCCTCGTCTTTCGCACCCGGCTGAGCAGTACGTTCTCCTCGCTCGGAAGGACTGGTTCATCTTTGGGCGAATCCTATCCCGATATGATCGGGGCTGGACCGTGCACGAGCACAAGCCGCACACCTTTTCGAACGCGCTCCCGGCCAGGCTGGCCCGTGCGATGGTGAACCTCGTCGCTCGGCCCGGCGACCGAGTGGTGGACCCCTGTTGCGGCGTGGGAACGATTCTGCTGGAAGCCGCCGGCATGGGCATGGTCGCCGTCGGCTTTGACCTGAACAAGAAGATGACTTCGCCGGCGCTGGCGAATCTCCGGCATTTTGGTCTGCGCGGGCTGGTCTGCGCCGGCGATGCCCGAGACGCGGCGGGAAGCTTTGATGCGGTGGTGGTGGACCCGCCCTACGGGCACACCTCACGCCGCGCGAGTGATCTCTATCCCGAGCTACTGGCCAATGCGGTTCGGCTGGCGCCACGGATCAGTATCGTGACGGCTGAGCCGCTGGAGGATTTGCTGACCGAGGCAGGGTACCACTTGACGGCGCGGGCCCGGTGGACCAAGGGGCAGTTGGTCCGGCACGTTTACGCCGGCCGACTGGCGGGCGAGGAAGGGTGAGACGATGGACTACGTGCCGCCGATCGAGACGCTGGAGCTGGCGGACCTGTACGACATCATCAACGAGCAGTTCATTGACTATGATGCTCAGGCGGCGATGGTGGAGGCCGCGGTCAACCGGTGGGGCCTGGAGGGCCGCCGGGCGCTCGACCTGGGCTGCGCCACAGGCCAGCATGCGCGGCGATTGGCTGCGGCGGGCTTTCAGGTCGTCGGAATAGACATCTCGCCACGCCTCATCGAGATTGCCCGTAGCAAAGCAGAGGAGGCGGGGTTGTCGGCCACCTTCCATGTGGGCGACATCTCTGCGCTCGACGACGATGAGCAATTCGATGTGGCTCTCAGCCTTAACTACGTGCTGAGCTACCTCTACAGCAATGATGTCTTGTGGGATTGCCTGTGCGCCGTCGCACAGGCCCTGCGACCCGGTGGGCTCTTCGTGTTCGATCATCACTGCTTCCTGCCACCGCACGGCGAGGCCCCGCCTGCTGAGTGGACCGAAGAATGCCGCTTGGGCGACGTGCGGCTGGTCGTGAGGCACCGACAGCACCTGGAAGCGCTGACCGGGATGGTGCACGACAAGCTTGCCTACGAGTTCTATCGCGGCGAAAAACTCCAAAAAAGCCTGACCTCGCAAGAGGTGCGCCGGGTGATGTTTCCCCCGGACCTGTTCATGCACGTGGAGAACGCGGGCTTTACCGTGCTCGGCGCCTTTGAACGCTGGGACCTGGATACGCCCGCGACCACGCCGGCGTTCGTCGCCGTTGCGCAGCGGCCGCCAAGCTCCTCCGAGGCCGGTGAGAGTGCCTGATGCCCCTGCTGGTGCTGGACGGCGTGACGAAGTACTACGGCGCCGAGCTAATCCTCGACGGTGTCTCCCTGGCCATTGATCGCCGCGAGCGCCTGGGCCTCATTGGTGCGAACGGGACCGGCAAGACGACCCTGCTGCGGATTGCAGCCGGAGAGTTGAGCCCCGACGAGGGACAAGTCGTGGCCGCACGCGGAGCGAGTATTGCGTACCTGTCGCAGGATCCGGAGCTGGACGGGACGGACACGCTCTGGACCGATGTCATGTCGTTGTACACGGACCTGCAGGGCCTGGAAGACCGCCTCAATCGCCTGGCCGTACAGATGGAGCAGCCGCAGGTGCGGCGAGACGAAGACCGGATGCAGCAGCTCCTGACCGAGCACGCCGAGCTCCATCACCGGTTCGAGACAGCGGGCGGATACGAGTACGAGACCACCGCCAAGAAGGTCCTCAGCGGCCTGGGACTGGGCGAGGATCACTGGCACCGATCCCCGGCCTCCTTCTCCGGCGGCGAGAAGAGTCGCGCGGCCCTGGCCAAGCTACTCTTGTCGGAGCCCGATCTGTTGCTGCTGGACGAGCCGACCAATCACCTGGACATCCAGGGCCTGGAGTGGCTGGAGGAATACCTCCGCAGCTTCCCCGGCGCGATCCTTGTGGTCGCGCACGACCGGAGCTTCCTCGACCGCACCACCCAGCGCATCGTGGAGTTGGAGCATCACCAGCTTGAAGAATACCGCGGCAACTACTCCGCCTACCTGAAGCAGAAGGAGCAGCGCCTCCTGACCTGGCAGCGCACGTACGAGCGGCAGCAACAAGACCTCCAACGGCAGAGGGAGATCATTCGGTTCCTGCTGGGCACCGGCAACGAGAAGCGGATCCGACAGGCGCGCAGCCGGGAGAAGCTCCTGGAGCACATTGATGTGATTGATCCGCCGCCGGCGCAGCGCAAGAAGATGCAGATCGCCTTCACCCCCAGGATCCGCGGCGGCAACGAAATCCTGGACTTCGTGGGCGTGGCGAAGTCCTTTGGCGGCCGGTCGCTCTTCGAGGACGCCACCTTCCACATCCACCGCGGTCAGCGCGTCGGGCTGATCGGGCCCAACGGTTCCGGCAAGACCACGCTGCTGCGCATCGCGCTCGGTCTGGAGCGGGCGACCGCGGGCCGCGCCGCTCTGGGCCGGAGCGTAGTGGTGGGCTATCTCGAGCAAGAGCCCACCGGATTGACCGACGAGAACCAGGTCATCGAGGAGCTGCGCGAACTGCTTCCGCAGTTCACCGCCGGCGAGGTGCGGAGCCTGCTGGCGCGCTTCCTGTTCTTCGGCGATGACGTGTTCAAGCGCGTAGGCGACCTCTCCGGCGGCGAGAAGAGCCGGCTCCTGCTCGCGAAGCTAATCCTTCAGGGACCAACCTTCCTTGTGCTCGACGAGCCGACCAACCACCTTGATATCCCCTCTCGTCAGGCCGTCGAGAACGCCCTCCTGCAGTATCAGGGCACGCTGCTCCTCGTGTCCCACGACCGCTACCTCCTCGACAAAGTCTGTCGGCGACTGCTCATCCTCGGCGATGGTCGCGTGCGCGCGCATGAGGGCAACTTCAGCCATTGGCGCCGGTGGTTGCGACAGCAAGCGGAGCAAGCCGCGGTCCAAGCCGAAGCCGAGCGCCTGACGCGAGCCGCCGCCCAGCGTGAGGCGCAACGCCGGGCCCGGCGACGCAAGCGACCCGGCGAATCCGCCGTTCGCGGGCCGGCGGCCAATCCGGAGGAGCTGGAACAGCGGGTGCAGGACCTGGAGCGCAAGATCGCCCTGATCGAGCAGCGGCTGCAAACCGCGGCCGGCGCCGATCCGCGTTACGTCCGCGGCCTTTCGATGCAACACGCGCTGCTGTCCCAACAGCTCACGGAGACCTTGACGCGGTGGGAACAGGCCCTCGCTGAGGCGGAGGAGGCCTAAGCAACTGGGCGCGCGCTCTGGGCTGCTCGGATCCGAGACCGTCCGGGAGGTCCGCAATGAACATCGCCGTCTCGACCGCTTCCTTCGGCCGGGCATTTCGCGACAACAAGCTTGACCTTGCCGATTTCCCGCAGGTCTGTGACCGCGCCGGCGTCGAGGCCATCGAGCTCAATGACTTCTGCCTGAAGGGCGACTGGAGCATCATCCGCAACCTGAAGCGAGCGGCCGCCAGGCACGGCCTCGGCGTGTGCGCCGTGGCCATCGAGAACAACTACTATCGTGCCTCACCGGCTGAGATCGAGCGGGAACGAGCGCACATCGAGGAATACCTCGATATCGCGTACTTCCTCGGCGCGCCACTGCTCCGAGTGAACACCTCCCCGTACGGCAAAAACGTCCCCGAGTCAATCATTCCCGAGGGCGTGACCGCGGAGACGGCCTTCGAGGCCGCCGTGCGAACCTTCCGTTCGCTCATGCCCGCGGCGGAGGAGAAAGGCATCACATTCGTGCTTGAAAACCACGGCGGCATCTCGCGCACTTCGGCCGATCAGCTCCGCATCATGCAGGCGGTCAATTCGGACTGGTTCCGGATCTGCCTGGACACGGGCAACTACCACGCAGACCCCATGGCAGGCGCAGACCCCTTTGAGGACTTCCTCGAAGCGACGGAGAGGCTCGCACCGTACCTCGCCTTCTGTCACGCGAAGATCTGGGACGTCACGCGCGATCTCCGTGAGCCGACGCTGGACTACGATCGCTTCTTCGAGCTGCTTCGCAAGCACAACTGCCGCGGGCCCGTCTCCATCGAGTACATGGGGACCGCCGACGTGATGGAAATGCTGCCGCGATGCGTCGCCCTGCTGAAGCGATGCCGGGAAGGCGCCGCCTAGTGCGCCTCGACTACCGCGAGTGCGCACCAGTCGCAGATATCCTGCCCGCCGCCCTCAAACTACCCCACTTCGCGCGGCTCCCCTGAGACGGCTGATTCGTAGATCGCAATTAGCACCTTCTGGTCCATCAGCCCATCGTGCGCGTCCGGGGTCGTCGGCGTGTCGCTGCGAATGGCGTCCGCGAAGGCGTCAAGCTGTGCCGCGTACATGTCGCAGCCGGCCGCCGCGGGGCGGACGTAGGCCTGCTGCGCGGCGTCGAAGATCTCCACCTCGGCCAGAACGTTGAAGTACGGGAAGGGCGTCCGGATGTGGACCCGTCCGGCCTCGCCCTCCACGATCACGCCTTCGTCCCAATCGCCCTGGGTGACTCCCAGAAGCTGGTAATAGCCGCAAGCGCCGTCCGCGTATTCCAGCGCCGCCGTGTAAATTCGCCCGTCGCCTCTGTCTCCTCGGTACGCAAAAGCCCGCACGATCTCCCCGCCCAGCATCCGCATCAGGTCAATGTTGTGCACGGACATCCCGATGAGGTACTGCGAATCGGGCTCGGCCTTCGGGTCCGGGGCCCTCTGGGCGGAACCACGCTCCGTCGGCGGGCGCAGGCTGCGCACATAGCCCCCGTGATAGGCGCTGTCAAAGCACCACCCGTTCGTGACCAGTCGCGCCCCCATCTGCTCGTCAATGAACTCCTTGGCCCGGCGAATCGCCGGATCGTGCCGCTTCATGCAGCCCATCTGCAGCTTGCAGCCGGTCCGCTCCACGGCCGCCAAGATCGCCTCGCAGTCGGCAACGCTTTCCGCCAGCGGCTTCTCCACCAATACGTGCTTGCCGGCCTCCAGAGCCGGGATCACGGTGTCCGCGTGGTGCTCGTGGCGGGTCGCGTTGAGAATCGCCTCGACCTCCTCGTCGGCCAGCAGGTCCGCGAGCGAGCCGTAGACCTTCCCGACGCCATAGCGGTCACCGAACCGGCGGGCCAGATCGGCATCCTGGTCGCACACCGCGACCCATTCGATGTTGGCGGCCTTGCGCAAGGCAGGCATGTGGGCAATCTGGGCAATGCCGCCTACGCCCAGCAAACCGACGCGTACTTTGTCGGACACGGGAGACCCTCCTCGGCAATTAGAGTTATCAAGCCTTCCATCTGGCCGCGCACCGCACCTGCACGCTTTCTGTAAGCGCGATGCAAGCCGTGCTCCCCTCCGGCTCGGCTGGTCAGAAGCACTTCGGCACGTACAGCGCCTTCAGCTCCTCGGCTGCCAGGTCCAGGTGCTGCTGGCCGTTCTCCAGGCAGAACACGAAGTGGCCCGGATAGAACCCGTTGATGCCGAGCGTTGCGAGCTTGCCGAAGTTCTCCCGATAGGCCTCCAGAGAACTGCCGTAGCAATTCAGCAGGCCGATGGCTCCCTTGGCGAACACGATATCGCCTGAAAACAGGTCAATCCCCCCGGGTCCGTCGTAGACCCAGGCCGTGCTCCCCAGGCTGTGGCTCGGTACAACGACGGCACGCAAGGCCAATTCGCCGAACTCCACTGTCTCGCCATCGCCGACGTCTTGCGCCTCGCAGTGCGCGAACTCGTAGTCCATGGGGTACACGCCGGACGGGCGCGCTCGATCCAGTCCCAGCTCGTGATCCGTGCCGGCACGGACGATGGCGCCCTCCGCAGGGGAAGCATACACCGGACAGCCGAACGCCTTCGAGAGCGCCTGCGCGCCGCCCGCGTGGTCGGAGTGGGAGTGGGTCAGGAGAATGGCGCGCACAGTGGCGGTCGGCGGCAGGTCTGCGGCGATGTTCTCCAGAATCCGTTCGGGCTCGACGCCGACGCCCGCGTCTATCAGGACCGCGTCGGGGCCGCGGTGCAGCAAGTACACATGGCAGTCCATCCGGTTGCTCAGACCGAACTGTCCGCTACCCACGAGGCACAGATACTCGTTCACGCGCATCATGATTCTCCTGATAAGACACCGATTTCTGCTCGCCTGCCCTTTCGCGCCCCGCCCCCGAACGTCCTGCGGCAGCGCAGGTAATGGCCATCATGAAGAGAAGCTCAGTGTGGGCGCCGAAAGGCCTAGCCATCGTGTCCGATATCGAGCCGCAGAAGGAACAGAGCGAGATCGCACGACCGGTCCCCCCGCCGGGCTATCGCCGGGACCTGGGGCATGGCCTTGCCTTCTCTCTTGCCGCCGCCTGCCTGGGCCTGCTGCGGGGGCTCAACATCGCGGGCGAGGACGCGAAGCTCTTGCTGCAGGGGACACAGCTTCGGGTTGACCTTCCGCTGCCCGCCAGGCTGGTCTCGGGCTACGAGTGCGTCGAACGCATAGCCTACTGGGGCCTGATCTCGTCGGTGGCAGTGGCCGTGCTCTCGGCGGCTCTGGGGCTGATCGTCCTTCATCGGCTGAACACGCGATTCCTGGCCTCGCGTCCTGCCGACGACGTCCTGAGGCGCGAGCTCAACATGTGGTCACTGGTCTGCGCGTTGCCGCCGTTGCTCTTGGCCGGAGTTGCCGGGCTGGTCGCGTGGCGCCTCCTAACCCCCGCGGTGCAGGGGGGCGACGTGTTCGCTGGAGCCGTGTTCGGAGGCATTTTGTTCGCCTTGCTGGGCGAGGGCGGCCCTTGGAGCTCGCTGACCAGTCTGCTGCCTCGCAGGCCGCCCGACCAATGGGGAGCACTCAGCGCTGGCCTGCTCGGGGCTCTGGCCGGTATCGTGGTCGCCGGCGCCGCTGCCCGCGACCCTCTGCTCATCGAGCGAGACTTGATGGCCCTGGCGCAGGGGATGTCCGAGTTCGATTGCAGCGTGTGGCACTGGGCGCCCTGGTTGCTGGGGTCTGTCCACGGCGTCGTGTCTTTTTGTGCCGCGGGCGTGGTCTGGGCACTAGCCAAGCCGCACACGGGTTGGGGCACCCGGCTATTTCAGGCGGCGCCCTCGCTCCTGGTGGGCCTAACCCTCGGGCTGACCATACACTACGGCTATCAGCGGGTCGCGGTTGGTCGGTACGACTTCGGCGTCACTCTCACGGGAGCGACCCATGCCAGGACTGCCTGGCTTGAACCCCGTGCTGTGCTGACAGTGCTGGGACGCGACCGCCCGGTGATCATGGGAGTGGCGCCGCGGCACACGGGTGTGGGCCTCTCCGACGACGACGAGAACACGCGCCGCGTACTGGCGCTCCTCCAGCGTCGGCAAAACCGCACCGCACTGGCGGCGGAGGCCTTCGTGTATCTGCGCGATCGGGCGGCCCTGCAGTGGGACAGCGCCGCTCTGGCCGACACGGCACTACTCTCAGCCCGCCGGGCCCCCTTTCAGTTCATGCAGGCGGCCCTGATGGATTCCCTCTCGGCGGCCCACATCGCCCCGCCGACCACCGCCGCAGTGCGGCAACTGGCCGACCCCCATAGCTTCCAGTGCTGCTCGGCGATAGCGCACCGGCGGGTGGCCGACCTCTTGCAGCGATATGGTTTTCGGGAGACCGCACTGAACTGGTACCGACTCGCCGGAGCATCTCCCCGGGAGATCGAGCGCCTGCGTGCGGCCCCACCGTTCGTGGTCGGTTCCGTCCGCGGGCAGGTGCTCGTCGGCGAAGCACCTGCAGTGGGCTTTCGGGTGGGGCTAATTGCGGCCTCGCGCGCCCCAGCCCTGGCAGGCGCTTTGAGCCCGGCGGATCAACTGCTCATCGGCGTCTCGACCGTAACCGATGCCCGGGGCCGGTTCGTCCTAACGGGCCTTGTGCCGGGGCAATACGCGCTCGCCGTTGCGGCGGAGCGCAGCAAGCTGACGCGCGGCGCGACCTTGGCCGGCCTGGACGCTTCCTTCGCTGAAATCGTCGTAGCACGCGACCGGCTCGATGTGGACGTGGGATACTTGAGAATCATACCGGGCCAAGAGCCGAGGCCCGCGCCGGCCGGCCGGGGCGCCCTGGGGGGCAGCATCTAGCATCTGGCTCGCGTCAGCTCATTGCACCGCGAGACGACGCGATGGCCGACAGGTGTAGTGCGAAGAACCGCGAATAACTAGCGCACAACGTGGTGGCCGGGAGGAGAGCGTCAATGCCAATCTGGCTCTGGTTCATACTCGCGCCGGTCGGTCTGGTCCTGGCGCTGGCTGTGTGGGGATACGTGCGAGCAAGTAGCACCCGGCGGCTATGGGCGCAGGCCCTGGTGACGGCCGAGGGGTTAGGCGGGCCTGGCCGCTGGCAGCGCATGCAGGCCCGGTGGGAATCCGGTCAGCCCGGCGCTCGGCTGGGCGTCTTGCTGGCACTCACCAATGAGCCGGATGAGAAGGCTCTGCCGTTGCTGGAGGCTGCCTTTGATGAGCACGCCGTGGACCTGCGGGCTGCTGCCTGCGCAGCGCTGGGAGAGCTGGGCACGGAGCAGGCGGGGGAGATCCTCCTCCGACGGGGCTTGCCGGACGGCAATTCGCTGGCGCGAGCCGCCGCGATGGATGCGTTGGGCCGCATGCGCTATGAACCAGCTACTGGCCCTCTGGCTGAGCTGCTCGAGCAGGCGGCCTCGGCCGGTGTCTGGACCGCCTATCGCCGGGCTCTGTCAGGCATTCGCGCCGCTGAGGCCTTGGGGCGTATCGGTACCAAGGAGGCGAACGAAGCCTTGCGGGCGGCGGAGGGTCGCGGCCCCGCCGGTGTGCGACAGGCCGTCACCGTCGCGCTGGGCCTCCGAAAGCTGGAGGATGAGGTCGAGGCCGGCAAGGGCACGGTGGAAACCTACGAGAAGCTTGCCGCAACCTGCCTGGTGAAGAGAGACTACGAGAGAGCCCGACAGTGGCTGGAACGAGCCCTAAACGAAGACCCCGATTCAGGCGCCCTGCACCATCTCATGGGGCTGATCCAGCAGCGAACCGGAAATGCGGAGGCCGCCGTCGAAAGCTACGAACGAGCCATCGAACTTGGGTCACTGACCGACCCCTTCCCATACTTCGGCCTGGCCAGAATCCACGAAGAACACGGCTATCGCCAACGAGCAATCGAGGAGTACCGGAAGTACATCGAGTTGGCTCCCGATGGAGAGCAGGCCGACGCGGCGAAAGCGCGCCTCGCCCTCCTGCTGGACCAACAGCAGGAGGACCAAAGCGGCTGATCTCCTACCGGCCCTGCTCGGAAGACAGCCACGGCCCTCCGTTTCTTGACTTTCCTGCGCTGGACAGCTTATAATCGCGCCGATAAGTCGCTCGCCGGGGCGGTCCTGGTGTCGAGCCGCCGCCGGCTAGTGTGTCTTGACCTGGGAGGGAACTGCGTGAACGCCCGCCGGCAATGGCCTGTGTGGGCCTCCGCATGTTATCTTGGCATCCTCACTCTTGGGGGCGTGTGGGCTCAGCAGCCCGCCCCGGAGGCCGCTCCCACCCCCGATACGATTGTAGCTGAAGTTGATGGCAAGCCGATCCGGCAATCATCCCTCGCTCGTGCTGTGCAGCAGGAGTGGGGCATGCGCATCCTGGATCGGCTGATCCGTGACCGGCTGATCTTCACTGCCGCGCAAAAACGGGGACTAACCCTCACCACCGAAGACCTCGACCGAGCGGTGACGGCCGCGGAAAGCGACTATCCCACTAAGTCCGCCTTCGCCCGGGCGCTGAAGAAGCAGGGGCTCACGCCCGCTTCCTTCCGGTGGCGGACTCGGCTGAAACTACTGCTGCAGAAGCTCATCGAGCAGGAGGAGAAGGTCACCGACGAGCAGATCAGGCAGTACTATGAACAGCACCCCCAGGAGTTCAAGCAGCCGGCGCAAATCGAGTTCGAGGAAATCGTCTGTGCCGACATCCAGCAGGCATACCGCGCCCGCCAGCGGCTGGTAAATGGCGAGGACTTCGCCAAGGTCGCCGTAGAACTGTCTCAGGCGCCGAGCAAAGTGGCCGGCGGGGCGCGTCAGGCCGTCACGAAGCAGCAACTGGCCAATGACGCCCTGTGGGATGCGCTGTGGGACCTCAAGGAGGGCGACATTAGCGCGCCCATTGACACCGGTGATGCCTACTATGTCGTCCGGGTGAACCGAAAACAGGAGGCCCGGGAACTAACGCTTGCGGACGCCAAGTCCCGGATCGCAAAGCAGCTCGCCGAAGACAATAAGTTGACCCCCGACGACATGGAGCGGCTTCTAATCATCCGCAGCAACATCAAGATCCTGACCGAACAAGCCAAAGGGCTGGAGCTTGTCTACGAGGACATGCATAAGATCAGGGCGGAGGTGGAAGGCCGAACCGTTGAACTGCCTCAGCCTCTGGAAATCCTGCCCACCGGTACTATGATCGGACCCGTGCGCCCCCTGCTCGAAGAGCTCGGTATTCGCACCTACTGGGACCCAGCCGCCCAGATGGTGCGGTCCTCCGCCGATCTCGGCCCCGTGGAGTTGGTGGCGGGCTCCAAAGTGCTGCGCGTTGGCCGGGCGGAGTACGAGATGCCGGCCGAAGCCAGTCTGCGCCACGGCATGATGTATGCTCCGGTGCGGGCCGTAGTGGAGATGGGATTTGGCGGCCAGGTCAAATGGCTGCGAGCCCGCCGAACGCTGAAGATTACCGGGCCACCCGAGGAGGGGCGACCGGTGCCGGCGCGTCCCGAACAGGCCGCGCCTCGTGAGAAAGCCCCGGAGGAGTCCAAAGCGGCGACCGCGCAGCCCGGAAAGCCGGCAGAAGCCGCGGCGCCCAAGCCGGCTGAGGCCGCCCCGGCGCCGGAGAAGCCCCAGGCGCCCGCTGTCGAGAATAGCATGGTCATGATTCAGACTAAGAAAGGCGACATCCTGATCAAGTTGTTTGACACGGATGCGCCCGAGACCGTAGCTAACTTCCTCAAGCTCACCAAGGAAGGGTTCTACGACGGCCTCACCTTCCACGTGGTTGAACCGGGCTACTTCGTGCAGGGCGGGGACCCCAAAGGCAATGGAACCGGCGGCCCGGGGTATACGATTAAGGATGAGGTCAACCAACACAAGCACGTAAAAGGCGCAGTGGCCATGGCCAAGATCGGCCAAGAGCCCGATAGCGCGGGCAGCCAGTTCTACATCTGTCTCGAACCGCAAAAACACCTCGACGACGCCGGGATCTATACCGTGTTCGGCCAGGTCGTTCAGGGAATGGATGTGGTGGAGAAGCTCGAGGTCGGAGATGTTATGCAAAAGGTGATTGTGGTTGCGGAGAGGAAACCGGCTGCAACGTAGGGAACCACCAGCAATACGCCCGAGGCCCAGCGTATTCATCAGCCCTGCAAGACTTTCATTCAGTGCATCGCGACGTTGACACAGGGAGGAACAGGCGAATGTCCGGACAACCGATCACACTGCGGCTCACGACGACAGTACTCGTTGCGCTAATGGCGACATCCCTCTGCTGCGTCGCCCAAGAGGCCCCCGCGCCCGCCGGCGCCCCCCAGGTCCCTGGCCAGTACGGAGCCTCAACCGGAACCTCAATTGACGGCATTCCCTTGCTCTGGGTCCGGCAGAAGTCACCCGTCGGCTCGCATCTATTCTCGGTGTTCTTCCTGAACGCCGATGTCGGCTGGGTCTGCGGGCGGCGGGGCGTCATTCTCACCACTACAAACGGTGGCGAGGAATGGGTTCGCCGCGACAGCACCGTGGATGTGGATCTCAACAAGATCCTGTTCCTCGATGCGCAGAACGGCTGGTGCGTCGGCGACGAAGGGACAATCCTGCGCAGCACCGACGGCGGCGTCACCTGGGCGAAGCTCAATGTCTGGTCGCCCTGCAACCTGGGCGAAGTCCCCGACCTGTATGACATCCTCTTCCTCGGGGACGACGGCTACATCGTGGGTCAGTTCTATACCGTACTGCACACGCGGGACGGCGGTAGAACCTGGATTCCACGCCAGGGGCCGCTCCGACTCTCGCGTGAGAAGACCGACAATGTGACGATCATCGAGGTCGCCGAGTTCCGGGAGCCGTACCGCGAGTACAACTTCATGGGCGTTGACGGCAACAACAGCTACTCGAACCCTAACATCCGGCAGCGCTATATCCAGAAAATCCAGACCCGCACCGACCAGAATCGGTGGGTGCATCGCCACCGGCTGCGACGCGCCAGCCCCAACGAGATCTACTACGCGGCCAGCTTCGTCTCTCCCGAAATCGGCTGGATCGTGGGACGGACGAAGGGTCGCATTATGCACTCCGCCACCGGGTGGTTCCGGTGGGCCGCACAGCACAAGCGACACGATCACAACGCCACACTCTACGATGTCCAGTTCATTGACCAGGAGACCGGCTGGGCCGTCGGGACCGACGGCATCTGGCTTACTCGCGACGGCGGCGTGCGCTGGTATCGTCCCCGCCCGCCACACGACGCCTACACGCAGGTCAAGGCCTTCAGCACCGAATGGGACCGGCAAGACCTGGCCAGCCCGTACCGCTGGGACCGCACGCCGATATGGGTCTACCAGGGCCACCCCGAGGTGCGCCGCGCGGTCTGCTACTATGACGGCGTTGGCCACCGGGAACTGGTGCCGCACTTGAAGGATTCCTCGCCTCCCACGCTGCGCGGCGTCCAGTTCCTGGACCACAATATCGGCTTTGCCGTCGGCGACCGCGCACATATCATCTTCACGGTCAACGGTGGGTTCGATTGGGCTCTGTACGTGGCACCCCACTTGAACCAGGGGCCCGACTTCCAGAACAGCACGGCCACCTGGCATACCCCCGACTTCTATGACGTTAACTTCGTGGACAACAGTGTCGGGTGGGTGGTCGGCCAGTGGGGCACTATTCTGAAGTACAACGGACCGCCGCTGGAGGCGTCGCCGCGCGAACCTGAGGAGAGTTTCCCGTTCCAACAGGTCCTGCGTCGGCAAGCATACTACTTCGACAGCAAGCCCTAAGCGGCCCCAGTTTCGAACTAGTAGCCCGGGGCGGACGAAGGCTCTGTCCGCCCCGTGTTACATTCCCACACCGGGGCATGCACGCCTTTGCCTCCGCGGGGGCTGAAACATGGCTTGGAGCCGCGTGTGCCTTCTGCTGGTGCCTTCCCCAACGGAATTGACCCGCTCAGAATCCTCCATGAGCGCCCGGAGGAGTGCGCTGACCGCACCTTGACCCGGGCACAGCTAATCGTACTGCTCCTGGCGCTCATCGGCGCGGCCGTATGGGCCTGGCGGGATGGCTTCAGCTTGCTGCTGGCCGCCAACGCCCTCGCCATCATCTTCTATACCGCCCAGTCCCTCTACAAATTCCACCTCGTCTGGCGCTCTCTCGGTCGGCACGCCGAGGTCCCGGTAACGCCGGCGGAGATCGCCGCCCTGCGCGACGAAGACCTGCCCCGATATACCATCTTGCTGCCGCTCTACCGCGAATCCGAGGTGCTGGCGCAGCTCGTCGAGGCCTTGCGTGCGCTCGATTACCCCGCGCAGAAGCTCGATGTGCAGATCCTGCTGGAAGAAGACGATGCGCTCACACGGGAAGCCTTCGAGCGCCTCAACCCCGGCCCGCCCTTCCGGGCCGTGATCGTGCCGGATAGTCTGCCCAAAACTAAGCCCAAAGCCTGCAACTACGGGCTCTACGCGACGGACGCGGACCTCCTAGTCATCTATGATGCCGAGGACCGCCCGGAACCGGACCAGCTCAAGAAGGCAGTCGCGGCCTTCAAAAAGCTCCCGCAGCGAACGATCTGTCTGCAGGCCAAGCTCAACTATTACAATCAGCGCCAGAATCTGCTGACCCGATGGTTCACCGCCGAGTACTCGGTGTGGTTTGACCTCTTCTTGCCCGGACTGACCGCCTCCCAGGCGCCGATCCCGCTGGGTGGCACCTCCAACCATTTTAAGGTCCCCGCGCTGCAGGAGCTGGGTGGCTGGGACCCGTTCAACGTCACCGAAGACTGCGACCTCGGCGTGCGTCTGCACAAGCTCGGCTACCGCACCGCGGTGCTGGACAGCACGACGTGGGAGGAAGCGAACAGTGATTGGCTCGGCTGGATCCGGCAGAGGTCCCGCTGGGTCAAGGGCTACCTGCAGACCTATCTGGTCCACATGCGCCGCCCCTGGCAGCTCCTGCGTTCCCTGGGCTGGAAGGACTTCTTCAGCTTCCAGATGACTATTGGAGGGTCGCTGGTCTGCTTCTTGCTCAATCCCGTCTATTGGGCCATCACGGCCCTGTGGTTCGCCACTCACTCCGGACTGATTGCGGCACTGTTCCCGACCTGGCTGTACGTCTTGGGCAGTCTCTGCCTGTTCGTGGCCAACTTCGTCTTCGTCTATCTGGGAGTTGCCGGCTGCATGCAGCGGAAGTACTACGACCTGGTGAAGTACGCCATGTTCTTTCCCCTCTACTGGCTGCTCATGAGTGTGGGCGCGTGGAAGGCCTTTGCCCAGCTCATCACGCGGCCTCATTATTGGGAAAAGACCGAACACGGGCTGTTCCCCGACGGCGGGGCCTCGGCGGAGGAGGATGTCGGTGGCCCACACTGACCGGGCGGCGCCGCAACCGGTCCCGCGCCACGAGGCCTTGGTGGTCTTCGCGCTGCCCGTTCTGGTGGGCGCCCTGCTGGCGCGCTATGTCGTCTTGGATTGCGGCCGGGTGGACTGGCAGGTTGTGGCGGCGACGGCTCACGCGGTTGATGTCTGCGAAGCCCATGGCAGAATCAACCTCGGCCTGCTCGGCTTTGTTGATGCCCCCCTGCCTGCGCTGGCGCAGTTGCCGTTGGCCTGGGCCGCTCCGGGGCTGGCGCGAGCCGGACTCACCGGCCCTCTTGTAGCTGCCTTGTTTGCCGGCTGGGCCGCGGTGCTGTTGAATCTGTGGGCGGCGGAATGCGGTCTGCGGCGAATGGTCCGCTGGCCTCTCGTCGCATTGTGGGCCGGGCATCCCCTGTGTCTGACCTGGACTGCGACGGGCTCGGCCCTCATGCTCTTCGCCTGCATGGTTCTCGGCGCCTGGCGGTCGTTGTTCCGGTGGGCTGAGACGGACAGCTTTCGTGACCTGTTGGCCGTAAGCTGCTATCTCACGGCGGCGCTGATGACGCGGTATGAGACAATCTATCTGGTGATCGCCTTCGTCTTGGTCATCGCAGCCCGCATCGCCGCTGCCCGGACAGGCGACGGCTGGGTTCGCCTGGAGGGCACGCTGTTGGCCTTTCTCCTGCCGATCGCTTACGTCGCCGGCCTGTGGCTCCTCTTCAATCAGCTCATTATGGGCGACTGGCTCCACTTCTGGCGCAAGAGCTACGGCGGGGCCGTGGCCCTCGGCGCCGGCCACCCGTCCGGGCCGGAAAGCGCGGCGGAGGCCTTCGGTCTGACCGTCGTACTCGCAGCACCAGTAGTCATTCCACTGTTCACGGCTGCCGTCCATGCACTTGACCGGGGACGTCCGCTTCCGGCACTGGGACTAACCATCACCTTCGCCCTGCTGGTCGGCTACACGCTTCTCCTGCCGGGAGCAGTGCTGCGCACCGCGGCCCAAGCGGGAGACACGCGGGTCCTGCCCTGGCTCGGCGCGCTGGTGCTGGCGACGACTATGGTACTCGTCCCACCCCTGTTGCGGCCCGCCGACAAGAGCCGGCTCTTTGGAGCCGTGCTGGGCTTACTGATCTTTGCAGCCTTGGCGCTCCCGCTGACCTCGCTATGGCCCGGCGCAGCGAGCTATCCCGGTCGGCTGGGTCTACTGGTGGCCGGACAGCCGGCGCTGTC
>JALGUG010000293.1 GCA_029820995.1 Candidatus Zipacnadia bacterium
CTTCAGCTCGCTCTGCAGCTTCCGGCCCCGCAGGTCTTCGGGCAGGAGGCGTGCGCTAATCTGCATGCCGTCGCCCTGGTCCGCAGGCTCTTTACGCCACGGCTCGCCGTATTCGTCTTGAGCGAAGGCGCCGACTGTGGCAATCAGCAGCCCGCCCTGGTCCACATAGCGTCGGAGTGGCTTTTCCGTGGCGCGATAGGCATTGTGCATTCCGGGCGCGAGCAGGGCCTTGTACCGCGACAGGTGCGCGGTCGGGAGTTGTTCTTCCCAGATGATATCCACGGGCACCTGCTCCAGCGTCAGCGCCGTGTACCATTCGCGGACGGTGTCCTCGTACGGGCCCTTCTCGGTATAGCTGCGGCCCCGGAAGAGCTGGCGTAGGGTGGGCTGGGAGATGAGTAGAGCGACCTGGCCCTGAATACGCGGACCGGCCAGCAGTTCGTGGCCCACGATGTCCATGTCGTGCAGGAAGTCCTTGAAGCCACTGAGAGACGCGGGCGGGTAGGCGTACGGATTGAGCAGGGAGAATGCCTTGTAGCCGATCTCGCGGGCGGCGTGCTTGGCCCCCGCAAGGTCATTCCACTCCCACCAACGGCGACCCCAGTTATAGAAGTACGAGCCGGAGGCGCCGTGGATCATTTCCTCCCACAGCTCGGTCCGGATATCTTCGGCGTGAGATGGGAAGCGCACATTGCTGTAAAACCGGGCGCAGTAGGTCTCCGTGTTGACCACCGGGCGGCCAAAGGCTCGCGCCATGTCCAGGTAAAGCTGATGGCTGAAGCGACCCTTGCTTTCGAGCACCGCCGCCATGGGATCTTTCTCGGGCCGAGGACGAGTCGCGCCGAAGCTGACGCCGCCCTCCATGCCGGCGATGTCCATGACGGCATTGACCTTGACGGGATCAATCCCATTACAGCGCAAGTAGGTGTGGGAAATGGAGGGCTGGTCCAGGAAGTACAGCGGTCGGCGCGGGTCCACGCTCATGATGGCCGTCTTCGCAGCTTGGAGGATCTCGGCGTAGCGATCGCCGATGAACTTGATCCAATCGCACCATAGGCCCGGGGTCTGCTCGGGCGAGTCCATGACGGCGACGTCGTCGAAGCTGCCAAAGGAGGTGTGCCAGATTTGGTTGGCGGCGCCGATGGTGCGGTATCTGAGTGCCATCCGCCGGGCGAAGTCGCGCTTGTTGTAGGTGCAGCGGCAGTTGTAGGCCGGCTCGTTGAAGATCTCGTAGATGATGGCATTGGAGCCGGCTTCAACGATCTGCCGGGCGCAGTCCTGCCAGTAGCTTTGGTAGATTTTCCAGGCCTGCGGGCGCTCCGGACAAAGCGGGACGAAGCTGTGCCAGCCGGGGTTGACCTGCTGCAGCTCTCGCGGGACGTTCCGGCTCTCGAAAGCCTTTATCCCGGCGCAGTCAACCGTCACGGGCAGGCCGTCCAGCCCCTTCACGAAGGCCTGGAGTTCGTCCCAGCGGGGCTGCGTGTGGCGGTCCTCCGTGAACCAGCCCGTGGAGCGGGCGACTCGCAGGGGCGACATCGGGGGGTGGGCGGAGTTGAGGCCGAGCAGCGGCGCGGTCGCGGCCGACAGCAGCCGAGAGTAGGCGATGTTGTCGCCGTCAATGTCGGGCTTATACAGCCGGGGTGAGGTTGTCACCGCGCCACCGACCCAGACGCCGACCAGGTAGATCGGCCGGCCGCCGACCCACAGCGCGCCCTGCCTGATCTCGGGACGAGCGCCCCTGAGGTCCCAGGCGGCCTGGACTGCCGGCTGAGCCGCCAGCAGCCACAGTCCGGCGAGGAACCATCGCAGTGTGCTCGTCACGGACAAACACCCCCAGTGTACGATCGTGCCGGCTCGGTGACTATTTCAGAGCAGCTTGCGCCTTCTCGATTTGTGCGGCCAGGAGGCGTCGGCTGTCGTAGATGAAGTTCGGCTGGAGGCAGGCACAGTTGTCGTACGCCAGGATGAAGGAGTCGGCGCGCTTGATGGTCTGCTCGCATTCAAGGGCGAGGTCGGCCTTGCCGGCGGCCCGCAGCTTGTCGGCCGCTTGAGCGAGCAGCCAGTGATATTCGTAGTCCTCGAGGCCGTCGCGCATCATGCAGAGGCGGATGGAGGGGCTGACTGTCCCGTCCGGGTTGGGGTAGAGCAGGTAGTGACTGCCCGCCGTGGTGCGCTGGGAGCGGTTGGGCTGCTTCCAAGGGTTGTTGGTCCAGCGGTTGACGGTCCAGATGAGGTAGCCGTCAAGGCCGAACTTGTAGGTGATCCAGAAGAGCGCCCGGTGATCAACCCCTCGCGCGGCGATGCGCGTGCCCGGCCGGGGATCTCGGTACCCATTATACCACCAGACCTGGTTGCCCAGGGCGTGCTGCTCGGCGAGCACGTCGGTGTCAAAGCAGCCGACGTTGATGCACCAGATGTTCATCCCGCGCAGGATCGGCGAAGGGGTTTCCGCGCCGAAGAGCTTGATCTTCGGATGGGCGGCGTGGATGGCATCGAACACGCGGTTCAACAGGTCGAGGTCCCGCGGGGTGCTGTGCTTGTGGACGACGACTTCATCAACACAGTACACGTAGCTGCCGTCCAGCCAGCCCTTCCGGTCCAGATACTCGGCGGCGACGCGGTAGGCTTCAGTGATGCGGTTGAGGTATTCGGGGGTACCTTTCTTGGCTCCGAGGAAGCTCGGGCGGTCGTAGAAGTACGGCACGGGCATGCTGTCGAAGTGATGGCCGAGGGCCAGGTAGGACTGCACGAAGCGATCGAACTCCGTGGTGTCGCGGAGGACGACCTTGTGCTTCTGCTCGTCGTAAGCGAGTGGGAGATGGCGCAAGTGGGACGGGCAGAGGCGATAGCGGGCGAGCAGCTCCACGATCTTGGGGCGCCACTGGTTGATGAACTGCCCGTAGTCCATGTCGCCGTACCATTTCTTGATGTCCTCTCGCCACCCGTAGGGGCCGTAGATCGTGGTGCTGGTGCGGAGGTGTTGCTCGATCGGTATCGCGAAGTCCCACACGTGCAGGCGCAGCTCGGCCTTCAGGTCGCCGCGATCCGTATGCACCGTCACGGGCGCCCGATAGTCGCCTGCCGGACTGCCGCGGGGGACGTACACCTCCAGCCAGATGGGATAGTGCCATTGCCGGTCCGCTGTGAAGGGTTTGGGTCCCCGCAGACCGTCGGGCAGTCCTTCGGGTGGCCCTTCGTTCGCGGGCACGTAGTAAACCGGGCTCCAGAACACATGCTCGGCGGGGATGCTCGCGCCGTCCGGGCCTCTCAGCTCTCCCACCTCAACCGAGACCTCGCCGACGCCGCCTTCGATTAGCGGTCGCAGGACGAGCTGCACGCCTTCGGTCTCATTGCGGGCCGCCGAGAGGTTGACAACGGGCCTGGGATTGGCCGACAGGTCAACTTGCTCCGTGCGCCTGATCTTGCGCGTGGGCCCTTCCAGCCACAGGACGGCGGAGTCGGACTTGGTGAGCGGCCGGCGAACCGGCACTGTCGCCGGTGGGCGATAGTCGGCGGCCTTGGTCGCGCGCAGGTTGTCAATATAGAAGTCAATCACGTCGCCATCGTCGTAGCTGGATTCACTGAGCCAGAAGCTGATGTGCCGCAAGTCGTCGGCGTTGCCCACCTCGCGGAGGCACAGCTTTTCGTGCGCCCATTTGCCGTGCCGGAGATCAATGAAGGTCGTTCGGTAGATGGTGTGCTTGTTGCTGTCGCTTGCTGTGATGTTGAGGGCGAAGTCGGGGTCAACGGCGCGTCGGCTTTCGAAGTAGATGTCCAGCTCCAGGAAGTCGTACTGGGAGAGGTCAAGGCTGGCGTCGTACTGCTTCTTCGCCGACGGCCAGCCCATAGGGTACTTGACCGCTTTGATCTCCTCGGCGTTCTGGTGGTCAATCTCCACGTGCACGTGCAGTGAGTGCTTGCCGTGCTTGACGTGCGCGTCGCTGAGCTCGAAGCTGATCTCCTTCTGCCCACCGGTCTTCCACCCCCGGGCGGTCTCGAAGTCGTCCACCATCAGCTCCTGAGCGAAGACCGAGAGCGAACACAGTGCGCACAGCAAACAGATTGGCCCCGATAGGCGATGCATGATAGAGGTCCTTTCGAGTGAATTCAAGAGCCGGCTATTCGGCGTTCTTGCCAGACGGAGCTTCCAGATCTTCGGTCATCTCAGCCGGCATCTGCGGCTTGCCATGGATCTCTCGCAGGCCGCGGACCGGCCCTGCAGAGGGTCAAGGTGGGCGCAAAGGCCGGGCTAATTGTCGGGGGGACTGTCTGTTCCCAGGCAACGCGCTATTCGTCCTCCGGGGCCACAATCATGAACTGTGGCCGCACGGTCGGTTGGGGTCGGTTGGCTCCGGGCGGGGGCGCCGCCGGTTGGGGGCGCACGGTCGGCCGGGGTGGGTTCGCGCCGGGCGGCGGCGCCATCGGTTGCGGACGGACGTTCGGGCGCGGGCGGGGCCGGGTGTTCGGCCGCGGAGGCACCACCGGCTCCGGAGGCGGATGGAGCGCCGTATCGCAGACGTTGATGCGCTGCTCCACCGTCTCGCGCGGAATGAACACCGGGTTGGGATCCAGCCTGAGCACGGTTCGATACTCGGCCAGCGCCTTGTTCAGCAGGGACCGGCGATTGCCCGGCCGAGCCGCCGCCAGCTTCTCGTAGACGTTCCCCAGCAGCCAGTGCGCTTCCGAGTCGTCCGGCTCGTACTTCAGCGCCTCCTGATACAGATATGCAGCACTGTCCAGATGGCCCAGACCCAGGTGAGCGGCCGCCGCGCCCATGTAGGTGCGGAAGACCTTGCCGCCGAGCCTCAGCGCCGTGCGGAACTCCTCCAGCGCCGCCTCATAGTCCTTCTTCGTGTAGTAGTACCACCCGATGTTGATGTGCGGCTTGTCATACTGCGGGTCCTGCCGGGCCGCCAGCCGCCATTGGGCGACTGCTTTGTCCATGAAGCCCGGGCCTCGGGCCAGGTACATGGTGCCGAGGGCCTGGTGCAGGAAGGCGTGCTGCTCGTCAGGATGTGACTGCACCAGCTTCTCGTAGAGCGCGCAGCCCTCGTCGGCGCGCGACCGGCCTGTGGTGTCCTTGTCGCGAATGTAGGCCCAGCCCAGGTATCGGTTGGCGACTTCGTTGTTCATATCGGACTGGACGACCGGCTTGAGGCGATTGATGGCGTCGCCATAGTAGTGCAGGCGATAGAGGCAGATGCCGATGTGCAGGGGCAGGTCGGTCACCAGTGGGCAGGTAGCCTCGGCCCGCTTGAACTGGTCGAAGGCGGCCTTCCAATTGCGCTGCCCAAACAGCTTCAAG
>JALGUG010000294.1 GCA_029820995.1 Candidatus Zipacnadia bacterium
GATCCGCCAACCGCGCCGCCAGGCGTTCCAGCCGAGGTCCAGGTCTTCCCAATAGAACGGGTAGTACAGCGGATCGAAGCCGCCCAGCTCGAGGAACTTCGTTCGCGAGAACAAGCCTCCGCCGGCCGGCGAACCGAGCTGGGGGCGAACAAGGCCCTCGCCGTCATCCACGGGTCCCTCGGGCTCCCCGGGCACCGCATAGCGCGGGCCGGCGGCGAACAGGTCCGAGTCCGCGAAATGCTGCTGCAGGACCTCAATGGACCCGGCTGTGACCTGCATATCGCTGTTCAGCAGGAGAACCTGCTCGTGAGCGGCTTCCTCGAATCCGCAGTTGCACGCCGCCCCGAACCCGACGTTCTCGGGCAGTGCAATAACCCGCACGTCCGGGAAGTCGCGGCCCAACAGGGCCACGCTGTCGTCCTCGCTGGCATCATCCACCACGAGGACTTCGTGCGGGGGAACGGGAAGCTCGCGGAGGAGCGGCGGCAGCGTCGTAGGCAGCAGGTCCGCTCCGTCGCGGTTGGGGATGACCGCCGTGATCGGTTGCACTTGCCCAGAAGCCCTTGGTGAAGCCCATGCGCGTCGGGATTGACGCGACCTATCTACTGGTCCCGCAGAAAACGGGCGTCGAGACCTACACGCTAAACCTGCTCCGCGCGCTGCTCAACCTGGCGGACCGGCCCGAAGTGTACCTGTACGCAGCCGGTCGAGAGCCGCCGGACACCGGTGCCTCCGCCATCCTGGCGGCCGCCGAGCGCACTCGCCTCTCCCGCCTGCCGCGTCTGTGGCTGCGCCTCAGAATGCCCTTGGCACTGGCCCTGGACCGCGTCCACTTGGCCCACTTTCCCGGGACCATCTTGCCGCCCTTCCTTCCGTGTCCGGCCGTGACCACCTTTTACGACCTCGCCGCCTTTCGGCTGCCGGAACTTTACGACGAGGCGGAACTGAAGCTCTATCGGCAAGCCATTCCCGCGGCTGCTCGCCGAGCGGGCGCAGTGATCGCCATCTCGGAGAGCACCAAGCGCGACCTGGTGGAACTCCTGCACCTGCCGGAAGAAAAGATCACCGTCACCCCGCTGGGTGTCGCCCCCGGCTTCCGGCCGGTCGCAGATGCAGTGGAGCAAGCGGCTGAGGCTTTCGGGCTGCGCGCGCCCTATCTCCTGGCGAACGTCGGGTCAGCGCACCCGCGCAAGAACCTGAGCGCCGTCGTGACTGCCTTCAACACTGTGGCCGAGCCGGAGCTGGAGTTGGCGATTGTCGGCGCCGTGGAGCGTGACACAGCGGCCCTCCGCGAGATTGAGCGCTCGCCCCGGCGGCGCCACATCAACCTGCTCGGCTACGTGCCGGCAGAGCAGTTGCCGCTGCTCTATTCCGCGGCCACGATCTTCTGCTTCCCCTCCCTGTACGAGGGCTTCGGCCTCCCGGTCCTGGAGGCCATGTCCTGTGGCGCGCCGGTCATCTGCTCGAACAGCTCGTCGCTGCCCGAGGTCGCCGGGGGGGCCGCAATGCTGATTGATCCGCACGAGGCTGATGATCTGGCGGCCGCAGTCAGCGCCTTGCTTGGCGACGCCGAGCGACGCCGCGAGCTCTCCCAGGCCGCCCTCGCACGAGCCGCGCACTTCTCGTGGCAGCGAACGGCGAAATTGACCCTCGAAGCCTACCGCCGGGCCCTAGCAGACTAGGGAGCGGCGATGGCGCACCGGGCTTGTGGGCCGGCGATACTCGCGTCACGGGCGGAACCGTAGCGAATAGAGGTCCGCGTCCTTCATCACGAACCGCAGGCGGATCGGCCGGCCGGCCAGGGCGCTCACGTCCGAGCCGTTCTTCCACGAGACGACGTGCTCGATCTCGTCCCCGTAGATCTCCGGAGCCTCGTCCAACGAAAAGCCGGGAATGGGCTTGCCCTGCTCGTCCCGGATCTCGACCTTCACGCTGCCCGGCGCAGAGGTCGAATAGTTGATGACCAGCTCCCGGCCCTCGAAGGTGAAGGCCTTGGTGGTGAACTCCCCGCCCGCGTAGGGAGCGTTCACGGACACGAAGCCGTCCGTGCGGAGCGTCCCCCGGCGCATGCGGCAACTGGGGTGGCGATAGTGCTCGACCCAGTAGATCGAGATCTCCTCCGGGCTCGTCGGCACGACGCCGTACGCGATATGGTTGTTGCGGTCGGTCCAGCGCAGCCGGTCCAGCCCCGGGCGCAGGAATGCCTCCAGGAAGCGGCGGTCCCAGTGGACTCCGTCCCGGCTGGTCATGAACACGCCGTCGGAGACGCCGCTGGCCTCGTGCTCGGGCACCGCCTTGCGCGAGGGGACAAAGCGCTTCGGGAAGGCCAGATAGATGTGCGGCGCGCGGAAATACGGCGTCGTTGCATTGGTGTACAGGTGCTCCAGCGGCGCGTCGCCGAAGTCCACGTACTCCGGTTTCGTCCAGTGGATGAAGTCCGGTGAGGTGGCGCGGCGGATCGTGCGAACCCCGTGCGCAAAGCCCCGGCAGTAGGCCACATACTGCTGCTGCACGGTGTCATAGAAGGCGAGATTCTGGGAATCGAAGGGGCCCTCGGTGATGATCGGCTGCTCCTGGATCTTGCTCCAGTGCAGGCCGTCCGAGGACACCAGGCCCCAGAGCGGACCGCCGGCGACGGCCTTGTACCGCTGCTCGGGCGGGCAGACGGGATTGGCATCCTTGAACGGCGTGAAGTTGTGCGAACCGTTGCCCGTCCAGACGATATTGTTGTCCTTGGAACCGTTTCGCTCAAAGATGCCCAGGGAGGGCTTCGTCCAGTGGATGCCGTCCTTGCTCTCGGCGTACGCCGTGCAGTCCGGGCTTTTCGGGTCGGGCCAGCCGCGGTAGTACATGCGATAGAGGTCCCCGTCCTTCATCACGGTGACGTAGAAGCTGATCGAGCCTTCCCACGGCCGGTCAAACTTCAGAACCACTTCCCGCGGCTGGGGATGGTGGAGTTGCAGCCTCGTGTTCTCCATGTTTTGGATCAGCCAGTCGTCCACGAACAGCTCCAGGCGCGATCCGATGTTCAAGTGCTGTCCCTCCCCTTGTCCTTGGGCCGGCGATGGCAGCGCGCAGGCCAGGAGGCCAATTGCGATGGCTCCGACGGCCAGAGCCTGCGACCAAGTCCCAGCTTCCTTGTTCATGGTAGTCTCCCCCTCAAGCGGCAGGGCTCTGCCCCGGTGTTTTGGCCGACCCTCCATCGAGACCTCCTTGGTGCCAAGCCGTCTTTGGCCAGGTACATCCGGACGCGAGCGTCAACAACGACAAGGAACACCGCGTCCTGTCGCGAAATGGTCGAGACGTTCAAGCGGAAGGTGGATCATGTGGAACATATTGATGGCACTGGCGTTGGTCGGTGCGTCGGCTGCCGGTCAAGAGGCCGTCACGTTCACGGACGATTTCTCGGCGCACGCCGAGGGCAGCGACGGGTCGCCGAAGTGGCAGCCGTTGACCAGGGAATGGGTGATCCATAACGGGGCGTACGAGCACACGGCACCGCAGCGCCGCGGGACGCTCACGTGGCTCAAGCAGCCGATCTTCAGCGATGTGGACTTCTCGGTGCGCTTCAAGATCCTCGAAGAAGGCCGGGGCGTGCGGGCGCCGGGGATGGTCATTCGGTCCCAGGACAGCAAGACCTACTACTACGTCCACTTCGACAGCGGCAACTCGCAGGTCATTCTCGTGCGCTCGGACCGGAAGAAACCATGGCAGGAGCTGCAGCGCATCCGCCGGACGCCGATCGCCCGCGAGACGTGGCACATGGGTCGCATCACAGCCCGCGGGTCGCATCTGGCCGTGTACCTGGACGACAAGCTGATCTGTGAGGCCGACGACTCGGCCCTCACGGCCGGTCGCATCGGGCTCCGGGCCGGGCAGGGGCATATCATCTTTGACGACGTGCACGCGACGGGAACGCCGGGCGTGCTCGCAAAGGAGTGGGAGATGGTGCCGGGAACCAAGCCGGTGGATGACTTTGAGTGTCCGAAGCTGGAGGACGCCGAGCACCTGGTGGCGGAGCGCGGCGGCGGCTACTTCCCCGTGCTCATTCGGCTGCAAGATGGATCGCTGGGAGCCGTCGTGCGCGGCGGTGCGCCGCATATCGGCATCAAGGGACGCCTAGACTGGATCCACTCCGAGGACGGCGGCAAGACCTGGTCCGAGCCCAGCGTGATCGTAGACAGCAAGTGGGATGACCGTAACCCGGCGCTCGGGCAGATGAAGGACGGGACGATCGTCTGCGCCTATGCTGAAGCGCAAACCTACAACGCCGAGGGAAAGTGGGACCGGAGCGCGGGCGAGTATGTCCAGTTCTTCGTGACATCGCAGGACAACGGCAGAACGTGGAGCGAGAAGCAGGAGCTGTATACGGGCCCGATTCGGGGCGGGTCGCCCTTCGGGCGCATCATCGTGCTCAGCGACGGCACCGCCCTGCTGCCCATGTACGGCGGCGCGCGCGACGACTGGCACGGTGAGCCGAAGCTGCCGGAAGGCTCCGACCAACTCTCGGGGTTCGTCCGTTCCACGGACAACGGGAAAACCTGGGGCGACTTCGGCCTGGTATCCCACACCGGCCACAATGAGCTGTCGTTGCTCGCGCTCACCGACGACCACTTGCTGGCCGCGGTGCGAACCGTGGGCGGCGCCGTGAACCTGTTCGAATCGCGCGACGCGGGTCGCACCTGGGAGGGCCCCCGGCCCGTCACCCAGCCGAGCCAGCACCCGGCGGACCTCTGTCGGCTCTCCGGCAAGCGCCTGCTGCTCGTGTACGGGAATCGGCGGGAGCCCTTCGGCGTCGGGGGCGTGATCAGCGACGACGAGGGGCGCACCTGGGACTATGCGAGGCGGTTCCAGATCGGCTGGACCTCGCTGCAGGGCGACTGCGGCTATCCCAGCGTCGTCCGGCTCGACGACGGCACGCTCGTCATCATGTACTACTCGGTCGGTACCAGCGACCTCGGCGGGGACCAGTTCGCGCTGGTCGTTCGGGCCGGCGAGCAGGCAATCCTGAAGGCGAGCGGCCGGTAGCAGCGGCTACACCGCGGCCCCGGCGGCCACGGCGTCCAGGCGCTCGGCCAGATCCCGGCGCACGTCGGGATGATCGCCCGCGATGTCGTTCTCGCGCTCGGGGTCGGCGGCCAGGTCGTACAACGCCTCGAAGTTCTCCTCGGTGTTGCGCAGGTAGAGCCAGTCCTGGTGCCACGTGGCGTCCCAGAGATTGTACGCGGTCACTGCGTAGTCGCGCACCGGCGGCGCGCCCTGGGT
>JALGUG010000295.1 GCA_029820995.1 Candidatus Zipacnadia bacterium
CGGTCATACCTTCGAGAACCTCGCGGCAGTCACCGTGCCCGAGCGCCTGCCGCTGCAGTTCGCTCAGGTCGAAGGCTACCCGCAGATCATCTCCGAGATCGGGTGGCCGAACCCCAACCGCTACCGCGCCGACTGCACCTTCCTGGCCTCCGCGTACGGCGCTCTGCAAGGGGTGGACGGCATCTACTTCTTCGCGGTAGGCAGCAACTACCTGCGGGACAATTCGATGAAGAAGTTCGCCCTGAGCTGCCCCGTTATCGCCGGCACGTTCCCGGCGACGGCGCTGCAGTATCGCCGGGGCGACGTCAAGGAGGCCGATAAGGCGATCTACCAGATCGTGAAGCTGGACGACCTGTACGCAATGAAGGGATCGGGCCTCACCACGGCGGCGGCGCTGGACGAGCTGCGGAAGCGGGATATCCCCGCCGGGGGTGAGTGGACCCGCTGACGTTCTACGTGGGCCGCGTGGTGCGGGCTTTCGGCGAGAACCCGGAACAGTCGAGGCAGCGCGACCTGAGCGCCCACATTAACCGGGATAAGCAGACGATCAAGAGTTTGACCGGCGAGCTATCCTGGGACTACAAGACCGGGCTCGTGCTCGTGGACACGCCGCGCAGCCAGGGCGCCGCGGGCTTCCTGTCCCGGGCCGGGCGCATCGAGCTGAGGAACGTGACCATTGACTGCAAGAATGAGTTCGCGTCCGTGCTGGTGATCTCGCTGGATGACGAGCCGCTGGCGACATCGAAGAAGATCCTCATTCAGGTGATGACGGAGGAGCGGCCCTACGGCTTCAAGACCGAGGGCAACCGCATCACGAGCCTGGGCGGCATGCCCTTCGGCGTCAAGAAGCCGGCGGTCAAGGTCTCGCTCAAACTCGAAGGCGGCGGCGAAGCGAAGGTGATCGCTCTCGATGAGAACGGCTACGCCACCGACAAGTCCGTTACTACCCGCGGCGACGGGGTGAAGGCACCGCTGGAGATCGAGCTGGCGGAGGATGCGATATACGAGGTCGTGGAGCGCCCGTAGTGCGTCGTGCGGCACTGGTCATCTCGATCTGTGCGGGATTCTGCACACAGGACGCGGGTCGGCACGAGGGAGTGACTGCTGATGCCACAGGAGCCGATTGCGTATCTGAAGGGCGAGATCATACCCGCCTCGGAGGCTAAGGTCCCGGTGTACGATGCCGCGGTCGTGCTGGGAGCGACCGTCACCGACTTCACGCGCACCTTCAATCAGCAGCCCTTCCGCCTGGAGCGGCACGTCGCGCGGTTTTATCGCTCCTGCAAGTACGTGCGGTTCGCCCCGCCGATCTCGGCCGAGGAGACGCTGCGCCTCTCGCGCGAGATCATCGAGCACAACTGCGGCCTGCTGCAGCCGCATCAGGAGATCGGCCTGGTGCACTTCATGTCCGCGGGCGAGTTCACCGTCTATGCGGGTGCGGCAGGCGGCGGCTCGTTTATGACGCCGACGTTGTGCATGCACACCTTCCCGCTGCACTTCAACCTGTGGGCCCACTACTACACCGAGGGCGTGCATTGCGTGACGCCTCCGACGCGCCACGTGCCGCCGCAGTGCGTTGATCCCAAGGCCAAGAATCGGAGCCGCCTGCACTGGTGGATCGCCGATCAGGAGACGCACCTGGTGGACCCCAAGGGGATCTCGCTGCTGCTTGATCTGGACGGCAATATCACCGAGACCAGTGGGTCCAATTTCGTGATTGTCAGGGACGGCGCGGTGATCTCGCCGGAGCCGCGGCACATCCTGTGGGGCGAGAGCCTGGCGATGACTGTTGAGCTGTGCGCAGAGCTGGGCATCGAGTTCCGCACCGCGGACCTGCAGGTGCACGACGTGATTAACGCCGACGAGGCAATGCTGTGCAGCACGCCGTATTCCCTGGCGCCGGTCACGAAGATCAACGGCATCACCATCGGCGAGGGCTCGACCCAATCCCCGGTGTTCATGCGGCTGATTGAGGCGTGGGGTGAGAAGGTGGGCGTAGACCTGCTGGAGCAAATCCTGTCGTACGAGCCGCCGGAGGGGTAGAGGTGGTTTCACAACCTCGACGACCAACGCCAGTCGCGCCTGAAGGCGCTGGTACGGGGGTCATGAAACCACCTCCGACCCGCGGGCTTCATGGCGGGCCAGACTGTGCGCGGCGCGAAGAAGGCTGTGTTAGAGCAGCTCCCCGTAGTTTGCCTGGATCTTCTCGATGGCGTCCGCGATGCCGTCCATCATCGCGGGGTCGGCCAAGAGGAACTGCTGGCTCAACCAGAGATTGTGCTCGCAGAGATGCTCGGTGACGGGGCAGTGGACCTTGGCGTAGTCCACTCGGACATCGCGGTACGGTCGGCCCACGGGATAGTCGGCATCGTGGGCGTGCAGGAAGAGGTCCTGCTTGTAGAGCGGGAGCGTCCAGCCGCCCGAGAAGGGCACGCCCTCGGCGTGCAGGGCTTCGAGGAACTTGGCCCGGGGTAGCCCGCCGAAGGCCGCCGGGTCATAGGTTGCGAGGTAACCGTGGCGGCCGTGGCGGGTGATGTCGGGCCCCTCGGCTTGAGGCGTGATTCCCTCGATGTTGGCGATGCGCTGGTGGAGCCGGGCCGCCGCGGCGTCGCGGCGGTCCATCTGCTCAGGTAGGCGGTCCAACTGAACGTCCAGCAACGCGGCCTGGAACTCGGTCATGCGGGCGTTGCCGGCCAGCAAGGGATGCTCGTACCACCCGCCGCCGCGCCGGCGGCCGATGTTGACCAGCGAGTAGATGTGGTCGCCAAGCCGTTCATCGTTCGTGGTGACGAAGCCGCCTTCGCCGCAGTTGAGGTTCTTGCTGGACTGGAAGCTGAAGGCGCCGACGTCGCCCTGGGCGCCGAGCTTCTTGCCCTTGTACTCGGCGCCCCAGCAGTGGCAGGCGTCGGTGACCACGGCGAGGTTGTGCTTCCGGGCGACGGCGTTGATTCGTTCCAAGTTCGCGGCCCGGCCGGCGACGTGCACGGGGCAGACCGCGCGGGTCCGTTCGGTGAGCGCCGGCTCGATGCAGTCGGGGTCCAGGTTGTACGTGTCCGGCTCGACGTCCACGAACACCGGCACGGCGCCGATTAGCAGGGGCGCCGTGGCCGTGGCGATGAAGGTGTACGGAGGCACGATTACCTCATCACCCGCACTGACGCCGGCCGCCCGGAGGGCGACCTCCAGCGCGGACGTCCCGCTGGTGACGCAGAAGCCGAAGGCGGCATCCTGGAAGGCCGCGAAACGCTCCTGGAAGCGGTGCACACGGTCGCCGGCGAAGGAGCCCCACTTGCCGGAGCGGATCACCTCCGCCACGGCCTCGATGTCTCGCTCGTCCCAGATCGGCCACGTCGGCCACGGATCGGTAACTGTCTTCTCGCCACCGGTGAGAGCCAATTTGCCCACTAGAATCGCCTCCTGATTGGTCGGGTCTACTGCCAGAACATGTAGCTTGGAATCCGCAGCGCAATGCTGACGATATTCAGGATGCTGCCGACGACGAACTGGCCCAGGATGATGCCGATGAACACCGGCACGAGACGCTGATAGAGCTTGAAGCCGCCGTACTTGACCGTGACGCCTTTGATGGCCGAGGCGATGAGCAGGGGCAGCCAGACGAGGTTCATCTCCCAACTGCCGGAGACGGCGAAGCCGAGGGGATGAAAGGGCCAGCCGACGAGGCGCATGCGCATCGTCTGCAGGAAGTACGCAAAGCCCAGTCCCACGCCAATGGCTCCGATCTGCCCATATCCGGGGTTCGACGGGGCCGCCAGCCAGGAGCAGAGCTTGTTGAAGGATTCCCGCCCAAAGGACCCCGCCTTGGTCGTGGCGCCGAACTCATAGTTGAGGTGCAGCATAGCCCAGAAGGCCGCCAGTGTGCCGACGACCCCGGCAACCGTCAGGCCGATTACAGCCCCCCGGCCGGCCGCTCGGCCCTCGCCCTGCATCGGGAAGGCCTCCATCTGGTGCGGCATGGGGTGGCAGCGGAAGGCTCGATTGAACCAGAACAGCCAGGCGAAGCCCGTCAGTTCCCGGGGCGCAAAGGCCTTGGTGCCGAGCGCGGTGGACAGAATGGTGTCGGGGCCGGTCCAGTGGAGGTCGTGTACCGGCGTGCCGAATTGGGCGCGCATGCGCGTGATGGCCAGCGACAGGACAAAGTAGATTACGAAGAAGATGACAGACACCCAGGCGCGCAAACCGAGGGAGATGCCGAACCAGATCAGCACGGCCATGCCGGCGGCGACGCCGATAGCCGCCCACCGGTAGCTCATGGCCTCCCGACTCTGATCCAGGCGGCTGGGTAGACCGAGAATGTGGCGCCCGACCTGGCGGAAGTAGCCGCGACCAATCCAGAGGGAGTATACGGCAAACAGCAGGTATGCGCCGAAGGCCTGGAAGTTGGCAAAGGGGAAGTCGCGGATCATGTCCCAGCCGACAGCCGCGCTGAGGATTCGTTCGGCCTTCCAGAAGAGATAGAAGAACCAGCAGGAGAACACGAAGTCGCCGGGCATGAGGTAGCCGAGGCCGATCAAGAAGGGATAGAACGAGATCGGGGTCCAGCCCATGGCGCTCCAGGGGCGCCCGGGAAAGTACGGGCGCATGTCGCGCCATTCGATGGGGATCCCGGGCAGCGTCGGATACAAGAAGGCGAAGCTGTTATAGGTGTCAATAGCGGCGGCGAGCCCAAAGCCGAGGAGGAAGTAGGGGCTCTTCCAGACCTTGTTGCCGGGGTCCGAGATCTCCACCGGCAGGCGGACCAGCGGGCAGGCCAGGTGCTCGCCCTCCAGCCACTGCTTGCGCAGAATGCTGTTGAGGCACAGCATCACGGTCAGCAGGGCGATGATGAACAGCGACCACAAGAGAACGGGCCGCAGCCAGGCGAGAACGATCGGGGCCTGGTAGAAGTTGGTGGCGCCCTCATAGTAGCCGCGAAAGATGCTCTCATCGCGCAACACGGGCCAATCGGGGATGTATTGCCAGAAGGTGTCCTGCCACTTGTTCTCCGGCGTGGCCATGCGAAAGGGCCAGGTGATCATCGGCGCCAGCACCTGGATCCAATCATGGCCGGCCATGCTGGAGCCGAGGCCGAGCATGGAGTACACGAGCAGCAGCTCCGTCTGGCGGAAGGCCCAGTGCGGCTTGACGCGGCGCAAGAGGGCATTGAGCCCGGCGAGGACCAGGAGCAAGAAGACCGTATTGAAGTACAGGGAGATCGTGGTGGGATGGGCGGAGTAGCGGATCCGCTCCATCTGGATGACCCAGTACGCGTTCACCGGCTGCAGCAGGACGCCCAGAATCAGCGCCCGCCCGGTGCAGCCGGAGCGAACCGCGCCCAGCACGCGGCCTCCAAGGCCTTTGTCTTCAGGTGCTGAGAGTTCCGTGTCCGATTGACGCATCAGTAAGCATCGTGCCTCGGCGGCCGGGTGGCGCCGGGCGGTTTTACGGGCCGCTCGACGCTGCCGCTTGCTCGTCCAGGGCCAGGCACGCGATCATGTGCAGCACGACGCGGCCGGCGATCTGAAGGCAGGCGGGCGAGATGTTCTCCGG
>JALGUG010000050.1 GCA_029820995.1 Candidatus Zipacnadia bacterium
GGGCCGTCGAGGTTGATCAGAACGGTGAGTGGAGCTTGCTGTGCTGCATCGGCGACGCGGCGACGCCCTCAGGTTTGCGCTTCACGATTGAAGCGCAGAGCGATGACGGGCAGGCGGTACTGCGACATGTGTACAGGCAGTGAGCAAGGCCTCCCCCAGTTGGCCGTTCTCCCCTTGAGTTGCTCCCGAGTTGAATGAACGTGGCAATCCTGTGCCTGTCGGCGGAGATCAGCAGGGACAGACCGGTGTGAGGCCGGCGAGTCGGCGCTCTGCTGGTGGCCCGAGGGCGGGCGCGGTTCCGGCCCACGGAGGGTCGGTAGAGCAAATTAGCAGATAGTTGGCAGGTTGCTCAGGCTCCCGATACAGGAAATCCGGCAAATAGGGGTTCTTGCGGCATGCCGAGGGGCAGTCGTGTATGCGCGGAGCATGTGCAGGCAAAGCAAATTGTCTGTGCGCGCGGGTTAGTCCGGATGACCGCACCAAAGGAACAGCAAGAGCATGGAGCCGGAGGCCTTATTAATACTAATCGGCGGCGCAGCCGCGCTGATCGGTGCGACGTTCGGCATAAACAGGTGGCTTGCTCTGAAGGCTCCACCGGACCGGGCATGTCGGACGATCGCAATGACAGCCGTGGACCTCAGAGAACGGGGCAAGGAGTCGCCGGGCGAGAGCGCCGGGGTCAAGGCCAAACAGAAGAGCGATGAGCCGTTACGGCACGTGACGGTGCGGAACGGTCACGAGGATGTGGTAGAGTTGTCGAGAGCTAAAGCCGAGGGCCCGAAGGGCACGAGTCTGCATGGCCGAACGCCGCTGCACAGAGCGGCGGCCATGGGGCGCACAGACGTGGCGGAGGGGCTGATCGCCGAGGGCCTAGACGTCAACGCCAGGGACGGTTGGGACCGGAAGACCCCGCTACACTGCGCCGCCGACGCGGGCCACGAGGACATGGTCGAGCTACTGTTGGCTCAGGGCGCCGAGGTCAATGCGAAGGACAACTTCGACAGAACGCCACTGGCCGACGCAGCGAATGGGAACCGCCACACGGGTGTGGTGGAAGTGCTAATCGCCCAGGGGGCCGAGGTGGAGGCCACAGACCGGGACGGCAAGACTGCGCTGCACCGGGCGGCCACCGCCGGTCAAGCTGAGATTGCGGAACTGCTGATTGCTCACGGTGCGGACGTGAATGCCCGGGATAGCGATGGGCGAGCGCCGATTCACCGGGCGGCATACAAGGGTCACCAGAGGGTGGTGGAGCTACTGCTGGGTCATGGGGCGGAGGTCAACGCCAGGAACCGGGCAGGTGTAACGCCGCTGCACTGGGCGGCCATCCAGGGGCACAAGGGCGTAGCGGAGCTGCTACTGGCCAACGGAGCAGACGTGAACGCCAGGGACCAGATCGGCGGCACACCGCTAAGCATGGCAGCCCGCTGGGCACACAACAAGGACGTAGCGGAGTTGCTGATAAGCGCGGGGGCAGACGTGAATGCTAAGGACAAGAACAACATGACCCCCTTGCACCAGGCGGCGCGCTACGGATACCGGAACATGGTGGCGCTGCTACGAAAACACGGCGCGACAGAGTGAGCGTGGTCAACCGCGCCAAAGCTGCCGGCTCGGCGGCTTAACCGCCCACTCGGGCTCGCGCGAAATGTCATCTGAGGTATCGTTCAGGATAGCTGAACACAGTTCGCCAGTCTTGCCCCCATGCACTCACTCTGAGATCCACACCGGGCTTGCCCACGCCATCTCGCCGTCCTCCTGGGTGACGCGCAGATAGTAGAAGCAGAACGGCGTCTGCGCATGCGGACCGGGGGGCAGGGCGATCTCAGCAAAGGGCTCCATGTCTCGCCACTCGAAGGACAGGTCGGGCCCGCCGCCCTCGTGGACGTAAACGTCACGGTTGTTGCGCACGACTTCGATCTTGGCAATCGGCGCGGTGCCGTTCACAGCGGCGGCGATGGTGCGCGACTGGGCCAACTCGGGACGGTCAGCCAGGAACAGCTCCGAACCCATCGGCGCCCCGGCAACCGTGAAAGCCACCACGATCCTCGCCCCGGTGGTAGCGTAGCAGCGCCGGTTCCAGAGGCCCTCCCAGATTGCCTGGCGCGTCTTTTCCGCCGCGTAGACGCCCAAGAGCCCGGCCTTGTATTGCCAGGGCGAAAGGCCGCCACGCTCATCGCCGGGGTGGCCGCTGTGGTTGTCGCCGCCGGCCGTGAAGCCCACTCGCCAGCCCAACTCCAGCGCTCGCTGTACAAACCCCGCGGGCACCTCGCCGGCGTCGAGGGGCGCCCCCTCACGCTGCGGGAACGGCCGGACCGGGTACGGATTCCCGTCATGGACGCTGCGCTCGGAGTTCCCCCACACCGAGTAGATCTCCACGAGCCGCTCCTTGTCCGGGTCATGGTCCTTCCAGTCGCAGTGATTGCCCCTCTCGGCGGGATGGTGGGGGATCACCATGGCGGTCTCGTCTTTGATCGCCTGGAACAGTGCGGGTGGGTTCGGGTAGTTGTCGTTATCGGAGCGATACATCGGGCGCCAGTCCTGCAAATAGTAGACATTGCGGTCGCCATCACCGTTCTGTCGCCACTTGGCCCACTCGTAGCCCAGGAAGGTGACGAAGTGGCCGGGCTCGTGATAGCGGGCAGTGGCTTGCTGGGCCAGGCGCCACATCTCCTCGGTGGTTTCGAAGGTGTGGTCGTGGTCTCCCAGAGCGCCGAAGTCCAGATGGCACGTGTCCCGCATGTAGCGAAAGTAGTGGTCCACCGTTCCCGCACCGTCGGACAGTTCGGTATGGCCGTGAATCATGCCCCAGTACAGATTGCCTTGGGTGCCTGTCGGCTCTGCAGCCCGGCCGCCCTCGCGCAGGCTTTCGCCGAGCCGAAGGGGGTTCGTGACGGCTGTCAGTCCCCGCGACAGGTCCTCGACCTCCAGCCGATAGACCCCAGGCTTGGCGAGGCGAATCCCGTCGAGCGCACAGCAGGTCCACCCCTGCACCGGGTTCCGCTGCGCGTCAAGCTCTTGGCCGTTCAACCGCACGACCAGCTCTCCCGGCTCTTCGTACGCCACGTTGCCGCGCTCGTCCTCGGGACGCACCAGGATCCGCAGTTCCTCGCCCTCCCGCAACTGGCTGGGAGCATAGGCGCGCAGGCGGCTGAGCCGACCTCCCGTGACATGGATCAGGCACGCGCCGACGATCGTGCGAGGCGCATCGGCGTTAGTGGCGGGTACGCCCAGGTTGCGCTCCGGTCCCGGCTTGTACAGTAGGAACACCTTGTTGCTCAAGGAATCGGTCGGCGCTGTGACACCTGCAGAGCCTCCGAGCTCCACCACAATACTGTCGCCGGCTGCCAGCCCGCCTGGCGGGACCTGCAGCGCTACGACGCCGGCGGCGCTCTTGGGCGCGATAGTGGCGATGGGCTCGCCGCCGGCGTGCCGGGCGGAGACAAAGCCGGGGGCATCGGGGTCCGTGACCTGGAGGGGCCGAAACGCTCCCTTGACATTGCGGCCGCCGTGGAACAGGACGTAGAGCTCCTCGCCCTCGGCCACATTCTCGGAGAGCTCGAAGCTGAGCTTCCAGCGTCCGGTCTCGCCGGCGCGAGCAAGGGGCGGCTCGGCGGTGCAAAGGGCAATCTGCTCCGGCACTCTCACCGGGCGAACGAAGGGCTCAGGGAGTTCAGGCACGGGAGTGCTCCTTCCATGTGAGCCGGCGCGAGACTGGCTATTAGGGCCGGCCCGGCTTCCCCGGCTCAAGCACGACCAATTGCATTGTGGCGCCGCGACCATTGGCCTCGGGTGCCTTGGGCTGGCGGAACTTCATCACGTCCGCCAGGGGATAGCGCATCGCGTAGCCCTTGCGGTTGGTGCCCGGCGCGGCCTGGAGTGGCAGCCCGAGAATCTGCCGAGCCTGGTTCATTGCGTCCATGGTCACTTCGCCCTGGACGGAATCCTGCCGGTTGACGTAGTGCGTCATCCATTGCTTGTTATACTCGAAGTGCGGGTCGGCGATCTGGTTACCCTCCGCGGAGGCCAGCGAAGTATCCTCCAGCTCGTCAACGTTCGTCGTTGCGAGTATACCGGACTGCCCTTCCATGACCCAGCCATAGATGCCGCGCTGCCACATGTGCAGGAGATTATTGTCGAACTCGACATTCTCGTTGGCCAGTCCCTGCTTGACCGGAATGCCGCGCTCGTTGAGCTTCTTCTCGTAGAATGCGTTGCTCAGGGCGTAGAGGTCACCCCAGGCCAAGATGTTGCCGTGGACCTTCACGTTGGAGTACGGCCGGACGTACACGCCGGAGCCGTTCCCCGAGACCTTCCAGGCAAACAGGAAGGTGTTGTGGTGAATGTCGAAGTCGGCCCGGCCGCCCTTTCGGTCCTGTTTTGTCCCGACATCGAGTTGGTGGTATAGGGAATTGACGAACACGTTATTGTAGATCTCAACGCGGCCGCCGGGACGGGCCTGGGCGATCACGCATCCGGTCTCACCCGGGTTAAGGAAGGTGCAATTGCGCACCACGCCCACGGAGCCGGTCTCCACGGCGATCTGCACCAGGGTGTCGTTGGGTGTCTTGTCCCGCTTCAGGGACGGATTGCCCTTATCGGCGCGGTATGCGTTGCGCGGGCCGCCGTCGAGCGTGAAGCCGTCAATGACGATGCCGCCCAGGCAGCTCGCCCGCCTGGCGCCGGCGTCCTTCACTGCCTGGAACTCCGGGCCGGGGAACCGCTTCGTCTTGTTCTGAGGGGAGTCATCCCATGCCAGCAGCGTCACGTGCGTGAACGGATCGCGGGCGCTGAAATCGTCTTTGTACCCCGCCAGGAAAGTGAGATTATTGGTCGTGACTTCCCAGTGCCCGCGGCGTGCCATCCCGGGATAGTGACCTTCCGCAACATGGATAACGTCGCCCGGCTGGGCCTTCTTGATCGCCCACTCGATGTTCTTGAACGGACTTGCGGTCGTGCCCTCGCCCTTCTTGTTCTTGCCGCGCTGAATTGACACGTAGATATCGGCCGACATCGCCTCCGGCGCAAGCGAGACCACGAGTGCGACAGCCCACAAGCCGACGATCCGGCGGGTCCAACTGTTCATCGTCATGCCTCCTCGGTGTTCGTGCGTTCCGCCGCACGTTGCCAGACGCTTGCAGGCATCCCATGCGAGATGCCCGCTTTCCAACGAGACCAGTTGGGCTCACCGGACGTTCTGCGATCTGCAGCAGTGAGTGCTGTCAATAAGGGTGATCAGGCGGGCACCTCAGCCTGCGCGGGGTCAAAGGTGCCGACCCGGAGCCATTCCTCGTAGGCCCAATGCTGCCACAGAGGGTCACAGCCAATTGACATGTTATCCCCGTAGTCTTTCCCGATGAATCCCCCGCCGATCCCCAGCCTTTCCACCATCTCGCGCGCCTTAGCTTTGATGACAGCCTCGTCGCCGGTCTGCAGAGTGGTCTGGATGTCCACGGGGCACCAGTAGGTGACGCGACCGTGGAACTGGGCGAGCCAGTCTATGCGATGCAGGTCGGGCTGGTCGAACTGGAACAGGTCCATGCCGAGGTCCACCAGTGGGGGGATGATATCGCGGACATAGCCGCACGAGTGCATCCAGACGGTGAGGCCCCTGCTGTGGGCGTGGTTGAGCAGGCGCTCGAAGTCGGGCTTGAAGATCTCGTGCCACATGCGAGGGCTGACGAGCAGTCGCTCCTGGGTACCCCAGTCCTCGCAATAGGTGATGCCGTCGGCGCCGTACTCGGCGTAGATATCCACCTGAGTCAAGACGATGTCATTGACCATGCGGTTGAGACGTTTGATTTTGTCGGGCTCCGCGGCACAGTCCTCCAGGTAGGTCTCCAACCTGCGCAGGTAGCGCGCCACGTTGAAAGCGCAGCCGGGGACACCGCCCAGCAAGTACTTGTCCTGGTGCTTGTCGCGGACCTCGGCGCAGTGCTTGTAGCGGGAGCGGTCGGCTAACGTGGGCGGCCGGTAAGTGTCCAGGTCGTCCCAGGTCTTGAGCGGAGGATCAATCACCTCGCCGCCCAGGGTCTTGCCTTCGAGGCGGCGCCAGGTGCAGCCCCATTCGTCCACCCAGCACTCGCCGCCCTGACCATCCTTCCAGCGTTTGGCCTGGAAGTTGGGATCGGCGGCGGGCCCCATGCCGGCGGTGTCGCAGATGCGCGGCTCACCCTCGTAGGGGCTGAAGGTCAGGCCGATGCGAGGCGGGTGATCGTGGGCGAGAACCCGTTGGATAATCTCGCGGGAAGTCATGTGAAATTGTGCCCCTTGGAGCCAGATCGTGGATGCATGGCGAGTTCGCGTGAGGGCCGGCGGTCTCCTCCTACTAGGCGGCAGGGGGGCCGATCTCCTGGAACGGTGCCGGGGGCGCGCCGCAGTGCTCGCGAATGCGGTTCATGAAGTGCCAAAAGTTGCGGTAATGGGCCAGGGGCCCCAGGCCGTGGTCTATGCTGGGCAGATAGCCGCCCCGTCGTAGCATGGGCGGCACCTTGGCATCCACCTCGGCCAGTGCCGCGGCAGGATCGGGCGCGTCCATCGCGTACTTGTTCAGACCTCCACAGATGATGAAGCGCGGGAAGGCCTCCCGCAGAGCGAGAATGTCCGAGCCGCCGTGGGTCGGCTCGAAGGCGTGGCACATATTCACGCCGGCCTCCCAGAGGCAGGCGACCAGTTCGGTGACGTCGCCGTCGCAGTCAATGTCCACGACCGCCGCGCCGACATCGCGAGCAAACCCCGCGACTTCGCGGTAGTAGGGCGTGCAGAACTCGCGGAAGGCGTCGGGCGAGATCATCATTCCGCTGCGGTAGCACATGTCCTCCCAACCGCCAAGCGCATCAATCTGGATCTGGCCGGCGACCTTGTCGGCCTGAGCGAGAAAGACGTCGGTGAAGGCGCGATTGATCTCATGGATCAGTGCGGGATCGTCATACATGAGGTACGAGACACGGTCCAGGCCGAACCAGCTCCGCAGATGACCGAAGTAGCTGGGGCAGGGAATCAGGACCGGCTGGCCGGAGGCGCGGGCGGCCTGCAAATGAGCTTCCAGGTTCGGGATCGCCCGTGCGGGATCGTGGGGGTTCAGCCGTGGGAGGAACTCCTCTTCCCAGTGGCGTCGGCCCTCGATCATGTAGGTGACGAACTGGGGCATGGTATAGCGGTCGGCGTTATCCGCCAGCTCCCGGGTCTGGGCCGCGCCCTGCTTGATCAGGACATAGCCGTCGCCGAGGTCAAGGCGCTCTATTGGGACGGGGGGGACAAAGCCGATATTCAGGGGGAGAGTGTAGTAGCCTTCGGCGCCCCAGAACTCGACGAGGGAATCGAAGTCGCTGGGGTAGCGCTCCTCCGCCTGCCAACGGGCAACGGTCTCCGGGTGCGCCAGGCCGATGCCCGGCGCGTACCAATACGGCACATAGTCGGGCTGCTCGAAGTTGACGACGGCGAGGAAGCGTTCGCGGATGGTCACGATCAAGTCGCGCCTGTCGGCAGAATTGCCTGGGATACGTGGGGCCTGGAAGGCCAATGTCGTCTGGAGTCGCGTACGCTCGGGCTGCCTTTAAGAGGGGCCCCTGGTGTGGGGGCTGCAGTCATGACGCCCTGTCCGGGGCCTTCCGTCGGGTCTCGCGCCCCTATTTCTCCTCGCGCAGACGAATGACCGTCTCCTCCAGCGCCGCGCAGATGTACTCGTTGTCTTCCTTTGACATTTGCGGATGCAGACCGGGGCAGAAGAGCCGGGCGCCCAGCTCGTCGGACAGCGGCAGTTCCTGACCCGCGGCGTGCTGCTTGATGAAGGGAATGGTCTGGTGGCAGGGCGGATTGGCCACGACGCAGCCGACGCCGTAATCCTCGCGCATGATCTCGATGAGCCGGTCGCGCTTCTCGCCGGCCCACTCCCGGGGCACCAGGATGGTGTAGAGGTAAAAGGTGTGCCGGCAGTCGGGCGGCTCGTAGGGGAGGGTGAGCTCCGGAATGTGCTTGAGCAGTTCAGTGCGCTCTCGGGCCCGCTGGACGCGGCGAGCGATCATTTCGTCCAGGCGCTTGAGTTGGACGATCCCCACGGCGGCCTGGACTTTGGTCATTTTGTAGTTGGTGCCCCAGCCCTCGGCGCCGCCGAACTGGCGGAGGCTGCGGAGGCGTTGGAGGGCCTCGGGATCATCCGTGGTAATGCCGCCGCCTTCGCCGAGGGTTGTCATCAGCTTCATGGTGTGGAAGCTGAAGACGGTCATCCAGCCCTTCTTGCCGATCTTGGTGTCCTTGTACCCGCCGCCGCAGGCCCGCGCTGCGTCGCCCAGCACCTTGAGGGGGCCGTGCTTGGGGTGCGGGTGGCGCTCGGCGATCTCCAGGTAGTCGTCCATCGGGGCCGAGAGCCCGTTCATGTGCGTGGGGAAGATCGCCCGCGTGCGGGGCGTGATCTTGCGCTCCACATCGTTCGGGTCCAGCTCGAAGGTGCGCGGATCCACCTCGCCGAATATCGGCCGGCCCTTCTGGCCCAGGACGGCCATGATCGAGGCGCGGAAGTTGATGCTGGGAACGATCACCTCGTCTCCCGGCTCCAGGTCCAAGCACATCACGGCCATGTCCAGGCCGGTCCCGGCGCCGTTGATCGAGATAGAGTGCGCCGTGCCGCAGTAGTCCGCGAAGTCTTGCTCGAACTGCTCGATCTCGGGACAGATGAAGCCAAAGCCCTTAGTGGGGTCCATCGAATCCCGGATGACGCGCACTACCGTGTTGACTTCTTCGTCGGTATACCACCCGCCCAGCATCGGTTCGCCCTGCCAGAAGACCTTCGGACGCTGGGTCGCCAGAATCTCCTTCCTGCGGTCTGCCTCCATATCACAACGCCTCCCTTTGCGTTGAGAGCATGCCCCGACGCTGCGGCCCGCCGGCAGGTGGCAGCGTATGCTGATAGCTTCGCCGCAGGGGTCTCCTTCGCCTCCTAGAGGCCGCCCGCCCCTTGGAGCGTCAGTGGAGGCCCGAGGGGAGGCCGAACTGTGCGTCACAAGAGGGAAGCGTATCGTCGGCGACTAATGTTCGCGCTGCAAGCGCCTGGTGCCTTACCTTTTTGAGAACGGGTTCATCCGGGAGCCACAGTGAGTCACGAACCGACGCCGCGCGAGAGAGTTGAAGCGGCGCTGCGGCACGAGCTGACTGATCACGTGCCCTTCACCGTGTACGAGTGCATGATCCCGCAGTGCGCAGTGGAGCGGCAGTTGCGGAACGAGGGGCTGTGCATCGTGCAGCGCAGCCCAGGCGTGATTGCAACCCGCACGCCGGGGGTGTGGCAGGAGACGATTCCTATCACGGAACACGGGCGACGACGCACGCGCACGGTGATCCATACGCCGGCCGGCGACCTGACGCGGGTGGACGAAGCGGCACCGGGCACTTCGTGGAACGTGGAGAAGGTGTTCAAGGGGCCGCAGGATTACCCGGCGCTGCTGGCAATGATCACGTGTCGCGAGCATGCGCCGAACTATGAGCCTTTCCTGGAAAAGCAAGAGATGATGGGGGAGGATGCCTTCCTGCGGGCGGGGCTGCCATATTCGCCGCTGCAAGAGATCATCTACCGCCTGTTAGGGCCGGAAGGGTTTGCAGTCGAGTGGGCGGAGCGCAGGGACGAGGTGCTCAAGCTGTATGACGCGCTGACGGAAGACCGGCGGAAAATGTATCCGATTGTGGCTCAGTCACCGGCGTTGGCCGCGAACTACGGGGGCAACGTCAGTCCGGAAATCGTGGGGCTCGAACGGTTCGAGCAGTACGTGCTGCCGCACTACGAGGAGTTTGCGGACATCATGCACGAGCACGGGAAGCTGATGGGCGTGCACATGGATGCGAACAACCGGTTGCTCGCGCCGGCCGTGGCGCGGTCGAAGATGGACTACGTGGAGGCGTTCACACCGCCGCCCGATTGCGATCTGAGCGTGGCCGAGGCGCGGGTGCTTTGGCCGGACAAGGCACTGTGGATCAACTTCCCGTCCTCGGTTTTCTTGCGTCCGGACGAGGAGATCGAAGAGGTGACGCGGCAGATCCTGCTGGAGTCGGCGCCGGGGACGGGGTTTCTGATCGGGATTACGGAGGATATGCCGCCGCACCGCTGGCAGCGGGGCATGCTGGCGATTTCGCGAGGCATTCTCAAGTACGGCCATCTGCCGATCAAGCTCGAGGGCCGCAAAGGGCCGGAGGAGGACGCAAAATGAGGGCAATTGGTGCGCACGTTGCGCTGCTGATCTTGAGCCTCGCCGCCGTCTCGGGGGCCGAGGAGCTCTGGCGTGACAACTTCCGGCAGTGGCAGCAGTACGAGCTGCGGGGTGCGCGCATCTGGCAGATTGGCGATGGCGCCTGCCGATTCCGGGGAGGGAGCGGGGAGGGACTGTTGCTGACGCGCCTGCCGGACCTGACGGAGATGAGTTGCCGCGCAACGCTGACCGTTACGGAGCACCTGGCGGGGAGCTGGCCGAATGCGGGGCTGGCGCTGGTGTTGGACCCGAGCAACACCTGGCAACTGCTGCTGGTGCAGAGTCCGGAGAAGAGGCGGTACTGTGAGCTGGTCGAGCGCTTCCGCGGTCGGCATCAGGCTCAGAGTACGGCGAGCACGCCGCAGACGCTCCTGGCCGTCAAGCAAACGGGCGATCTGCAGGAGTGGGAGTACGGGAAGCGGTACGAGCTGGTGCTTCGGCTAACGCCGGAGGGCATTTCCGGCACGGTGACGGACCCAGCGAGCGGGGAATCATGGCAGCGGTCCTATAGCTTCAGCCGGGGCTTGGCCGTGCGACGCGGGCGGCCGGCACTGCGGGTGGTGGGGATGGCGGGGCGCTTCGAGGATTTCGTGGTTGAGGGCTCGCGGGCCAAGCAGGGGAAAGAGGTGACGCTGCGCGACGGGCGAGCGGGACGGATCGCCATCTTGGCGGACGAGCAGGGAAGGGTAGCGGAGCGCCTGAGAGTTCTGCTGGAGGCGCAGGGATACGGCGTGACGGTCATGGACTGGGACACGGCGGCCGATCGCGCCCTGCCGTGGCAGCGACTGGACTTGCTGGTGCTCGCGGATGCGCGACGGATGCCCACCGTGGGGCGGGACCTGCTGGTGGAGTGCTTGCGGATGGGGGGCAAGGCTCTGGCAATCGGCGCGCCGGCACTGGGGCAACTCCTGGTGCGAGCGCCCGGCGGGTGGGTGACGGAGAGCGACTATGCGGAGGCGATCGTTGAGACGTTGAAGCCGGTGCCGATTGCGCTGCCCCAAGATGCCTGGCGGCGTGCAGCGCGCAATCCGGAGAAGCAGTCGGCAATCCGGCCCGCGCCGGAACAAGGGGCGAACGCCTGGCGGGTAGACCTTGACCTGGAGGGCTGGGACGGCTTCGGTCAGCAAGCCGAGGGAGCCTTCGGCCGGGACCGCACGATCACCACGTTTTGGGCCAAGGGCGACGGGAAGACGTCGCAGCTTGCACTGGAATGGACGGAGAAGGATCATGCCCGCTGGATTGCGACCATTCCGCTGAGCGAGGAGTGGCGCCCCGTTGTGCTGCGTCCCCGGGACTTCGCCTACTGGCATGACTCGGACGCCGATCGCGGGGCCTCCGGGGACCAGCTTCAGCCGCAGAACGTGGCGCGGTTCACGCTGGGACTGTCGAGCAGCCACACGCCCAAGGTCGAGGCGGGGCGGCACACGTTCTGGTTCCGGGACTTTGCCACAGCGAAGGACCCGGCGCCGCAGCCGCCCGACTTCTATGTGCCGGATATCGAAGGTGTCTGCCCCTCGTACAAGCTCTATCCGCTGCAGGACAGCGCGACGCTCCGTGCCGGGCCGGAGCAGGGCCTGCTTCCCAGCGCCTGGCAGGCGAAGTGGCGCGGGGCGGCTTACTCCCCGGTCTGGCGGGAACGGGGTCGGGGCTTCGGGCGTGGGAGGCCGTGGCGCTGGGTGCCCGTGGTGCAGGCCCAGGACCGGCAAGGCAAGACGCGAGGGGCGCTCGTGTGGCTCATGGTCGGGGATACTGTGTCGCCCGGTGCGGTGTGGGCGAACGTGGGCGTTGCCGACCCACAGCAGGCACTCGGCGCGGAGCTGCAGGAGCCGCTCCGCAACCTGGTCGCCGGCATGACGCAGGGGCTCTTCCTTCTCGAGGGCGGCGCGGAGTGGTTCTCGTATCGGGACGGCGAACCCGTGGCCCTCGGTGCGAGCGTGGTAAATGCCTCGCGCCAAGCGACACGGGTTCGGGTGGGGGTTCAGGTGGTAGATCGGGGCGGCAAGAAGGTGTTCGACGGCGAGCGGGAGCTTCGCGTGGCCGCCGGGCAGCGAGCTGAGGCGCGCTGGACCTGGTCGCCGAAACGGCTGGACCGGGAGGGGTATGAGGTCGAGACGGTGCTGCGGCAGGGGACGAAGGTGCTCGACCGGATCGCGCACCGGGTCGAGCGCCTGCCCTCGGAGCCGGCGAAGGCCGACGAGTTCGTCCGCGTCGAGGGCAGCAATTTCATGCTGGGCGATCAGAAATGGTACATGCTGGGGATCAACTACCGACCGAACTTCGTAGGCGGCTATCCCGGGCTGGACGTGTGGCAGCGCCAGACGTACGACCCGGAGGTCTTCGAGCGCGACCTCTCGTGGATGGAATCCATCGGCATCAACTTTATCAGCGCCGTTCACGCGCTTCAGCCGCCGAATCCCGACGACCCGGCGAGCTATCGCGACCTGCACGACTTCCTCGACCGCTGCCGGCGGCACCACATCAAGGTGTTCTTCTTCTTGCCCTGGGGCCGACCGTATCGCGGGGCCGATGTTCAAGCGATCGAGAAGTACATTGAGGTTGCCGGCATCAAGAATCATCCGGCGATTCACACCTGGGAGCTGGCGTGGGAGCCCATCGAGACGCCCTGGAGCGGCCGGATGAACTTCTTCCGCGCCGATTGGAACCGGTGGGTGCTGGAGCAGTACGGGACCTTGGAAAACGCGGAAACGGACTGGGGCTACCAGCTTCCCCGCACAGGAGACGGGAAGCTCGAGATTCCGTCATCGGACCTGTGCGTCAAGCACGGTGAGTGGGACCGAGTGGTCGCCGCGTTCCGGCGGGCGTTCAGCGACATGCTGAGCCGCAAGTACGGGGAGATCATCCGCGAGCTCCATGCCTGGGACCCCCGGCACCTGGTGACGTTTCGCGGCGGAGCGTGCGGGATTCCGGACGGGGTGCGGTTCGCGCATCTGCATTCGGTGGGCGTCGCCAAGCACGTGGACTACCTCTGCCCGGAGGGCTACAACCTGCGTACCAAGCCCTGGTGCCAGCCGACGCCGGCCGATGATCTGCGCAAAGGCGGCCTGGTGACGCTATACTATCGGTTCATCTCGCGCGAAAAGCCGGTGGTATGGATGGAGTTCGGCTACACGGTCAACGGCTTCCGAGGCGTATGGCGCACCGGGCAGGAGCATGTTGATCCCCAGGAGCTGCAGCGCCAAAGGACGGAATATGAGCACTTCTACGCCATGTTCCTCGAATCGGGCGCTCGCGGTGCCGCGCCCTGGTGGCTGCCGGGCGGCTTTCGGCTGGGCGAGAACAGCGATTTTGGCGTGCTGGAGCCCGACGGGACCGAACGGCCGGCGTGCGAGGTGCTGCGGCGCTCGCTGCCCCGGTTCGCCCAGGTGAAGCACCCGAAACCGGACACGTTTATCGAGCTGGACTTTGACCGTCACTATGCGGACGCCTGGAAAACGTACGGGGAGCAATACCTACGGGCGGTCAAGCAGGGCAAGCGGCCGTACTGCCGGACGGCGGGCACCGGGACGGATTCGGCGACCGCTCCGCTGACGGCCGTTGGCGGCGGGGCGTATCACGGGCACAATCCGCTCGAGTTCTTGAATGGGGAGTTCAATCGGCTGGAGATTCGTACTGCGAAGGGACAGTGGCGCGCGGTTCGCGACGGAGACACGGTGCAAGTGACAGCCGGACAGCCCGTGCGCTGCCGGGCGTCGGTCGGCAATATCGCCGAGGCAACGTGGCTGGCGCCCCGGAGGGACCTGAAGCAGGGCGGAGTGTATCTGGCCGGCCGGAAGGAATACGGCCGGGAGTTCCGGGCGCCAATTGAGCGGGACACGCCGTTTCTGGCAGATGCCACAGTGCCGGCCTTCGATCTGCCGGCTTCGCCGCAGGGCGAGGTTACGGTGTCCTTCCAGATGTGGGCCGAGGGTCGGGCATACTTCGGGGAGCGTCGGACGGTGACACTTGAAGCGGTGCCGTAACGGGCAATTCAGTTCGACGGCACACTGGAGCTGCGCAGGGAGAAACGAGACATGCCCCACAGCATCAAGCTGGTCTCGCCGCAGAGGGCCTTCGTCCGGGAGCGAGTGGAGGTCGTGCTGGAGATCGTGATCGGGTCCGAAGGGCTGGCGACCGGGGGTGGAGTGCGGATCTACCCGCCGATCACTACGCCCCCGCACTTCTGGAGCATGGTCCGGTGGGCCATCGGGCTGGCGACGCTGGAGAACGTGCCGGCTGAGGCGGACCTGGAGTGCTTCCTGGCCCGGCACGACCGGGCGCGGTATCATGAGACCAATGCCCAACTGATCCACATCAACAACCGTGGCCGGGCACTGAAGCCGGGGGAGAAGTTCCGGGTCGTGCTCAGCGACTGCCGCGCACAGGCGTTCCCGATGAAGCAGGCGCCCTTCTACGCGGAGTTCGACAGCGTGGGAGAGGGTGACAGGCACTTCGTGTCCACCGACGAGGTCGAAGAGGGCCGGAGCTGGCGAGAGAAGATGGCGCGCCTGAGACAGTCGCAGCCGGCGGTGATGGAGATCACGGGCGGCCCGCCGGAGCGGCTGGTCGTAGTGCTGCCCTCCAAACCGGCTGCCGACCGCTCCTTCTGGCTGGCCTTGCGGGCGGAGGATAAATATGGCAACGCCACCGAGCTGCCGGCGGGCACGATTCATCTGGTGCCGCGTCAACCGGGCCTCGAGATGCCGGCGGCTATTGAGTGGCCGGGCGGGCTGGCCTGTTTTCGCCGTGAGAGGTTCGGCCGAGTGACGAGGACGGGGAGCTACTACATTGACGCCGAGCTGGCCGACAGCAAGGTACGCGGCACGAGCAGTGTGATGACGACGGAGATTCAGACGGCGGTGCAGTTCGGGGACATTCACGGGCACACCTTCGCCAGCGACGGCCTGGGAACGCAGGAGGAGTACTTCGAGTTCGCCCGGGACGTCGCCTTCGCCGAACTAACCTGCTTGACGGATCATAACCTGTTCGACGACCGGATTGTGGAGCTCTCGGAGCGCTTCAACGAGCCGGGGCGATTCGTGACCCTGTTTGGTCGGGAGTACGGGGACCGACACGGCCATCGAAACGTCTACGGAGTGCGCGCCGAGGACGTGGCGGCGGTGTCGGGGCCGGAGCTGTTCGCGCAGGCGCGGGGGCGGCGAGTAATCATTGTGCCGCACCACACCAACGCGAGCACCAAGAACTACTGGGGGCCGTGCGACTTCAAGGTGCACGACGAGGAGCTGCAACGGCTGGTGGAGGTCTCGCAGAACCGCGGCTCCTTCGAGACGGAGGAGCTGAGCGACGCAGTGATTGACGGCGGCTATGGGGCGAGTGTGCAGACGGCTCTGGCCCAGGGGCTGAAGCTGGGCTTTGTCGGGGGCAGCGACACCCACCGGGGCACTCCCTCGGGGCCCAGCCATCCGCTCGACCCCTACTACCACCGCTGGAACAAGCTCAGCGGGCTCACCGGCGTGTTGACCGACGAGCTCACGCGCGAGGGCGTGTTCGCGGCGATGTGGGAGCGACGCACCTACTGCACGACCGGCCCACGGATTGTGGCCGAGTACTTCGCCAACGACCAGCCGATGGGCAGCATCATGGGCAAGGCCGACTCGGTGACGATCAACGGTTTCGTCGGCGGCACGGCGATCGTCGAGGCGATCGAGCTTCTGAAGAACAACGAGGTCTTCGAGAGGCTGGAGCCCAAGCTGCGAACGGCACGCTTCCGCTTCGTGGACCCGGCGCCCGGTACGGCGTGCTACTACGTGCGCATCCGGCAGGAAGACGGGCACTATGCGTACCTGAGCCCGGTCTGGGTGGGGCCGGAAGTGGTTTCGTAACGCCGGTGACCGAGGATGGTCGCGCCTGAAGGCGCTACCACAAGGGTTATGAAGCGGGCTCAAGAGTGGCCTTGGGGTCGGCCTCGGAAAGGGTGGCAAGTTGGGCGATTTCCGTGTTCCGCTACAACGGCCGCAGCCCGACGGCGAGCGGTTCATCCGGTTAATGATGGGCGAGGAGAGTGCCGATCGGCCGCCGATGGTCGAGTACCTTGTGGACCCCGTGGTGATGCGGCCCATTGTGACCGAGCTGATGGGGCGGGAGTGGGTGCAGCCGGGGGGCGACCGGGCATCGCAGGCGCGCTATTGGGACAACTACATCGCGTTCTGGCATCAGATGGGCTACGATTTCGTGCGGCTGGAGATCGGTCTGGGATTCCCCCGGCCGCAATTGACGGCGGAGGATCCGACCACCGACAGCGGCCGACGCGGCTGGGTGGACGAGCACCGGGGAGCGATTGCCAGTGAGGAGGATTTCGAGACGTATCCCTGGCCCAGCGTGGAGCGGATGGACTTCTGGCCGCTGGAGTATGTGACGGCTCACCTGCCGGACGGGATGGGGTTTCTAACCTGCCACGCGGCGGGGATGTACGAGCACCTGTCGCAGATCATGTCTTACGAGGGGCTCGCTCTGCTACTGTATGACAACCCCGCGCTGGTGCGCGCGGTCTGCGACCGGATTGGCGGCTTGATGGAGGAATACTATCGGCACTTGCTGGACCTGCCGCACGTAATTGCGATCTTCCCCGGCGACGACATGGGGTTCCGGAGTGGGCCGCTGATCGCTCCGGAGCACCTGCGCGAGTATATCCTGCCGTGGCACCGGCGGTTTGCGGAGCTGACGCACGAGCGGGGCCTGCCGTACTTCTTGCACTCCTGCGGGAACGTTGAGACGATTATGGAGGACTTGATCGAGGACGTGGGGATTGATGGCAAGCACTCGTTTGAGGATGCGATCATCCCAGCGGCCGACTTCCAGGCCAAGTACGGGGACCGCATCGGGGTTCTGGGAGGCGTGGACGTAGATGTCCTGGCGCGGCGACCGGCCCAGGAGGTGCGCGAGTATGTCCGCCGGCTGATTGACGTCTGTGCGCCGCGCGGGCGGTTCGCGATCGGCTCCGGGAACTCGATTCCGAGCTATGTGCCGGTGGAGAATTACCTGACGATGCTGGACGAGGCTCTGGCCTAGCGCCGCGGGCCGGCTCAACGCCCGTTGCGGCGTTCCACGACCTTCAGGCGGTTGAGGGCCCGCAACAGTGCCAGGCGAGCGCGCTCGATGTCCACCTCGCGCTCTTCCAGTTGGCCTGCGAGCCTGGCGCGGGCTCGCTCGAGTGCGGCTCGCGCCCGCTGCACGTCAATTGTGTCCTCTGACTCCGCGGCGTCGGCCAGCACAATCACGCCGTCGTGGCTGACCTCCATAATCCCGCCTTCCAGGGCGTAAAGCGTTGCGGTGCCGTCGGGACGGGTGACTTTCAGTTCGCCGATGGACAGCTCGGTGAGCAGGGGCGCGTGTCGAGCCATGACACCCAGGTAGCCCTCACTTCCGGGGGCGACCAGCGAGACGACATCCTCCGAGAAGATCTGGCGCTCTTGTGTTACCAGGGACAGACGGAAGGTGTTAGGCATCGCGGCGAGGTGTCCTCAGGTGCGACTAGAGTGTCTTGGCCTTTTCCACGGCCTCCTCGATGGTTCCCACCATGCGGAAGGCCATTTCCGGCAGATCGTCGTGTTGGCCCTCGATGATCTCCTCGAAGGACCGGATTGTGTCCTCGATCTTCACGTACTTGCCGGGCAAGCCGGTAAACTGCTCGCCGAGGAACATCGGCTGCGAGAGGAATTGCTGGATCTTGCGCGCCCGCGCCACGACGAGCTTGTCCTCGTCGGGTAGCTCGTCAATGCCCAGGATGGCAATGATGTCGCGCAGGTCCTTGTAGCGCTGCAGCGTCTCCTGAACCGCTCGGGCGATTCGGTAGTGACGCTCGCCCACGATGCGCGGGTCGAGGATCCGGGAGGTGGAGGCCAGGGGGTCTACGGCGGGATAGATAGCCTGCTCGAACAGCTCGCGCGAGAGCTCGGTAGTGGCGTCCAGATGGGCGAAGGTCGTGGCCGGCGCCGGGTCCGTGTAGTCATCGGCGGGCACGTACACGGCTTGGATCGAGGTCACGGAGCCTTTGGTGGTAGAGGTAATGCGTTCTTGGAGGAAGCCCATCTCCGTCCCCAGCGTCGGCTGGTAGCCGACGGCGGAGGGCATGCGGCCCAGAAGCGCCGAGACCTCGGAGCCCGCCTGCACGAAGCGGAAGATATTGTCAATGAACAGCAGGACGTCCAGGCCCTCCTCATCGCGGAAGTACTCGGCCATGGTCAGGGCGGTCAGCCCCACTCGGAGGCGGGCGCCGGGCGGCTCGTTCATCTGCCCGAACACCAGGCAGGTCTGATCCAGGACGCCCGATTCCTGCATCTCCATCCAGAGCTGCGTGCCCTCGCGGGTTCGCTCGCCGACGCCGCCGAACACCGACACGCCCTGGTGTTCCGCCGCGAGATTGCGGATCAGCTCCATGATCAGCACTGTCTTGCCCACGCCGGCGCCGCCGAACAGGCCGATCTTGCCTCCCTGCGCGTAAGGGCAGATCAGGTCAATGACCTTGATGCCGGTCTCGAACTGCTCGGTTGCGACGCTCTGATCCACGAAGGGGGGAGGCTCGCGGTGTATGGGCCAGCGCTGGCCGTCCACAGGCCCGCGGTTGTCAATCGGGTTGCCCAGGACGTCAAACAGCCGGCCCAGCGTCTGCCGCCCTACGGGCACGCTGATGGGGCGGCCGGTGTCCACGCCGGTCATGCCCCGCACCATGCCCTCAGTGGCCGACATGGCGATACAACGCACGACATCATCGCCGAGGTGCTGTACGACCTCCGCCGTGACATCGAGCCCTCGCTGAGGTTCTTCGATCTTGATGGCGTTATACAGGTGCGGCAGCTCCTCCGGGGGGAACCGCAGGTCCAGCACCGGTCCGATGATCTGCACGACTGTTCCTGTGGCCATATCAGATTCGTCCCATCAACTGCGAGTTGTACTCGGCCCAACCCGCTGGGGCTCTGTTCGGGTCGCCGCCCCGGCGTCAGACGCGGCCGAGCGCTTCGGCCCCCGTCGCGATGGTCAGCATCTCATTGGTGATGGAGGCCTGACGCGCCCGGTTGCGCTCCAGCGTCAGGTCGTGGAGCAGCTCGCCGGCGTTGTCGCTGGCGGCCGTCATCGCCGCCATGCGAGCCGCGTGCTCGCTCGCCTGGGCTTCCAGCAAGACATGATAGACAAAGGTGTCCACATAGCGGGGCAGTAGCCGTCCCAGCAGCTCGGCCGCGTTGGGCTCAAAGATGTACTCGACCTCGCCGGCAGGGGCGTCAGCCTCGGTCTGCGCCATCGTTACGGGCAGTACCTGCTCCGTTGTCGGGACGGTCCGCAGCGCGGAGTAGAACCGTGAGTACGTGACGTGCAGTTGATCTACTTCGTGCGCTTCGTACAGGTGGCGCAGATGTGTGGCCACCTGAAGGACCTCGGCGAACTGGGTTCGTTCCGTTATCTGGGGAAAGTGCTCGGTGAGCTCCCAGCCGCGTTTGCGCGCGTACTGCTCTGCTCGGCTGCCGATGGTGACCACTGCGACCGGCTGTTCCGAGGCGGCGATAAACCGCTCGGCCTCGCGCATGATGCTGTGGTTGTAGCCGCCGCACAGTCCCTTGTCGGAAGCAATGACGACCAGGCCGATCTTGCTGGGCTCGCGCACCTGCAGGAGCGGGTGCTCAATGCTCCCCGCCTGAGGGGCCACGTGCTCCATCATGCTCTTGAGACGGTCCCAATAGGGGCGCCCCTCGGTCACGCGTCCCTGGACGCGCTGCAGCTTGGCGGCGGCGACCATCTGCATCGCCTTCGTGATGTGCCGGATGTTCTCGATCGCCCGGATCTTGCGTCGGATGGTTCGCAGGTCCTGGGACATGCCCGCCTTCCCCTACTGGTCGGTGTCGGCCGGAACGAGGCCCTGCTGCTGTTTGAACTCGTCAATGCCCTTAAGCAGCGCCTCCTGAACCTGTTCCGAGAGCTTCTCGGTCTGTTCCATCTCCTGGATCTCCGTGGGATACCGCGAGCGGAGGAACTTGATCAGGGGCCCTTCCAGCTCCCTGATCTTGTCCACCGGGACGTCGTCCAGCTTGCCGCTGGTTCCCGCGAGTAGGATCAGCACCTGGTCGAAGACGTTCAGAGGAGCATATTGAGGCTGCTTCAGCAACTCGACCATGCGGTCGCCGCGCGCCAGGATCTTCTGGGTCGCGGGGTCCAGCTCGGAGGCGAACTGCGCAAAGGCGGCGTACTCGCGATAGGCGCCCATGTCCATCCGCAGTGAGCCCCCGACTTTGCGAATGGCCTTGATCTGGGCATCCCCGCCCACACGTGAAACGCTCAGGCCCACATTGATTGCGGGGCGTACGCCCTGGTGAAACAGGTCGGTCTCCAGGTAGATCTGTCCGTCGGTGATGGAGATGACGTTGGTCGGGATGTAGGCCGAATAGTCGCCGGCCTGGGTCTCGATAATCGGCAGCGCGGTGAGCGATCCGCCTCCGCGCTCGTCGGAGAGCTTGGCGGCCCGCTCCAACAGGCGGGAGTGGAGGTTAAAAATATCGCCGGGATAGGCTTCGCGGCCCGGCGGGCGGCGGACGAGCAGTGAGACTTGCCGATAGGCCTGGGCGTGCTTGGAGAGGTCGTCGTACACCAGGAGTGCGTGGCCACCGGCGTCGCGAATGTACTCGCCGATGGCGCAACCCGCATAGGGCGCGATGTACTGCAAGGCCGCCGGATCGCTGGCGGTGGCGGCCACGATGGTCGTGTATTCCAGGGCGCCGTGGCTCTCGAGTGCATCCGCCACCCGCGCGACCGTGGACAGCTTCTGGCCGATGGCGACGTAGATGCACTGCACATCGCTGTCGCGCTGATTGATGATCGTGTCAATGGTCAGCGCCGTCTTGCCGGTCTGGCGGTCACCGATGATCAGCTCGCGCTGTCCCCGTCCGATGGGGAACATGGCATCAATCGCCTTGATGCCCGTCTGCAGCGCGACCTTGACGTTCTGGCGTTCGACCACCCCGGGACCGCGCTCTTCCGCCGGCCGGAACTCTGTGGCGGGGATCGGGCCTTTGCCGTCGAGCGGCTGCCCGAGCGGATTGATCACCCGGCCCGCAAGGTGCTCACCCACCGGGACCTGCACGACCCGACCGGTGGTCTCCACTTGGTCCCCCTCGGCGATCTTCGCATCCGGGCCCAGCAGCATACAGCCGACGTTGTCCTCCTCCAGGTTGAAGGCCATGCCGTAGATGCCGTGGGGGAACTTGACCAGCTCGCCCATCATGCAGTCCTCGAGACCGTACACGCGGGCAATGCCGTCGGCCACGGTGAGCACCGTTCCGACGTTCACCATCTCGAGCTGCTGCTGATAGGTTTCCAGCTCTCGTTTCAAGACCGTAGTGATCTCGTCCGGCCTGATCGCCATCGGGCTTACTCCATGTCACTGCTCGTCCGCGACGGTGCCGCGCCGTAGCACCGGCTCCGCCTGGCGCTCCAGGTAGTCTCGCATCTTTCTCAGGGCGCCCCGGATCGTGCCGTCAATCACCGTATTTCGCACTCGCGCCCGCACGCCCCCGATAATCTCCGGGTCAATCTCGGTCGTTATGATCGGCTGGGCACCGAACAGGCGCTGGAGCGAGCGCCGGACGGAGGCCAGCTCGGTCGCCGATAGCGGCACCGCACTGGCGACCTGTGCCGGCACGACACCGAGGTGGTCCTCGTAGGTCGAGCGGAACACGTCTCGAATGGCCGGGAGGAGCTTCGTGCGCCGCTTGTCAATGAGCATCTCGAGGTAATCCAAGGTGACCGGCTGCAGATGGTCCTCCAAGGCCCGGCGGAGAAGCTCCTTTTTCTGTGCCGGTGTTAGCAGAGGATGGTCGAGCGCCCGCGCGATCTGCGGCTCCTGCTCCAGGATCGCGGCCACGAGGTCCAGGTCCGCCTGAACCTGCTCGACGTTACCCGCTTGCTCGGCCAGCCGCAGGAGGGCCCGGGCGTATCTGGCTGCTGCCTTTCGGTCAATCAACATCGGCGCTCGCGCCGCCTCCAGGTGCTAGTTCTTACGCAATCGCTCCAGGTCCCGCAAGTAGTCGTCCACGAAGGCGCGTTGGCGCGGTTGCGTCATGGTCTCGCGCAGCAGTGCCTCGGCTCCGTCTACCGCCAGGTCTGCTGCCAGATCGCGCAGTTCCGCCAGGCAACGCTCCTTCTCACGGCGCAGCTCGTCGCGCCCTTTTTCGATGATTGCCTCGGCGTCCCGCCGCGCTTGCGCGATGATTTCGTCGCGGGTCGCGTGGGCCTGTTCCGTGGCTTGCTGAATCTTGTCGCGGGCCTCGGCGGCAATGTGCTCCAACCGATCAGTCAACTCCTGCTGCTGCCGCTCCATCTCCTCCCGCAGGCGGTCCGCCTCCGCCTTCTCGCGCCGCAGGTCCTCCTGGTAGTCGTCCAGCATCTTGCCGATCGGTCCGAAGAAGTACTTGCGCAGGATCAGCAGCAGGACCACAAAGCCCGCCACGGTTACAATCATGTCGGACGCCTTGATCCCGAGAGCATCTAGAATGTCGCCACCCACGGTCATGCCTCCTCTCGTGGCGGGCCGTCGGCGCGCCGGCCGTCGTTAGTGCCCGCTGCCGATCACCGACAGGACATCCTGCGCGCTGCCGGGCATTTTGACGTACAGCAGAATTGCAACGACCAGGCAGTAGATCACCAGGGACTCGATCAGAGCAAGCGCAATGATCATGGCCGTCTGCAACCGCCCGGCCATCTCAGGCTGCCGAGCGATACCCTCCAGGGCCGCCGCCGCAGCTTTGCTCTGGGCTAAAGAGGCCATAACCACGGCCACCGGCAGGCCAAATCCGAT
>JALGUG010000296.1 GCA_029820995.1 Candidatus Zipacnadia bacterium
ACCGGGAGGTGGGACGCTTCGCCCGGGCCTTCCGGGCGCTGCCGAAGGTGTACTTCGCGCCCGACCCAGCCTCCGCGGAGCCTCTGACTATCCGCCATGCCACGCTTAACGCAAGAGGCTACTTCTACCTCCTGAACACGGGCGGCGCTGAGCTTAGAGTGCGGGTCCCCTTCAAGGGCGCCGGCGAGGTGCGCGCTCTGTCGCCCGATACAAGGCTGAAAGTGACGCGCGGTGAGCTCGCCGGGACTCTGGCGCCGTACGAACTGGCGGCGTACGAGTGCACTACGCCGGAAGTAACGCTGGGCAGGGCCGTACGAACTGGCGGCGTACGAGTGCACTACGCCGGAAGTAACGCTGGGCAGGGCCGAGGTCGCGCTTCCCGATTGGCAGCTCGCCCGCTTGAAAGCGCGCCTGGCCAAGGTGAAGGCTCTGGCGGCCGGGGACGAGCGGGCCGAAGAGACCGTGCGCGAATGCGAGCAGCTCCTGGGAGCGAAACGATACCGCACGCTGGAGCTCAAGCTGTGGAGCTATCATCCCACTCGTCTGGAGTGGGCCCAGCGATAGTCGCCTAGAAGTGGTTTCATAACTTCAAGGACGAATGACGAACGACAATCGCCCCTGAAGGGGCTCCTACAAGGGTTCAAGGGCTGTGAAACGGGTTCTATTGCGTAGGCGGCCGCCCTGAGGCGGTCGAGCCGCGTAGGATGCACAAGTGGAGACACTGGACGATGGAAACATACCGCACTCAGGCTGAGCTTGTGATTGCCGTGGACGACACCGACAACCCCGAACAAGGGGGCACCGGTCGAGTCGCGCGCAGCATCGCGGAGCGGCTGTCGGCGCGATTCCCGGTATGGGGCGTAACGCGGCATCAGCTTGCGATCCTGCCGGAGATCAACTACACGCGGAGGAACAGCGCGAACGTGGTCCACCTCAGCCGGCGCGCCGAGAACGTCGCGGAGCTGGCGGACGAAGTTGCGGAGTGGCTGCGGGAGATGGCGCTGCCCGGCGCGGAGCCGGGGCTGTGCCTCGCTGCCCCGGAGATAGTGCTGGGCGTCGAGCTGGGCCGGGAGGCTCAACGGAGGGTTGTCGGCAAGGACGAAGTTCGCTCGGCGGCGGCAGCAGCGGGAGCCATCCTGCGGCATCCGTGCGGCGGGGACGGAGGTATCGTGGGCGCCTTTGCGGCCGCCTGCCTGGCATCGGGAGGGGACGACGGACGGTTTGTGCAGGTGGGAGGTCTGCGCTCGCTGTCGGGGCGGCTGAGCGTGAAAGATGTGCTCGATGCGGGAGGAAATGAGGTGCGAACCGTGGAAGATATCCCCTTGACCGAGGGCGCCATCTTGGCCGAGCGTCTACGTCCCGCCTTGCGCGGCGGGAAGTGTGTGCTATACTGCTCGCGCCGAGGGGACGGGGTTTGGGTACCGATTATCGGCGGCCCCGGCGACCGGGAGAAAGAGGATAGCCTCCGTGCGACCGAGTGATGCTCTGCACAGAGAAACAGGATCCGATATTCGCGCGCTGACGCGGGATTTGGCGGCACTGCTGGGCTTCTCGGCGGCGCTGGCAGTGGCGGTCGGTGCCATCAAGACGCCATTGCACATGCCCGGCCATTCGGCGGTGATCTGGATGCCGATCCTGGTCCTGGCGGGCTGCCAGCGGCGGAGGGGAATGGCTGTCGGCAGCGCGCTGGTGGGTGGAGGTGTGGCCGCCCTGTGGGGCGGCGTGGGCGCAGTCGAGTTTGCCGGTCTGTTGGCGTCCGGCGCAGCGGTGGAGGCCTGCGGCTTGGGACGCTCAGCCCGCGCCCGCGGGTTGTGGATGCTGTTGGCGGGGATGTTGGCCCACCTGGGCAAGCTGGGGATCAAGGTCCTGGTGATCGGCGTTGCCGGGCTGCCGCTGAATCGCAGCGGTCTGCCCTTGGTGCCGACCCTCGCCCAGTATGCCGCCTTCGGGCTGATCGGCGGCGCCGTGGCCTGGGGAGCCCTGTCGGCCTGGCACCGCCTGCGCGGCTCTCGTACGGATGAGACGGGGCATGGCCCCGCAGCGTAGACAACCGAAGCTATTCCGACGCCTGTCCGACCCTGTCCGCCTACGACCAGCGGTTATGGCGGCAGGGCGATAGGGTGGACGGGGAAACCCGTGCGCCTCCCGCGCTTGGAAAGGGCAGCGTGTCCTCCCGAACTGCGGTCCGCAGTTCGGCTCGCCTTGCGGCGGCGTCGGCAATGTCCAGCGCGCCGCCGCTCTGTTGTGTGCTGCCCCGCGGGATCTCGATCGGGGACATGGCAGCAATGAGAACGGCACCACGCGGCTTTACGTTGATTGAGTTGTTAGTGGTCATCGCGATCATCGCGATCCTGGCCGCGATGCTATTCCCGGTGTTCTCTAGAGCGCGGGAAAAGGCGCGGCAGACGTCGTGTCTGTCCAATGTGAGGCAGCTCAGTCTGGCAATCCTGATGTACGCGCAGGACTATGACGAGACGCTGATTCCGTCGCGCCAGGGCAGTGGCGGGAGCCGGCTGATCTGGCCGGCGTATCTTCGGCCGTACGTGCGCAATGAACAGGTGTTCATCTGTCCGTCTGCTCGGGGGCGGAGCTCGTACAGCGAACGCTGGGACACGCGGGGCGAGCTATCCATCGGGCTCAACAGAGATATGGAAGACCGCAGCACGAACGTGGCCTATCCGCTGTCGAGATTCGAGTACCCCGCGGAGACGATCCTGCTGGCCGACTCCACGCCGGGCAGCACGGACCCGCCCGAGAAGGCGCGCGGCTATCAGGTGCAAGCAGACCACGTGCCCAACGCGCAGTCGGGCATCGGCGAGCGGCACAACGCGGGCACCAATGTGGGGCTGCTGGATGGTCACGCCAAGTGGTACAAGTCCTCGCGCGTCTGGCAGCTCAACAACCCGGCGGGCCTGCGCTGGCAGCCCTGATCCGACAGGCTGAACGATCCCCCCTTCACGGCGAAACCCGTACCAGGAACAGGGCGTCTCGTTCGCCCAGGGCAACGGTATCGCCCACCGGCCGGCCGTTGTTGGTCTGCCGGTCCTGCCGGGCCGTGCCCCTGATGCGCCGGAACTCCTGCCCCGGGAAGAGCCGGGCGAGGTTGAATGTGAACTCGTGGTAGGTTGGGTTCGCCAGGACGAGGCCGCGGTCGAAGTCGCGAAGGATGACATCCGGGGCGGCGTGGGCGGAGAGATTCCGGAGCCAGACCGGCTCTGCTCCCTCGATGACGAACTCGAGGTCCACGGCAGCCGTCTCGATGCGGCGGAAGGTGAAGGTGGATTCGAAGTCGGCAGGGCCGACGAAGGTCATGAAGCGCACGGGTCGGTATCGCCGCTCCGGCGCTTGGGCAGACACCACCCGCACATCCGCCCAGGCGCTGTGGTCCGTGGTGGAGTTATCCTTCGGACCGCAGTCGGTGACGAACCGCAGCGTCACGGTCTGCCCGCTCCACCGCTCAAGCGAAACCTCCTCGTCTTGCCAGCGAAACTCGTTGTACGTTTGCTCGAAGAGCTTGACCCACGCGCCGTGGTCGCGTCTGAGCAGCACCTTGAACACAACGCCGTCACTGCGTTGAGGCGATAGCTCGCCCATGCCCAGGGCGAAGCGCAGCACACCCTTCTCGGGCACAGCCACGTCTCGCTCCCAAAAGGTGTAGCCCACGACGCCTCCGCGCCAGGGCGGATGGCAGAAATAGGCCTCCCGCGAGTCACCGGCCAGCGTTCGCGACGGGAAGTATCGGACGCTCGCGCCGGTGGCGGGGTCGAGGTCGGATTCCTCCTTGCCGCGCAGGCAGAGGCCCGTTCGCGGCGGGTCTTCGGCTGAGATCAGGTAGCCCTGGGGCCGCGCCAGGCCGACCCAGGCGAGTCGCGGCATGTTCGGCGGATAGCCCTTCCGGGGCGCCGCGCGCATGGTCAGAGCGACGAACAGGTCGGGGCCGTGGCAAGGGACGCGCGCCAGTCGGAATCGTAGGCCGGTGGCCTTCGGGTCGGAGGCTTCGACTCTCAAGGCGGCGCCGTCCTTGGAGAATCTGACGCCCTCGCCGCTGAGCCGGCGCACGAAGTCCTCCGGCCACGTACGGCCCTGACCCTTGAGCTGGTCCGGAGCTTCGCGGGCCAACCGACGAGCCGGCCCGCGCGGATTGCCCAGCCATCCGATCTTCTGCTCCTCGCCCGCCCATAGCTCGTCCCACACGGGGGGCATCTCACGCCGGGCCCCGGGTGGGGCCAAGCTGTAAGTAACCGCCGCATTCACGAATTGCGCCGCCGCCAGGGCCAGACGGTGGCGGCTGAAGGGGATGTCCGGGTAGCGCCCCTCCTGGCCCTGGATGTACTTGTGGTTGAAGTAGCTGAAAACCGGCCGGCGGCCGAAGGCGTCCCAATAGAAGTGGCGGTTGAGGCCGCCGGACCAGTCGCGAAAGTCCCAGTCCCGCAGAGTCGGCCAGCCTTCGCTCTCGATGCCGTTGAGTTGGCCGAAGGCCCGTTGGCTGTTGGGCGAGTGGCCGTCGGCCAGGAGGAGTACGTCGTCCCCAAGACGCTCGCGCAGGAGTCGGCAGAACTCGTACACGCCAATGCCATACACGTTCAGACCATCGTGAAAGCCGCCGTCGTGCCGGCCATCGCCATCGGTGTCAATGCCCCGTTCTCCGCGGCCGCCGGCCGGCCAGCGTTGATGGTTGAGCACGTCGAACTCGACGCCGTCGAATGCTTGCAGCCTGCCACCGGGCCCGAACTCGCGCGCCAGCTCGTCAACGTGCACGTCGGTGCAGGTTCGCCCCGCCGGGTCCCGGGGACAACGCGTCGAGAAGTTGTAGTACCACAGCAGATTGGACCTCTTGCCCCAGGGGCCCTCGGTGACATGAGCGGCTACGTAGCTCTTGCCCGCCGGGAAGGCCCGCGGCTTTGTCCCATAGCAGCCGCGCCGGACCTGTAACACGTTTCGCGCTGCGTCAACGGACAGAAGCTGCAGTTGCTCGCTGAACCGCCAGTCCGGCCGGCCCTGGTCGTCCAGCAGACACAGGCCGAGGTCCTCGTTCTTATCGCCGTAGCGACCCATCTTGGTGCGGAATAGGCGTGAGTTCTCGACGTGGAGCTCCGCCTCGCCCGCCTGGGCCGGGAGGTCGCGCGTCAGCCGGCAGCCGGTGTAATAGACCCAATGCCCCGCGAAGTACTCTTCGATGCCGTCTCGGGGGTCCCGCGAGTTCCCGTTATAGTGCAAGAGCACCAGTTGCCGGGGATGCTGTGACTTGAAGCGGGTGAAGAACTCAACGTTGCGCTTGGACCGGCCGGGGACTTCTTCGTCGAGGACCTTCCCCTCGATGCCGCAGAGCCGGGCGAAGGTGCGGTCCCAATCTTGATAGCTGACTTGCGGATTGGCGGCCATGCCTTCGGAGGCGCGGAAGAAGAACGCTCGGGGCCAGCCGCGGGTGAACAGGTCGAGGCAGGTCAAAGGCAGATGGGTCTTCATGCGCTCATGTTACCGCAAATGAACCAGGCAGGCAACACAAAGCCCGGGAGAGCGCTGGCCGCCGGCGCGGCCGCCCGTCTTCGAGCAGGTGAGCAGCCCAGCAACGGCCAAAGAGCCCTTGCAGCAGTTTGTGCGGGATCCCAACGGCCGTCAGCGGAGGTGAGGGGACGTGATGATGAAGCGAGTGCGGTACATGCCCAGCCTGGGGGTTATCGTGCTGGCGTTGAGCGTCAGCTCCTGCAAGGGCCAGACGCCGCAAGGGACCGGCTACGTCTGGTGGGAAGGCGAGGCTC
>JALGUG010000297.1 GCA_029820995.1 Candidatus Zipacnadia bacterium
CCAGCCGAAGCCCCGCCCCTCGGCCATCTGCCGCGTGACCTCCACAATCGCCTCCGCATTCCCCCACGTCAGCTCCACGCCCCCCGTGTCTTCCTTGCTGATTAGTCCGTTCTCAAAGCACTCGATGGCGAAGGCGACCGTCGTCCCGGCCGAGATCGTGTCCAACCCCGCCCGGTTGCACAGCTCGTTCGCCAGGTGAATCGATTCCACATTGTCATTCAGGCACATGGCCCCAAAAGCCGCCAGCGTCTCATACTCCGGCTTGTGATTGTCGCACTTGAACGGCCCGGACTCGACCTTCGAATGCCCGCCGCAGGCAATCGGACAGCGCCAGCAGCCGTACTTCTTCGTCTGATACGCGATTACGGCGTCGTCGCTGATCTTCTCGGCGCCCGGGAAATCCTCCGGCGTCCCAGCCCAGTTCTTGATCGGCGCATCGCCGGTGGCCACCGAGCCTGCCGTGATGCCGGCCGTGCCATAGTTGTGGAAGCCCTCAAAGGACGGATTGCCTTGTTTGAAGTACTCCTTCAACGTCTCGCGCCGGAGCTGCTTGAGCCCCTCCGGGTCCGCCACGGGAACCTCGCCCGTCGGGCGCGCCACGACAGCCTTGATCTTCTTGGCCGCCATCACGGCCCCCAGGGCCGACCGGGCCGCCGCTCGGCCGCCCTCATTCATGATCGCCGCAATCAGCGATCCGCGCTCGCCTGCCGGCCCGACACAAACCAGGCGCACCTCGTCGCCCAGGTCCGCCTTGAAGGCCTCCTCCACCTCCACGGCGTCCAGCCCCACGTACCGCTCAGCCTCACGAATCTCCACCCTCCCGTCCTCCAGCATCAGGTAGACCCACTCATCCGACAGCCCGCGAGCGAACACCCCGTCGAAGCCCGCTTGCTTCATCTGCGGCCCGAACACCCCCCCACAGTTCGCATCGCCCCAGGTCCCCGTTCGCGGCGACTTGCCCACTGCCGCCCACCGATTCCCCGTGATGGCATCCGTCCCGGTCAACGGGCCGGTCAGCAACCCCAGCATGTTGTCCGGCCCCAGCGGATCAACTCCGGCCCGCTGGCGCGTGAACAGGATCTGCGCACCCAGGCCGTACCCGCCCAGATACTGGGCGTACACCTCGTCGCCCGGGTCCTCCAAAACGACCTCCCGTGAGTCCAGGTCCACAAACGCCACTCGATGCATGACCGACTGCAGTGCCATCGAACTTGGCCTCCTCTTCTGCGGCACGGCTCCTGTCATTCGCCCGCTGGTGCCGGCAGATCACTACTCTCGGCAGCAGGCCCCAGCCAGGTTCGCCAATCGCGTTGCAAAACCCTTGCGAGTATGCTAAAGTACATCCTCGTCGGCCCGGGCCGCGCCCGGGCGTCTGTTTGTCCGCCAGCCGCCGAACCACTCGGCGGCCCTTCTTCCTGCAACGGGTGATTAGCCGATGACCAAGAGACTCACCGTGATCCCTGAGAGGTGCTCGGGCTGCCGCATCTGCGAGCTGACCTGCGCCATCCACCACTGGGGCGTCAACAATCCCAAGAAGAGCGCGATCCGCGTGCTGGTCATGTACCCCCAGCCCGTTATTCGGATGCCGATTGTCTGCTCCCAGTGTGCGGAACCCAAGTGCGCCGAGAACTGCCCCACCGGCGCCATTTACCGCGATAACGGCCTCGTACGGCTCGACGAAGACAAGTGCGTCGGTTGTCACCAATGTGTCGAGTCTTGCCCCTTTGGCGCGCTGTTCGTGCACGAAGACATCGAGACACCCTTCAAGTGCGACCTGTGCGACGGTGACCCCGAGTGCGTCAAGGCCTGCCCCAAGCAGGCCCTGCAATACGTCCCCCTCCATACCATGGGCCAGGCCCACCGGCGCTCCAGCGCCCTGCGCTACGCTCACATGCGCGAAGTGGTTTATGTGGAGGAGGGCGAGCCCAAACGGCTCCAGTATGCCGATTCGGAAGGCGGTGAGCCCAGTGAAGATTGAGGGCGGGTACTTCTGGAACATTACCGAGGTGGATTGCTCCACCGGCGTCGCCACTCGCCGGCCCCTTGATCCCCACTTCACCTCCACCTACATCGGCGGACGCGGCTTTGCCGCCCGCCTGGTGGCCGACCACGTCACCGCAGACCTCGACCCCCTCTCCCCCGACAACCTCATCGTCATCGCTCCCGGCCCGCTCACCGGCCTGTACCTCCCCGCCTCGGGCAAGACCTCAATCGCCTTCCTGTCGCCCGCCACCCGCCTCTACGGCGACAGCAACATGGGCGGCATCTTCGGCGTTGAACTCCGCCAGGCCGGCACCGATGCCCTCGCTCTACACGGCCGAGCACCCGAGCTGTCCTACATCTTCCTGGACGATGGGGACGTGCGCCTTATCCCCTGCCCGCAGCTCAAGGGTGCCGCTAGCCTGGAGACCGAGGGCGCCATTTGCGAAGAGCTCGGCGACGCCGAAATCCGCGTCGCCTCCATCGGCCCTGCCGGCGAGAACCTGGTCCACTTCTCTTGTATCACCAGCGATCTCGGCCGCAACGCCGGCCGCTGCGGCGCCGGCGCCGTGCTGGGCAGCAAAAACATCAAGGCCATCGCCGTGCGCGGAACGCACGACCTCCCCGTCGCCAATTTGGACAAGCTCGTCGCCATCAGCGAACAGAGCTTCCAGACCCTCCGCAAGCATCCGCTGTTCGAGTTCTGGCAGCAGCAGGGCCTCATGAGCGTGATTGACTATGTCAACACCCTCGGCGTCATGCCCACCTACAACTTCCGCGACGGCCAGTTTGAGGGCGCCAACAAGATCAACGGTTTCGTGATGGAGGAGAAGTTCAAGATCGGCGACTCCAACTGCTACGCCTGTCCGATGTGCTGCAGCAACGTTTGCCTGGTCAAGGACGGGCGCTGGGCCGGCACCGTGGTCGAGGGCCCGGAATACGAGACCGCCTGCATGTTCGGCTCCAACCTCGGCGTGGACGACTTCGCGCTGATCGTCCGTGCCAACTTCCTCTGCGACCAACTGGGCATTGACACCATCTCCACCGGCGCCATCATCGGCGCCGTCACTGAGGGTTTCCAGGAGGCGGTCATCCCCGCGGAGGACCTGGACGGCCTAAAACCTCGCTGGAACGATGCCGACTTCATCTTGGCCATGATCGAGAAGATCGCCCGCCGCGAGGGCGTGGGCAACACACTCGCCGGCGGTGCCTCGGCCATTCTCGACCGCTGGCCCCAGATGAAAGGCATCATCAGCCACGTCAAGGGCCTTGAGCAGTCGGCCTACGACGCCCGGGTGGCCATCACCATGGCGCTCGGCTACGGCACCAGCGACATCGGCGCCCATCACGCTCGCGCCTGGCCCCTGGCTAAAGAGATCGAGATGGGACTGGACTGGGGCCTGGAGGAGAAGGCTGATCTGGTCATCTACCACCAGACGGTGCGCCCGCTGTTCGACATGCTCGGCGTTTGCCGTCTGCCCTGGATCGAGCTGGGCTTCGACGAGACCACCTATGCGCAGTACTACTCCGCGGTTACCGGCGTCGAGTTCACCTTTGACGAGCTGCTCGAGAAGTCGCGTGCGATCTACGACATCACGCGGGGCATCAATGTGCGCCTGGGCGTCCGCCGCCAGGATGACTACCCGCCCGAACGCGTCTTTGACGTGCCGATCCAGACCGGCCCCTTTGCGGGCCGCAAGCTCTCTCGCGAAGAATACGATAAGCTCCTGGACATCTACTACGAAAAGCGCGGCTGGACCAAAGAGGGCCTGCCGCCCCAGGAAGCCCAGCTTGCCGGTGAAGCGCCGGTCGCACCCGCTGTGGTCCCCCCGGCCGCAGGAGAAGGCGAATAGCACCGTGCCGCCGCGAACTTTGCTCGCGGCCTGTCTCAACGTTCACGGGGAGCAGCCCTCCTCGTGCCACACCACGCCGCCTCTCCACCTAACACCGTTCTCAGCAACTTGGCCCTAGCCCGGCGGGATGACGTCAGCCACCGGGGGCGGCTGGCCGTCAGGGATAAGGGGGTCGTAGGTGAAGTCCTTCGTGCGGCGCCTGAACTCGCGCTTGACCGTTGCCAGGAGCTTCGGCCTGGTGAACAGGTCGTAGGCGGTGAGTGCCAGCACGGGGATCGCGACGTGCAGGCCGCGTAGGCCGATTGAGTGGGTAGACTGGGCCGTGAGCAGATAGTGATGACCCGGCGTGCCCTTGGCGCAGCAGGCGGTGTTGAGGACCGTGAGCGGGGCCAGCCAACTCACATTCGCCTCCTCGCTGGAGCCGGCGCCGCGGGCTGTGCTGATCTTGCCGATCTTAGCGTCCAGCTCGCCGGTCAGGCCCAGGCTCTTCGCGTAGTCTCGGTCGGCTTTCGTGAAGCGGGGCGGCCCAACGGCCTTGAGGTTAGCCTGGAGGGCGGAGGCCAGGGCATCGTTCGCCAGGCGGTCGTAGCACCCGGTGAGAATGTGGTGCTTCAGCCGCGTCTCGGTGGCCAGAGCGGCACCGCGAGCACACTTGATGACCCGTTTGCGTAGAGCCTCGACTTCTTTGCGGTTCTGACCGCGAATGAAGTACCAGGAGCGCGCGTAAGCCGGCACGACGTTCGGCGCCTTGCCGCCGTCGGAGATGATGTAATGCAGGCGGTTGGAGAGGGGCATGTGCTCGCGCAGGAAGTTGATCGCGACATTCATGATCTCAACGGCATCCAATGCGCTGCGGCCGTTATGGGGATCGCCGGCGGCGTGGGCGGTCTTGCCGAAGAACTCGAAGCTGAAGGTGTCCATGGCGCTACCGGAGCCGTTGTGGGCCTGATTGGCGGCGCCGGGGTGCCAGGCTAGGCAGGCATCGAGGCCCTCGAAGGCACCGTCGCGGGCCATGTAGACCTTCCCGACCAAGGTCTCCTCGGCCGGGCAGCCGAAGAGTCTTACGGTGCCCCGGCGCCCCTCGCGTTCCAGCGCCCGGGCGGCCGCGATGGCGGCGAAAACGCTGCCGGCGCCCAGCAGGTTGTGGCCGCAGCCGTGGCCCGGACCTTTGCCCCTGGGGCCGCAGTCGGGCAGAGCGTCGTACTCTGCCAGCAGCCCGATGACCGGCCTGCCGCGCCCCCAGGCCGCAACGAAGGCGGTCGGCATTTGCGCGAACCGCCGCTCCAGGCGGAAGCCCTGCTGGAGCAGAACCTCCCGGCACCGAGCTGCCGAGCGCTCCTCGCGCAG
>JALGUG010000298.1 GCA_029820995.1 Candidatus Zipacnadia bacterium
TTCTTCGACGTGCTCCACGAATCCGGTGGCGACGCGCGTCGTCTCAGCGGCCTGCGCCTCGCCGCCATCGGTCCGGCAACCACCGAGGCGCTGGCCCACCAGGGCCTACACCCCGACCTGGAGCCCGCCGAGTTCACCACCCCCGGGCTGCTGAAGGCCTTCGCGCGCGAGGTCGTCCGTCATCGGTCAATCCTGTTTCCCCGCGCAGCTCTCGCCCCACCCACGCTGCCCCGCGGCCTTCGCGACCTCGGCGCCGCGGTGCATGTCGTGCCCGCCTACCGGACTGTCGCCGACGAATCGGCGGCGCCGCTGCTTCGATCCCTCTGGGACGCGGGAGAACTCGACATCCTCACCTTCACCAGCGGCTCCACCGTCCAGCATTTCTGTCAGCTCCTGGGCCCCGAACGCCTGGCCAACCGGCCCGCTCACCTGGCCGTCGCCGCTCTCGGCCCTCTGTGTGCCGACGCCGCGCGCGCGGCGGGCTTGCGGCCCGACCTGGTCGGCACTCCTCCCATCATCAACTTCGTCGCGGACCTCGAGCAGCTCTGGGCCGACCGACGGCTCGCGGGACCCGCCGACGCTTCACTCGCGCCTTGACAAGCCCCTCTACACCGTGTACTTTTAGTTTAGGGTTGATGACAGTCCTGCGCGTGTCGTTCGCCCAGTGGGGAATGCGTTTGAGGGGTGCCTAACGACGATGAAAAGCAAACGCATGGCATGGTTCGGCATCGGCCAGAAAGCCGGAACGGTCGTCTTCTGGATCGCCGTTCTCGTGGCTGTGTGTATCGGCGGCTACTTCCTCACCAAGAGCCCCCTTGTGTGGCCCCAGCAGGCCACAGTCGTGGAGATCGGGCAATACTACAAGAGCGGCAGGATGATTGACACGTTCAACAACATCCCCGAGATCATCTATCCCATCACGGTCAAGACTCCCGAGGGCAAGACGTTCGTGATGACGCTGTCCAAAGAGGATTACGCCCGCGTCCAGCCCGGCCAGCAGATCAAGTACATGAAGAACCCTCTCGCGAGCTCGCCGCAATACCGCCTGAAATAGCCGCAATTCCCCGACGAGCAGGGCCTCAGCGGATCACCGAGTGCGTGTGGAAGCGCCGGCAGAGCAGTGCCGCCACACCCAGGCACACCGCGGCCAGCACAACGCTGCCTGCGAGGTACAGGGCCAGCGGGATCATCCCGTGCAGGGGGGGCGCGGGCTCCGACGTGCCCGGCACCGGGCCCAGGCCCATGAAAGCCTGCTGGGCGACCGCCAGAGGCGTGATCTCTGGAATTGCAGGGGCTGAGCCGCCCAGGGCCTCTGAGGCCAGGCACACCACCCACCCCGGCACCACGGTGCACGCCGCCACTGTCAGCAGCGCCCCCAGAATCGCCCGCGGCAGTGTGGCCGCAATCGTGGACCAGAGTATCCCAATCGCGGTTCCCGCCAGCGCATACGCCTCGGCCACGAGCCACATCACCGGAATGCTGGTCCACGGGAGCGTCTGCAGCGCCGCGGCGAAGAACCCCACGGGCAGCGACAGCAGAATCAGGAGCTGCACCTTGTAAAACGCCGCCCCAAACTTGCCCACGACGATCTGTCCGGCGCTCATCGGCGTCGCCTGCATCAGCTCCCACGTCTGCCGCTCTCGCTCCGTCACGATGCTGGTAGCCCCGAGCACCCCACCCAGGCAAACGGCAACGAAGATCCAGAAGCACATCAGTAGCGCCGCGGGCTTGGGATCCAGCAGCATGAAGCCCAGGAATTCCGTCAGGATCACTCCGACATAGCACGCCCGCACGACAAAATCCACGCTGCCGATGACCCGACCGCGCAGGTCCTTGGCCGTCACCGGGTTGGAGACGATGTCCGCCAGCCAGCGGTCCCCGCTTTCCGCTTTGGGACGTGAGCCCAGCCATCGGATCAGGCGGCTCGATTTGGCCCGCCCGGGGTCATCCGGCTGAATCCGCCGGACACGCCGCACCGTCAGCAGCGTCGCTCCCGCACTGAACGCCAGCGCCACGGCCACACACAGGCCGGCGGACAACGGCGGGGCCACGAGGGAGCCTGTGCCCCATGGTCCCGAGCCGAACACAGCCCTCACGGCGCTGACCGGATCGGAGCGGCTGAGCACTTCGACAACGGCGGCCGCGGTCGAGTGCGACCCCACGGGCAGCAGCCACACCACCACGGCGTACCACACCTGGGTCAGTGCTTGCGCGCCGCCCCAGAGGGCGAACAGGACCACGTATGCGACCACCACAGCCAGGTAGGACCGGGAGAAGAACGTCGAGCAGAGCAGGCTCACGCTGGCCGCGACCACAGCCGTACCCGCCAGAATCCCCAGCACGCCGGCCGCCTCCACCGGTGAGACGCCGCCCAGCAGGAAGTTGAGGCTCAAAATGGGCGCGCTGCACAGGATCAACAGCAGGGCCGCCTGCAAGCTGGCCCCCAGCTTCCCCCACACGATCTGCCGGGCGCTCAACCGGGAAGCCACCAGCAGCTCCAGCGTCCGCCGCTCGCGCTCACCCGCAATCGCCCCACCCGCCAGCGCCGGCACGAAGGTCATCAGCAGCAGCACCTGCGCGATAGCGCACCACTGAAACAGCAGGCGCCCCAGATAGGGCAGTCCTTGCAGAATCGTCCCGGCGCCTGCTCCCGCAGCCCGTGCCTGCTGCAATTCGCCGGTCACTTGCCGCACCGCCAGCCACATCACACCCGACAGCGCCACCACGAACAGCCCGCGAGCCCAGAAGCTCCGGGCGCTGCCCACATTGCGCCTGATTTCGTGTCCCAGCAGTGCATTGCCCACTGTTCCGGCCTTCTACTCAGTTGCGCCAACCTCGTACGCCGGCCCTCACGCAAGGCCCCTCCAGCCGCGCTGCACCGGGAGGAGTCCGGCGCCCACCGAGGAAGTCACGCCCGGTCCCGTTTTCATGGCTACTTCCCATCCAGCGCCTTTACTGGCCACCTACCGGCGCGGCATCACGCCTCGGGCGATCCTCATCGGCCTGGCGCTCATGCCGCTGAACTGCTGGTGGGTCACGATCGTCGAGGTGCGCTGGTACTCCCTCGACGGCTCCTGTCTGCCCCTCTTCATTACGCCGGTCTTCATGTTGTTCTGCCTGGCCGTCCTCAATCTCCTACTCCTACGCTTTGTGCCCCGGGCCGCCCTCTCACAGGGCGAGCTGCTGATCGTCTACATCATGGTGGTCGTGTCTTCGACGCTCAGCGGCCACGACATGATCCAGAACATGTTCGGCAGCATCGGTCACGCCTATCGCTTTGCCTCTCCCGAGAACAAGTGGGCCGACCTGTTCCTGGATTATCTCCCCCAGGGCCTGGTGGTCTCCGATGACCGCGCTCTTACTAACTTCTACGAAGGACGCGCGATTTGGTATCACTCGCAGAACATCTTGCCCTGGCTAATCCCCCTCGCCCTTTGGGGCCTGTTCCTGTGCATCCTCATCGGCATGATGCTCTGTATCACAGTCCTCGTCCGCAAGCCCTGGGCCGAGAACGAGAAGCTCGCCTTCCCGCTGATCATCCTGCCGTTGGAGCTCACCAAGGGGCAGGAAAGCCTTCGCTTCTTCCGCAACCGCCTGATGTGGGCCGGTTTTGCAGTCTCGTTCCTGATCGCCACCATCAACGGCCTACACGTCCTGTATCCCGTCGTCCCGGAGATCAAGTATATCAAGCTCTACGACCTGCGCCAGCACTTCCGGGGGTTCCCCTGGCAGGCCATGGGCTCCACCCGCATGAGCATGTACCCCTTCGCCATCGGCCTCGCCTTCTTCCTGCCCTCGGACCTCTCGTTCTCCTGCTGGTTCTTCTATGTGCTGGCTCGCGCCGAGCGCATCGTCGCCGCGGTCTTCGGCGAGACTTCCAGCACCGGCTATCCGTACCTCAACGAGCAGGCCGCCGGCGCCTGGATCGGCCTGGGACTGCTCGCGGTCTGGGTCACCCGCCGCCATTGGAGCCACATCGCCCGCTTCTTGCTCGGCCGAGCCTCCGAAGTCGACGACCGCGACGAGCCGATGTCCTATCGCTTTGCCCTGACGGCTCTGGCCGCCGGCGGCGTGGCGCTGTACATCTTCTGCAATATCCAGGGCCTGACGCTCGCTCCCTTCCTGGGCTTTTTGATCATCTACTTCCTCTTGGCCCTGGCCATGACCCGCGTCCGCGCCGAGCTGGGCACACCCCACGAGATCTACTTCGTCAACCCGCAGCGCATCATGTCGTACGTCGGCGGCGCCTCGGTCCTGGGCGTGCGCAACCTCTCGGTCCTGGCCACCATGTACTGGTTCAACCGCTGCTACCGCTGCCACCCGATGCCCAATCAGCTCGAGGCCTTCAAGATGGCCGAGCAGGCGCCCATTGAGCGCCAGAAGCTCGCCTGGGTGCTGTTCCTGGCCATCGTCTGGGCTATCCTGGCCGGCTACTGGGCCAATCTGGACGTCACGTACCGCGAGGGCGCCAGCGCCCGCTGCCGCGGCTTTAAGTCCTGGGTCGGCTGGGAATCGTACAATCGCCTGCGTCAGTGGATTGAGGCCCCCGCTGCGGTCAACATCCGGGGCGTGATCTTCATGTTCGTCGGTCTAGCCCTGACCTTCGGCTTCAAGGGCCTGCGCGACCGCTTCACCAACATCCCCTTCCACCCGGCGGGCTACGCTCTGGCCATCAGTTTCGCCATGGACTACTTCTGGTTCGCCTTCTTCGTGAGCTGGCTGATCAAGGTGATCATCATCCGCTACTGGGGCATGACGGCGCACCGCCAAGGCGTCTGGTTCTTCGTCGGCTTGATCCTGGGCGATTACGTCGCCGGCTCCCTCTGGGCCATCCTCGGCCCCGCCTTCGGCTTCCAGAACTACAAGATCTTCATCTAAAGAATGAAGAATGAGGGGAGCGAATACGAGCGGGCCGTCCTTTGCAGGACCGCGTTCACGCGCGACCGTATGGAAGCTTTTCCATCACCCTTCCAGCACCCCCAACGGAGGGCCCGAATGCCGCACGCGCCTACGTTGGAGGGGCCGTGATGGGGCAGGGGCCGCATCCGGCCCGCCGTAGGGCCCTCGGGCCGGATACTCGCGACCGCTCCGCGGCCGCTCGTACTCCGGCCCCTCCAAACCGCTCGAACCTCTCGCCCCTGTTCACACACGGG